>JAGWAJ010000024.1:39460-42244 GCA_021296475.1 Acidobacteriota bacterium
GCTCACCGGCCGTGCGCAAGCGCTCCATCCGTGATCTCGACCTCGCCGGCCGGCGCGTCTTCGTGCGCGTCGACTTCAACGTGCCGCTCGCCGGCGGCGAGGTGGCCGACGACACGCGCATCCGCGCCGCGCTCCCGACGCTGCGGCTGGCGCTCGAGCGCGGCGCCACGCTCGTCCTGGCCTCCCATCTCGGCCGGCCGAAGGGGGTCGTCAAGCCGGCCTTCGGCCTCGCCCCGGTCGCGGCGCGGCTGAGGGAGCTGCTCGACCGCCCGGTAACTCTGGCCGCGGATGCCATCGGTCCCGCGGCCCGGCAGGCGATCGAGGACGCCGGCGCGGGCGGCGTCACCCTGCTGGAGAACCTCCGGTTCCACGCCGGGGAGGAACGGAACGACCCCGACTTCGCCCGCGAGCTCGCGGCGCCGGTCGACGTCTACGTCAACGACGCGTTCGGAGCCGCGCATCGGGCGCATGCCTCCACCGCCGGCATCGTGCCGCTCGTAGCCGAAGCCGGCGCCGGCCTGCTGCTGGCGAGCGAGCTCGAGCACCTCGGCGCGCTGCTCGCGTCGCCGGCGCGGCCGTTCACGGCGGTCCTGGGGGGCGCGAAGGTCTCGGGCAAGCTCGAGGTGATCGAGAATCTCCTCGGACGCGTCGACGCGCTCCTCGTCGGCGGGGCGATGGCCTACACCTTCTTCCGGGCGCGCGGGCTGCCGGTCGGCGGCTCGCTGGTCGAGCCCGACCTGCTCGACGCAACCCGCCGCGTCGAGCGCGCGTCGGCCGAGCGCGGCGTGCGGCTCGCCCTGCCCACCGACCACGTCGTCGCCGACCGCATCGCAGCGGACGCCGCGCACGACGAGCTTCCCGTCGACGACCCGGCCATCGGCGGGCGCATCGGAGTAGACATCGGTGCGGGCACCCGGCGGGCCTTCGCCGAGGCAATCGCCGGCTCCCGGACGATCGTCTGGAACGGCCCGATGGGCGTGTTCGAGATCGACGCGTTCGCCGCCGGCACGGTCGCCGTCGCCCGCGCCGTGGCCGACTGCGCGGGCACGACCGTCATCGGCGGCGGCGATTCGGTGGCCGCCGCCGCCCGGGCCGGCGTGAGCGACCGGATCACGCACATCTCGACCGGCGGCGGCGCATCGCTCGAGTTCCTCGGCGGCCGGACGCTGCCGGGAGTGGCCGCGCTGCCTGACGCCGCGCGCGCGCCCTGACCGGGAGCGTTGGAAGTTCGGCCGGCGCGTAACTCGCCTGCGCCGCAGACCGCCAGCACCGGACCGTGCGGCCCGGCTGCGGCAGGAGACCGCCCGACCCATGAGAACACCGCTGCTCGCTGCCAACTGGAAGATGCACAAGACGGTGCCGGACGCCGTCGGCTTCGTGACGGCGTTCGCGCCTCGTGTGGCCGCCGTCACCGATGCCGACATCGTTCTCGCGCCTCCGTTCACGGCGCTCGCCGCAGTCGCCGACGCCTGCCGGAACTCGCGGGTCGCGGTCGCCGGGCAGAACCTTCACTGGGCCTCCCAGGGGGCGTTCACCGGCGAGATCGGCGCGGGCATGCTCGTGGACGCCGGAGCCACCCACGTCATCCTCGGGCACTCCGAGCGAAGGCAGCTCTTCGGGGAAGACGACGCTGTCGTCGCCCGCAAGACGCGGGCCGCGATCGACGCCGGGCTCACGCCGATCGTCTGCGTCGGGGAGACGCTCGACCAGCGGGAGGCAGGCGAGACGCTGACCGTGCTCGGCCGCCAGCTCGAGGGCAGCCTGGCCGGCGTGACGCCGGCCGAGATCGCCGCCCTCGTCGTCGCCTACGAGCCGGTGTGGGCGATCGGCACCGGTAGGACGGCGACGCCGGACCAGGCCCAGGACGCCCACGCGCACATCCGGCGGCGCCTCGCCGAGATCGGCGGCGACGAGGCGGCGGACCGCTGCCGGCTCCTCTACGGCGGAAGCGTCAAGCCGGCGAACGCGGAGGCCATCGGCGGCCAGACCGACGTCGACGGCGCCCTCGTCGGCGGCGCAAGCCTCGATCCGGGGAGCTTCGCGGAGATCGTCGACGCCGCGCGGCGGGCAGCGCTATAATCGTTCGCTATGCTTGCGATGGTAATCACCGGCGTGTACGTCATCGTTTGCCTGTTGCTCGTGCTGATCGTGCTCCTGCAGCAGGGCAAGGGCGGCGACGTGGCGGCGGCGTTCGGCGGCGGGGGCGGCACGCAGGCCGCGTTCGGCGCGCGCTCCGGCGCGACCGTCCTCACGCGCGCCACCACCGTCCTCGGCGCGATGTTCATGATCGGCGCGCTCGTGCTCGCCATCATGGGCCAGCAGGAGCCGGGGTCGGTCGTAAGCGGAATCGAGACCTCGGATGCCCCGGCGGCCGAGACGGTGCCCGCGCCGCCGGCGAGCACTCCGGCCGAGGAACCGCAGTAGCGCCCGCGGGAGCGACGCCGTCGCTCCCCATCCACTTGCGGAAGTGGCGGAACTGGCAGACGCACCAGCTTGAGGGGCTGGCGAGCCAATGGCTCATGGGGGTTCAAATCCCCCCTTCCGCACCATCACCCTTTCGCGAACCCGGCGCGCCGGAACGACAGTCGAGGAAGCCCATGCCGGAACGAGCCGCATCGTCCACCATCCTGGCCCTTCTGCTGAGCGTGTCCCTCGCTCCGGCGCTCGCCGCCCAGGACCTGCCCGAGGCGGAGGTGAAGGAAGAAGTGCGCGCGGCATGGGACGCCTACATCGAAGCGTTCTCCACCCGACGCACGGACGTGATCGCCGCCGACGTCTACTCCG
>JAGWAJ010000024.1:42480-48739 GCA_021296475.1 Acidobacteriota bacterium
CTTCGCCAAGGTCGACGGCACGTGGCGCATCCTGGCCAACATGGCGAACCCGGCCCGGAAGCTGATCGCCTGCGACTGAGAACCCACGACCGTCGCACGGTCACGGACCCGCCTGTCGCGCCCTCACCGCGCGCTGAGACTCCGCGCTGTCCCAGCATCCTGCGTCGCACGCGTTGCGGCGCGGAAGTTCCACAATCTAGCCCACCATTCGTCGCCTGACGGCTCCGCCTGGTGCCCAACCAACCCTGCCAGGAGCCTGCACCGTTCTACGGCGCAGACTCCTAGAACGCGATCGCGCCCAGCCGGAGCACGTTCGTCAGGTGGGCGAGGGCGTTCGACTTCCGCCGCTTGAAGTAGAACACCGTGCCGTCCGCCTCCTCGCTCACGTGATAGCAGTCCCACCGCGTTCAGGCGCTCGTCCAGGGTCGCCATGTCGGCGTCGGCAACGACGACGGTGCGGTACTCGATGGCCCAGATCTCGCGGAGCTCCTCCGTAGAGAGCTCGCCGATCGCCTCGACCCGGTTCCGCGCGTCGTCGAGCACCTCCTGCGCACCGCCCCGCAGATCGTCCAGCGGGGCGTCCTGACAACCGGCGGCGAACGCCAGCGCGACAACCAACGCGATCAAGCCGGTTCGCATCGTCGACCCTCCTCGTAACAGTTTACCGGCGGGGCGGGCGAAGTACCGTGGTTGGTGGCGCCGCGCTTCGCTTCACCGGAGGACGTCGGATGCCGACTCTCGTAGAATCCATGCGCGCTGAGTCTGGTCGAGCTGACGGCCGGCGCCTTGAGTGATGGAAGCTACCTCGCCCCGCTGGCAGGCGATCACGGACTCGGACTTCCCCTGGGAGCGGGACGCGCTCGCCTTCGTACGCGACGGGTTGCCCGATCACGACCCGTACCGCGCGTGGGGCGAACTTCGAGTTCATCGCCGACGACGGTTCGATCAACGAGGTCGACCTGCTCGTGCTGTCGACGAAGGGCTTCTACCTCGTTGAAATCAAGAGCCGCCCCGGAATCGCGGAGGGCGACCAGGGTGGCGGCACGATGGGCGCCTGCAGACGGTCGACAACACGCCGCCATCGACCGAGAACACGCGCGGGTCAGGATCTATGCGATTCCCCCGGCCGCCTCGACTGAGGAGCGTGGCAGCGGCCTCGCGCCATCCTCGGCCACGGCGTGGTCAGAAGCCGAGCATCGTCTGCACGTAGAGGAAATCCGCCGTGCGCTGTGCGAAGTCCGCGTCCCGCAGGTAGGCACCGCCGAAGAAGCGGCCGTAGCCCACCTCGATCCCGACGTTTCCCAACGGGACCCGTAGCGTGACGTCGATCTCGTTGCCGGCGTGCGCGGAGTGCCTCTCGCCAGCGGCCCGGTGGACGACCGCGCCGGCGACGTTGTACCAGGCGTCGGACCCCGGCGAGGCCAGCACGAAGTCCTGGACGCCGACGCGCAGCCTGGCGTCGCCGGGGAGCGCGATCTCTACCGTCACTTCCGTATTGCGGAGGTTCTGGAGTGCGAACAGGTCCATGTAGCCGTAGTAGGCGTGGCCCAGCGGATAGAGCTGGTCGAAGGTCCCGTGGATGCCGTCGGTCGGATCGTCGTCGCCGCTTCCGTAGTTGAACGCCGCGCCGAGCTTCGGGCGGCCGGGCAGCTCCGCGGTGAACGATCCGCCCACGTGCACGAGAGCGGCCCGGTGGGGCAGACCGCCGTGACGACCGGTCTGCCGGGCGAGCTCGCCGTCGAAGGCCCAGGCGCCGCGGGTGGCGTCGATACGGGCGCCGACGGTGTGGACGGCATCGTCGAGGCGCGCCTCGCGGCGCAGCAGCCAGTAGCCCTCCACCCGACCGCCCGCGAGGAGCGACGCGTCCGTGTAGTAGATGCCGTGCAACTGGCTGTTGAACATCCGGCTCGCGGTCGGCCGGTGATCGTTGAGGCCGGTCGGGCTCACGGGAACGAGACGCGTGGCGAAGGCGTCGAGCTTGCGGCCCGAGCCCGGCTCGATCGCGATCCGGGCACCATCGAACACGCGGGCGGTATTGACCCACTCGAGCGGCGAGACCATCCGCTGGGAGCCGTACGAGAGCTTCTGGCGGCCGATCCGGAGGGAGACCGGGACGGCCGCAGGGCCGGGCAGGCCGACGTCGAGGTACGCCTGATGGATGTCGAGCCGGTCGGCGAAGATGTTCGGCGTGCGGGTGTCGCTGATCGCCTCCTCGCCCAGCATGCGGGCGTCCTGCAGCTCGACGAGCCCGGTCACCCGCTCGCTCGGCTCCCACGTCAGGCCGACCCGGAAGCGGGAGAGAAGGTAGTCCTCGTCGTTGCCCGGGCGCGCGCTGTCGAACCGGGCGTTGCGGCGGCTCTCGCTGCGTAGGCGCAGTTGCGTGCTCACGGTGAGCCCCGGCAGGATCTCGCCGCGGTCTGACGGGGCGTCCGTGGCGGCCGGAGCCGGGGCCGGGTCCCGAGCGGGCGGCGCCTCCGAGTCGGCCGTCGCGGAGATCGTCGTGGAGATCGGAGCGGGCCCGGCCGCGATCGGACCGGCATCGCCGGACTGCGCGGCGGCGGGCGCGGAGAGGGCAACGGCGACACCGAGCACGACGGTCGGTACGACGTGACCGCGGGCTACCGGACGGCGATACCCGCCCCGAATGACGGCGAGCGAATCGTGGCTTGGCATGCACGGTTGACTATCAAGTCGCGTGCCAACTCTCTGGGAGCCGTGGCAGCTCTCCTCGTCCGAAGTCGATCACGCCCCGGGTGACGCGCCGGATCGACAGGCGACCGGCGGTACGACACGCGGCGCCGAGGCCGGCCGGAAGGGGTCGGGTCCATCGACTTCTCCACCCCGGTTTTGTCGAACGCTCCTTCTGGCCCCCTACATTCCTGTCCGTATCGAGACGCGGAGTCGAGCTGCGAGAGGGGCAGAGTGGGCAGCCCTCACGGCTTCGGCCCACAAATGTGTCCACACGAGAGCGAAACCTGACACACCTGTTGAGCCCGGCATCCAACCCGACCGCGGGGTTCCTCAGGTTGCGTCGTGCGATCGAGCCCGTATTCATTGCCGCAAGTCGATTCTCACCGTTGCCCCGCGCCCATTCTGGCCCGACTCTTGCTTGGGGCCTCGGTAACTGCACACGCCGCCGCGCCGGAGATCGTGCCCGGCGACGGCGGCCAGGCTATTCGCGCTCACGCGTCGGAGGCGCCGTCATGGAAGTCAGCAGCAAGGCAACGCGGATTCGGCTCTTCAGCATCAACACGCCCCAGATGCGCGCGTTCCACATGACGTGGTTCGCGTTCTTCCTCTGCTTCTTCGCCTGGTTCGGCATCGCGCCGCTCATGAAGATCGTCCGCGACGAGATGGCGCTGACGCAGTCGCAGATCGGCTGGCTGATCGTCGGCTCCGTCGCCATCACCGTGGTCGCGCGGCTGCTCATCGGGTGGCTCTGCGACCGCATCGGGCCGCGGTTGGCCTATACCTGGCTCCTGCTCCTCGGTTCCCTCCCGGTGATGGGCATCGGCCTCGCGCAGGACTTCCAGACGTTCCTCGTCTTCCGGTTGCTTATCGGCATCATCGGCGCGTCGTTCGTCATCACGCAGTACCACACCTCGGTGATGTTCGCCCCCAACGTGGTCGGCACCGCGAACGCGACCACCGCGGGGTGGGGCAACCTCGGCGGCGGCGTGACGCAGCTCGTCATGCCCATCGTCCTCGGCATCCTCACCGTCGGCGCCTACATCCCGTTCACGAACATCCAGTTCCTGCCCGGACTCGGACTGAGCGATGCGGCCGGCTGGCGGGTGGCGATGGTCATCGCCGGCGCGATGTGCGCGCTGGTCGGCGTCGCCTACTACTTCCTGACGCAGGATGCCCCGGAGGGCAACTACCGCGCGCTGCGCGCGGCCGGCAAGCTTCCGCCCAAGCAGAGCGTGAAGGGATCGTTCGCCGCGGCCTCGAAGGACCCGCGGGTCTGGGCGCTATTCGTCATCTACGGCGCGTGCTTCGGGATCGAGCTCACCGTCAACAACGTCCTCGCACTCTACTTCATCGACTACTTCGACTTCTTCGCGTCGATGAGCGCTGTCCAGGCCGTGCAATGGGCCGGCGCCGCGGCAATGGTCTTCGGCCTCATGAACGTCTTTGCGCGAACGCTCGGCGGCGCGCTCGGGGATCTCTTCGGCCGGCGGTGGGGGCTCTCCGGACGCGTGCGCTGGCTCTTCATCGCCCTGTTCGCCGAAGGGCTGGCCCTGATGCTCTTCTCGCAGATGCCGGTGCTGGCCATGGCCATTCCCGCCCTCATCGTCTTCAGCCTCTTCGTGCAGATGTCGGAGGGGGCGACCTTCTCCGTCGTTCCGTTCATCAACAGGAAGGCGCTCGGTTCGGTAGCCGGCATCGTAGGCGCGGGCGGCAACGCGGGGGCGGTCCTGGCCGGGTTCCTCTTCCGAGGCGTCATCCCCTGGCCGACGGCGTTCCTGCTCATCGGGGCGTTCGTGACCGTCACCGCCTTTCTCGCCTTCGCGGTGCGCTTCGACAGCGCGACGGAGACGGAGGCACGGACGGCCCTGGATGCGGCGCTGGCGCATCGGCAGGGCGGACTCGCGGCCGGAACGGGCGCCGCCCGAACCGCCGAGGCGGCAGGTTAGACGCGGACCGCGTACCGGACGCCGCGCGTCGCCGGGCGTCGCAACCCGCGCGGGCCGGAACGACGAAGACCGGAACGACGAAGAAAGGAAGAACGGGGAACGGCAATGGTCAACCCGGCCGAGGTCTGGAAAGAGAAGAAGCACAGCTTCGACGTCTGGCCCGACGTGCTGCGGCACGCCGGCGCGGCGACGCCGATGGCCGAGATCGAAACGCCCGATCTGGAACGGATGAAGTGGTATGGCTTCTTCTACCGGAAGCGCGACACGCCGGGCCGGTACATGAACCGGATCCGCGTCACGGCCAACGAGCTGACTTCGGACCAGGCGCGCGAGATCGCTGCGATCGCCTACGAGCACGGTCACGGCATCGTCGACGTCACCACCCGCGCCAACCTCCAGGTGCAGGGGCTCGGCATCGAGCACGTGCCGCAGGTCGCGGAGAGACTCGCCGCGGTCGGGTTGACCTCGAAGCAGACCGGTCACGACAACGTCCGCAACGTCTTCGCGCATCCGTTCAGCGGCGTGCTCCCCGACGAGCTGATCGATACGCGGCAGCTCTGCCGCGAAGTGACGGCGCTCTTCGTCGACAGCAGGGAGTACTCCGACCTGCCGCGCAAGTTCAACATCTGCCTCAACGGCGCGGCGGAGCACTCGGTCCACTTCTGGACCCAGGACCTGAGCTTCCTCGCTCGCCGGGTCGGCCGGGAAGTGCTGTTCCAGGTCCTCGTGGCCGGCACGCAGGGGCAGAACCCGCGCTTGGCGTGGCACCTGCCCGTGCTGGTCCGCCCCGACCAGGTGGTTGCGGTCACCGCCGCCGTGCTCGACCTGTTCCGCGCCCAGGGCTCTCGCGAGAAGCGCCACCAGGCACGTCTGCGATACCTCGTCGAGCGCATCGGCATCGAGGGCGTGCAGGCGTACGTCGCGGAGCGGGTCGCGCTCCGCCCCTGGCCGGACCTCCCGCCGCCGGCACCGGCCGCCCGGAACGACGACCTCATCGGCTGGTTCCCCCAGCGCCGGCCGGACCGCTGGACGATGGGGCTCGCGGTCCCGCTCGGCCGCCTGGGCTGGCGGCAGCTCGAGGCTCTCGCGGTTCTCGCGAAGCGCTGGGGCAGCGGGGCGCTCCGGACGACGCACGAGCAGGGCATCGCGATCGTCGACATTCCCCGGGGATTCCGGGACGCGGCGGCCACCGACGCCGCCGCGGTCGGCCTGAGCATGCACGCCGACACGCTGGCGCGCAACACGGTGGCGTGCACCGGAACGCAGTTCTGCAACATCGCGGTCACCGAGACCAAGGGCGCGATGTTCCGCCTCATCGAGACCCTCCGCCAGCGGGCGCTCGCCCTCCACGGCATCCGCATCCACATGAGCGGCTGCCCGTCGAGCTGTGCCCAGCACTTCACGGCCGACATCGGCCTGAAGGGCGTCCGCGTCCGCCGCCTGCTCGGCACGCGGGAGGGCTTCGACGTGTACCTGGGCGGGGGCGTGGCGGGGGACGTCCATCTGGGCTTGCGCTACAAGCTGGGCGTCGACGTCGAGCAGCTTCCGCTCGTCATCGAAGAGGTCGTCAACGAGTACTACCTGCGCCACGGGCCGGGAGAGACGTTCAGCGCCTACTGGCG
>JAGWAJ010000024.1:48811-51835 GCA_021296475.1 Acidobacteriota bacterium
CCACCGCGGCGAGGACCCGCCGGTCTTCTGCCCCGGCTGCGCCGGCGTGCGCCGTCTGTTCGCTCGTGTCGACGACGATTCGACCCCCGCGGCAGCGCCGTCGCCGGGGGGCGCCGTCGCGGGCGCACGCGTCGAGGAGGGCGAGGCGAGCCGAGCGACGGGACCGGCCGCGGACGGCGACACGGCGGCCGCGCGCGACGACGGCTTCGTCTACGCGATTCGGGAGGACGCGCTCCGGGACGGCGCCGGGGTGGCGGTCGAGATCGACAGCCACACCTATGCGCTGTTCCAGCTCGGCGGGAAGGTAACGGCCGTCGACGGCCTCTGCCCGCACGCGGGAGGGCCGCTGGCGGAGGGAAGCATCGACGAGGGCGTCGTCACCTGCCCCTGGCACGGATGGACCTTCGACGCCTGCACCGGCTGCAGCCTCGAACCGCCCGCTCACGACCTCGCCCGCTACCCGGCCCTCGTCGAGGGCGGCAACGTATACCTGTATCCGAAGGGAACCGTGCCGGACGAGGCGCCCGGCGCGCGCAACCTTCGTCGGGACCGCGACGTTCGGAGTCCGCATGGTCACCCCGCGCACGTCGGATAGGGACGCGATGTCGACCCCCACCCGCCCCGCCGCTCCGCCATACGATGGGCACGGCTCCGCGCCATTTCCGCCAGAGCCCCCGTCGGCCCCGGCCCTCGTGGATCGCTACCTGGAGGAGCAGCAGGTCACGGCGGCCGCGCGCTTCGCGCAGGCGCACGACGCAGCGCAGGACACCGGTCCCGCCCTCGCCGGCCGCTACTCGGCCTTCATGCCGGCGACGCCCCCCGGCCCCGGCCAGCAGTACGCGTTCGACGTGGACCTCGACGCCTGTTCCGGCTGCAAGTCGTGCGTCGCGGCATGCCACGCGCTCAACGGCCTGGAAGAAGAAGAGTCCTGGCGCGACGTGGGGCTGCTGCACGGCGGGAGCCAGCGCCTGCCGGTCGTGCAGCACGTCACGACCGCCTGCCACCACTGCCTCGACCCGGCCTGCATGCACGCCTGCCCCGTGGAGGCCTACGAGAAGGACCCGGCTACCGGCATCGTCAAGCACCTCGACGACCAGTGCTTCGGCTGCCAGTACTGCACGCTGGCCTGCCCCTACGAGGCGCCGAAGTACAGCCGCGCCAAGGGAATCGTCCGCAAGTGCGACATGTGCAGCGACCGTCTGGCGGAAGGCGAGGCCCCGGCGTGCGTCCAGTCCTGCCCGAACGGCGCCATCGCGATCCGCGTGGTCGACGTCGAGCAGGTCGTCGAGGAATCCGAGACGCACCTTTTCGTCCCCGGCGCGCCCGAGCCGGCCCTGACGCTGCCGACGACGGTCTATCGGACCGCGCGCGTCCTGCCGCGCAACATGGTGCCGGCCGACTACCACACCGTCCGTCCGGAACGGGCGCACTGGCCCCTCATCCTGATGCTCGCGCTCACCCAGCTCTCGGTCGGCGCGTTCCTGGTGGAGCGGGTGCTGGAGCTGGCGGTCCCGGGGGCGCTCACGGCGAGCATCCGGCCCGTGCACAGCGCGAGCGCGCTGGTATTCGGCCTGCTGGCGCTCGCCGTCAGCGTGCTGCACCTCGGCCGGCCGCGCTACGCCTATCGGGCCGTCCTCGGCCTGCGGCACTCGTGGCTCAGCCGGGAGATCCTCGCCTTCGGGATCTTCGCCGGGCTCGCCGTCGCCTACGCCGTCTGGTCATGGCCGGGATCGACCGCCTGGCTCGGTGGGCTCGGAGACCGAGGCGCCGCGGCGGGAGCGGCGATCGCAGGGGACGCCGCCGCGTGGCTCGGCTGGGCCGTGGCGCTCTCCGGCACGGCCGGGGTGCTCTGCTCGGTGATGGTCTACGAGTACACGAAGCGCGACTTCTGGAACGGTCCGGCGACCGCCTGCCGCTTCCTGCTGACCGCCGCGGTGCTCGGGCTCGCCGCCGCGTGGCTGCCGCTGCTGCTGATCGCCACCTTCGGCCGGGACGCCGAGCTGGCCACCGCCGCGGTCGACCGCTACGGCACGCTGCTCTGCCGTGGTCTCATCGCGGCGTCGGCGGCGAAGCTGCTGTTCGAGGCGGCGCTGTTCCGCCACCTGGCGGCGCGGTCGACCACCTCCCTCAAGCGGACGGCGCGCCTGATGGCCGGGGCGCTCCTCAACGTCACCCTGGCGCGCTTCGCGGCCGGCCTGCTGGGCGGCCTCGCGATGCCGGCGCTGCTCCTGGTGAGCCGCGTGCCGACGCACCCCGAGCACGGGCAGGACCTGGTGTTCGCCGTGCTCGTCGGCATGCTGTTCGCCGCCTGTCTGGCCGGCGAGCTGCTGGAGCGCTATCTGTTCTTCGCCGCGGTCGCCTCGCCGCGGATGCCCGGGACGCTGTAGAGATGTTGCACGAGCGCGACGGGCGACTGACCCGCGACCTGCTGAGGACCCCCGGCGGCTTCGGGCTCGGGCAGGTGCCCGAGCGGCTCAAGCCCGACGCCACGACCGACATGGTGTGCGGCTACTGCTCCACCGGCTGCAGCCTGACCGTGCACCTCCAGGACGGCGAGGCCGTGAGCCTCACGCCGGCCGCCGACTACCCGGTGAACCGCGGCGTCGCCTGCCCGAAGGGATGGGAGGCGCTGTCGGTGCTCGCGGCCCCCGACCGGGCCACCACTCCGCTCCGGCGCGACGCGGGCGGCGCCCAGCGCCCGGTCGCCTGGGACACGGCGCTCCGCACGATGGTCGAGCGCTTCCGGGCGATCCAGGCCGAGCACGGACCGGAATCGGTGGCCTTCCTCAGCACCGGCCAGATGGCAACCGAGGAGATGGCGCTGCTCGGCGCGCTCGCGAAGTTCGGGATGGGCATGACGCACGGCGACGGCAATACGCGCCAGTGCATGGCCACGTCGGTGGTGGCGTACAAGCAGGCGTTCGGCTTCGACGCGCCGCCTTACGCCTACCGCGACTTCGAGGAATCGGACGTCATCGTCTTCGTCGGCGCCAATCCGTGCCTCGCGCATCCCATCCTGTGGGA
>JAGWAJ010000024.1:52129-52626 GCA_021296475.1 Acidobacteriota bacterium
GTGTCGTTCTGGTGGACGATGGGCGTCAATCAGAGCTACCAGGGCGTGCGCACCGCGCAGGCCGTCATCAACCTGGCGCTGATGACCGGCAACATCGGGCGCCCCGGCACGGGTGCGAACTCCATCACCGGGCAGTGCAACGCGATGGGCTCGCGCCTCTTCAGCAACACCACGAACCTGCTCGGCGGCCACGACTTCGCCAATCCGGACCACCGGGCGAAGGTGGCGCGCATCCTCGACATCGACCCGGGCGTGATTCCGACCCGCGCGAGCTGGGCCTACCACGAGATCCTGGAAGGCGTCCTCCAGGAGCGGATCAAGGGACTCTGGATCGTCTGCACGAACACCGCGCACTCGTGGATCAACCAGGACCAGGCCCGCGACATCCTCGGACGGCTCGACTGCCTGGTCGTGCAGGACATGTACGCCACCACCGAGACCGCCCGAATGGCCGACCTCGTGCTGCCGGCGGCGGGCTGGGGCGAAAAGGACGGGAC
>JAGWAJ010000024.1:52696-53499 GCA_021296475.1 Acidobacteriota bacterium
GCCGAGTACTGGGGTTGCGGCGACCTGTTCCGGGCGTGGGAGTCGCCGGCGGCGACGTTCCAGATCCTGAAGCGGCTCTCCGCGGGTCAGCCGTGCGACATCACCGGTATCAACGACTACGACCTGCTGGACGAGCGCGGGGGCATCCAGTGGCCGTGCCCGGCCGGCGACGACGCCGCGGCCGGACGCACCGAGCGCCGCCTCTTCGAGGACGGCCGCTACTACCACCCCGACCGACGAGCCCGCTTCCTGTTCGAAGCACCGCGGCCGCTGCCGGAGCCGCCGACGGAGCGCTTCCCGCTGCTGCTGCTCACCGGGCGAGGGAGCGCGGCACAGTGGCACACCCAGACGCGAACCGCGAAGTCTGCGGTGCTCCGCAAGCTCTACCCGGCGCAGATCTACGTGGAGATCAACCCCGTCGACGCCAGAGCTCGCGGCGTCGCCACCAACGACGCAGTCCACATCGAATCGCGCCGGGGCCGCATCGGCGCCACCGCGTTCGTCACGCGCTCGGTGCAGCCGGGCCACCTCTTCGTCCCGATGCACTACGAGGAGGCCAACCGGTTGACCGACGCCGTCTTCGATCCCTACTCGAAGCAGCCGTCGTACAAAGCCTGCGCCGTCGAGCTGCGCCGCGTCGCGGCCGTCGGGTGACCCGCGCCGCCGGCGCGAGTCCCGTCGCGTAGCTGGCCGCGACGCCGGTCGCGGGGGCGATCGCGGCTGCGGCGGCGTGGTCACCCTCCCAGATGGCGTCCCAGTAGACCGCCACTGACCGTTGACCTACGAGGCTTCACAAAATACCC
>JAGWAJ010000024.1:53515-54749 GCA_021296475.1 Acidobacteriota bacterium
CCTCTGATAGATTCGTGCATGTCGCGTCGCGGCCGGCTGCCGGTCCGTTGCCCGAGTTGCGGTGGTGATCTGCACGTGGTGGAGCTCGCCTGCCCCGGCTGCAGCACCTCAGTTCGCGGCGACTATCCGCTGCCGCCGCTGTCGCGGCTTGGCGGCGAAGATCAACAGTTCGCCCTCGCGTTCGTACTGCGCAGCGGCAGCCTGAAGGAGATGGCCAGGCTCTATGGCGTGTCGTATCCGACCGTCCGGAACCGCCTCGACGCCCTGATCGAGCGCCTGGGCGCGATCATCGAGTCGCACGAGAGAGACGCAACCGCGGCGGGTGAGGGAGAGGACGCCGATGTCCCAAGCGATGGCGGGTAGGCCGCCGCGTCGACAGGAAATGTCGATCGCCCAATGGCTGTTCAATCCGTTCGTCCGCTTTGCCGGGGCACCGGCCCTGGGCATCGGGTTGACGATCATCGTCGCCACCGGCCTTGTGGCGGCCGCGGCGGGCGTGCACCTCGATGGCCTGCTCGACTTCCACCCTGGGTACACCGTGCCGCTCTGGGTTCCCGTCGTCGAGGGTCTGGTGAACTGGTCCGTGTTCACCGTGCTCGTCTGGGCCGTCTCGCTCCTGATCACCGGTCGGACGGTACGGCTCGTCGACATCGCCGGCACCCAGGCGCTGTCACGGCATCCGATCCTCCTGTCCGCGCTCGTGTGCGCTCCGCCGGGGGTGCGCCGCGCGCACGAAGAAACAGTAGCCGCCATGGCAGAAGGCCGCCTGGCCCTTCCCCAAGGATGGGAACCCGTGGTCGCGGCACTCGTCATCGCCGCCTGCCTGTTCTGGATGGTCTGGCTCATGTGGAAGGCCTTCTCGCTCTGCTGCAACCAGCGGGGTGCTCGCGCGGTGACGATCTTCGCGGCACTGATCCTGGTCGGAGAGGTCGCGACGAAGTACGCCTTGGGCCGGGTACTCCAGGGACTTGCGGCGACCGGGCTGGCAGTGGGCATCCCCGGGTAGGAGCCGGCGTCCGCGCGAGACACTCCGAGACTCGAGAGATGCAAAGGTTCCTCGACAACAAACGGTCGGCGCAGTGGGTGCTGGCCCTGATGTTCGGGCTGGCGGCCGTCAACTGGCCCTTGCTGCCGGACGAGGTGCCGATCCACTGGTCACCGGGGGATGCGGCGCCGGACTCCCTGGGGCCGAAGTCGTTCGGGCTGTTGTTCCTGCCGGTGTTCGCACTGGTTC
>JAGWAJ010000025.1:0-1453 GCA_021296475.1 Acidobacteriota bacterium
ATCTCGTCAAACGCGTCGTGGGTCTTCCCGGTGAGACGCTCGCGTTGCGCAGTGGGACCGTCTACATCGACGGGGCGCCGTCGCCGCCATGCGTACGATCGCACAATAATCTGTGCGTTATCAGGCACTGGTTTCCGTGTGGCTGGCACGTTGCCCATACGGCCGACCGAGGAGAAAGCGAGATGTTCAATAGAATCACACCCGTGCCCGCTGCCGGCATCTCGAGCACGCTGCCCACAACGTCGCGCCGAGCCTTTGGACGACGTCTTGGCCTGTCGGCCGCCGGACTGACCCTGGCGGCATGCTCCGCGTCCGAGCCCGCGACCGACTCGGCGGTCGACGAGGAGGCGGTCGACGAGGGATTCGTGCCGGCCCAGAATGCTGCGTCACAGGCTGCCGTCACTCCTGACTCCGCCCTCACGCTCCTTACCGACGGCAACGCGAGATTCGTCGCCGGGACGCTTGCCCGTCGCGACTACAGCGATCAGATTCGAGCGACCGCCGCCGGGCAGTACCCGTTCGCCGTCGTGCTCGGGTGTATCGATTCTCGAGTCCCCATCGAGACGGTCGGGGACATCTTCGCGGCCAGGGTCGCCGGCAACATCGTGAACACCGAACTGCTTGGCAGCATGGAATTCGCCTGTCGACTCGCTGGGTCGAAGCTCTGACGTCTCCACCGGCGCCGTGCGCTTCCTCTGACCCATGTTGCGCGGGTTGATCGGCGCCCTCGTTCTCGCCGGCGCGATGCTGTCGCCGGGTGCGGCCCTGGCGCAGACGCCGATCAGCGACCGGTCCCAGGTCCAGGCCGGCTACATGATCCAGACGGTACCAGGTGGCTCCAAGGGGCAGATCCAGATCAGTCTCCACGCTTCCTTCTGAACTGGTTGGCCGACCGCTTGCCTTCCGGCGCGAGACGCTCGCCCGCTCCTCCGCCCGCCCGGTTGGGACGCCATCGTATCGGTGGCAGATGCGTTCTCTCGTGCCGCAGGCGCTCCGGCTCGATTCGGATGATCGTTGCTCGCACATCCGGCCGGATCGTCCACCACCGGCCGCAGCCCCTGGGCGATTCCTTCGAGCTCGGACGCGTCGGCGGCGTACTGCTTTGCGGTCTCGGCGTAGATGCTCAGGATGGCGTCCAGGCTCTTCTCCGGCAGCGCATTCACGGCTATCTCCAGCGCTTCCGGTTCGGCCGCCCCGCAGGCGGCGATGTCTACCAGGTCGCGCGCAGGGCCGTGCTTTCCGCGCCCGGAGAGCTTGCCGCTGATGATCTGCGCCGTGCTCAGCACGACGGCCGGTTCGCCGTCGACGATGGCCGTCCGCTCACTCCCCCCGGGGCGTCGGCGGGTTGAAGGAGACGTTGATGTGGTTCTCCTTGTTGCGCTCGAACTCGATTCTCGGGACTCCGGGTGATCGATCCGGTACCCGCCGCACGCCTCGGCGGCCCGGTCCAGCA
>JAGWAJ010000025.1:1489-53247 GCA_021296475.1 Acidobacteriota bacterium
CCTGTGGTCCAGCGCGCGCTCAGGATGCCCCCGCCGCCGAGGAGCTCGCCGGTCTGGTCCCTGGTGTGCGGCCGCACGTGCTCGCGGAACGCCGGTCGCATCCGCGCCAGGATCTCTCTGGCCTGCCCCCTGGTCTGCAACGCGTCGGTCGCCTCGTCGGGGTTCATCGTCGTGCGAACCGGTTCAGCCGCCGTGCCGCCTCGCCGCGTGTCAGCCCCACCCGGTGCAGCGCGCGTGCGAGCTCGCGCCAGGAGTAAGCGCCTTCAATCCGCGCGTCGAGCTGCTCCGCAACGTCGGCCTCGTGGTACCAGGTCAGCAGGATCGCGGTCTCTCTCGGTGTTCCTTCCGGGTCGTGGACCGCGCGGTGGAACTCCTCTGCGGTGGGCACCTTGCGCCAGCCGGCGCAGCTCATTCGCAGCCGGCTCGTCACCGTGCGGCTGTCCGGTCCCGTCTCCGCATCCGGCACCGCGTGGCCGTGCCGTCGCCGCTCGGCGGCGCATCCGCGCGCGTCGTTGAACACTTCGGGCGGGCCGAGCTGGTCGGGGATCGCGTCGCGGTCGCTCCGCCGCAGCCGGCGGCACTCCGCCCGCCATTCGCCCGACGACTGCAGGGCCTGCTCACTGCGCTCTTGTCGGTTCTCTTGCGCGTTCTTCCACATGCCGTCGGTCCTGCACATGCCGTCGGTCCTGCTCGCTTGTCGCCATGCTACCACCCGGCCCTGAGGCCTTCCCGGTCCCCGCCGCGGGCTGCCTCCGACTGCGCCGGCCACCGGCGCTGGTCGGGAATTGCTTTGGACAATCGCGGGCAAGCGTGTATGGTCAGGTCACGCCAATCGACTCGGGGGAAACAGGATGCGGGTCACCATTTGCCGGATGGCGGTTGTCCTCGCGGTCGCCCTCGTTGGAGTCCCAGTCCACGCCGCTGACGACGCAGTGGCCGACCTCGCCAAGGCCCAGCAGTGGTCGAGCGTGGCCCACTTGGCGCGGCAGGGCGTTGACGTCAACACGCCCAAGGCCGACGGTTCGACGGCCTTGCACTGGGCGGCCCACTGGAACGACTCGGCGACCGCGGCGTTGCTGATCGAAGCCGGCGCCGATGTCGATGCGGTCACCCACACCGGGGTCAGCGCGCTGTCGCTCGCCTGCGAGAACGGCAATCCGGCCATCGTCGGTCTTCTGCTGAAGGCGGGCGCGGAGGTCAACGTGGCGGCGGTCGGTGGCGTCACTCCGCTGCTGCTCGCCGCCCAGTCCGGCCACGCCGGCGTGGTCCGGGCGCTCCTGGAGCACGGCGCCGACGTCGACGCGAAAGCTACCGGGTCGGCGCAGACGCCGCTCATGTGGGCGGCCAGCGAGGGGCACGAGGCGAGCGTCGCGTTGCTGCTCGAGCGGGGGGCGTCGATCACGGCGGTGTCCGCGGGCGGCTTCACGCCCTTGATGTTCGCCGTGCGCGCCGGCCATCTCGACGTCGTCACGACGCTGGTCGAGGCGGGGGCGGACGTCGATGCGGCGACGCCCGTCATGCCCGCGTCCGGCGGCCGGGTCGGCTACGACCTCGGCGCCGGCCCCATCACGCCGCTGCCCCTCGCGATTGCCAACAACCACGCCCCCGTGGCGCTGTACCTCCTGGCGCAGGGCGCGAATCCCAATCAGGGCGCCGCGGGCATGAGCGCGTTGCACCACGCGGTGTACGGCATCGGCCAGAACCGCGCGGCCGGCGGCGGCGGCGACGACGGGTCCGGCCTGCGGGGACGTGAGGAGCTCGTGCGGGCCCTGCTCGCACACGGGGCGGACCCGAACGCCCGACAGACGGCCCCCGGCCTCATGGGGTTTGGCGGAGAGGGAAAGCACGGGGCGTTCGAAGCGTTCGGCTGGGGCACGAACCGCGTCGGCGCCACGCCGTTCTACCTGGCCGCGGACTGCAGCAACGCCAACCCCGAGCTGATGCGGATCCTGCTGGCCCATGGGGCCGACCCGAGCCTGACGACCGAGGACGGGACCACCCCGCTGATGGCGTCCTCCGGGCTCGGCTGGGGCTACGCCCCACCGGACGAGGCCGCGCGGCAGCGCATGCTGGCCGGGGTGCGGTTCCTGGTGGAGGAGGTCGGCGCCGACGTCAATGCCGCCAACGCGGCGGGATTCACGCCCCTGCACGGGGCCGCCTACAAGGGGTCGGTCGACATCATCGCCTACCTTGTCGAGCGCGGCGCCGAGATGGACGTGCGCGACTATCGCGGACGGACGCCCTACCGGCTCGCAAGCTGGGCCCGCAACTCCACCGACTTCTACCGCTGGCCGGAGGCGGCCGACCTGCTGGTGGAGCTGGGCGCGAACCCGCGGCTGGGCGTCCCCGCCAACCTGCAGGAACGCGAGCTGGCCCGCGCGGCGGGGGAGGCGACCGGGCAGGCGGGCGGGACGACGGGCGGGCGCTGACGGCCCAGGAACCTGGCAATGCGTCCGGATGCATGCGGCGACGTGGAGCGGAGCGATCACCCGCAACGTGAGCCCCCGCGGACTGTCGCTCGACGGAGTGTGCTGCTGGCCGCCGTCCTCACGGTGAGTGCGTCCGCCACGGTCGCGACGCAGAAGGTCTTCACGGCCGACGATCTCGCGGTCGTCGAGCGGACGGTAGGCACCTACTTCGAGGCCGCGAAGTCGCAGATCGCGGCGCAGGAATACGAGACGGCCAAGGTCAGGCTCATCGTGGCACGCGAGTATCTCGCACGGAGCTGGACGTTCTGGTCGCGGCACGCACGAGGCGACGCGGCGAAGAGGGTCACGGCGACGACCGCGGCGCTGGACGCGCTCGACGACCGGTTGTCCGAGGTTCCCATCGATCCGGCCCGCGTGCAGGCGGCGGTGCACGAGGCGACCGCCGCGTGTGCGGCCTGCCACGCCGAGTTCCGCGTCGAGCATCCGGCCAGCGGCACGTACGGCATCAAGCCGGGAATCCTCGGCGAGCACACCGGGGAGCGGGGACGATGACCATGATCTGGACGCGACTCCGGACGGCGGCCCGGGCGATGTTCCTTCTGATGCTCAGCTACGGGGTGGCGACCGCCGCCGAGACGCCCGATCCCGAGCTCCTGACGCGGTATTGCGTCCGGTGCCACAGCGACCGGCTCGAGACCGGCGGCCTGACGCTCGAGCACGCCGACGTGGACCGCATTGCCGAGGACCCCGAGCTGTGGGAGAAGATCGCGTGGAAGATTCGCATCGGCGCGATGCCGAAGGTGCCGGCGCCCCGGCCTGAACGGCCGGTGCTCGACCGCTTTGCGTCCGCGGTGGAGCGCACGCTCGATCGGGCCGCGGCCGCGTCGCCCGATCCCGGGCCGCCCACCTTCCATCGGCTCAACCGCCTCCAGTACGTCAACGCGGTGCGCGACCTCCTCGGCGTGGAGGTCGACGGACCGAGTCTGCTGCCCCCGGACGCGACCAGCTACGGATTCGACAACAGCCGCGGCCTCACCATCACGCCGTCGCTGCTCGACCGCTACCTGTCCGCCGCCGTCCGGATCGCGCGCGCCGCCGTCGGCGATCCGACCCTGCGCCCGACGACCGAGACGTATCGCATCGGGCAAACGGTCCGGCAGGGCGAGCGCATGAGCGACGACCTGCCCTTCGGCACCAATGGCGGCGTGGCCGTCCGGCATACCTTCCCGCTCGACGGCGAGTATGCCGTTCGCGTGCTGCTGCCGGGCATGAGCACAGGCGCTCTCTACTCCCGGCCGCAGAGCGAAATCCTCGTCACCGTGGACGGCGCCACCGTCAAGCACTGGTCGCTCGAGCCGCTGCGGGGCGTGAATCCTGCAATCGCAGCCGCGACCCGCCCCGAGGAGGACGCGCCCCCCCGCGAGCCGGGCGAGGATCTCGTGGTCCGTTTCGCGGCGAAGGCCGGCACCCGCCCGGTGGGCGTGACCCTCCTGAACATTCGGCCCGCGTATGCCGAGGGGTTGCGGGGCGGGGTGGTGGGAGATCCGGGACCGGTGCGACGCGGCGCGTCGGGCCGCATCGAGTCGTTCACGGTCTCGGGCCCGTTCAACGCCACCACGCCCGAGGACGCCGAGAGCCGGCGGCGCATCTTCACCTGTCGGCCGACCGCGGCCACCGACGAGCGGGCCTGCGCACGGCAGATTCTCACGCGGCTGGCGCGGCGCGCCTTCCGGCGGCCGGTCGGCGCCGCCGACGTCGAGGCGATGATGCCCTTCTACGAGGACGGGCGGCGCGCCGGGGGCTTCGACGCGGGCATCCAGGCCGCTCTGGAGCGCCTGCTGATCTCGCCCCAGTTCCTGTTTCGCATCGAGCGCGGTCCCGACGGCGCGCAGCCGAACACGATCTTTCGCGTGAGCGACGTCGAGCTGGCGTCCCGGTTGTCGTTCTTCCTCTGGAACAGCCCCCCCGACGAGGAGCTGCTCGGCGCCGCCGAGCGCGGCCGGCTCGGGGAGCCGGAGATCCTGGCGGCCCAGACGCGCCGGATGCTCGCCGACCGCCGCGCCGGGCTGATGGCGTCCGGCTTCGCCGGCCAGTGGCTGGGGACGCGCCTCGTCCGCGAGCTGCAGCCCGACCCGACGCTCTATCCCCTGGACGCCAACCTGCAGGAGGCCCTGGCGCGCGAGACCGAGCTGTTCTTCGAGAGCCAGCTCCGCGACGATCGGAGCGTGCTGGATCTGCTCGGCGCCGACTACACGTACCTGAACGAGCGGCTCGCCGCGCACTACGGCATTCCCAACGTCTACGGCAGCCACATGCGGCGCGTGACGCTGACCGACGAGCGACGGTTCGGGATCCTGGGGAAGGGCGGCGTCCTGATGGTGACCTCCCATGCCAATCGGACGTCGCCCGTGGTGCGCGGCAAGTGGATCATGGACAACCTCGTGGCCAATCCCCCGCCCCCGCCTCCCCCGGACATACCGCCGCTCCCGGAAAACGACGCGGCGTTGCCGACCACCGTGCGGGAGCGACTCGAGCAGCACCGGCGCAATCCGGTGTGCGCCTCGTGCCACACCCTGATGGACCCCTTCGGGTTTGCGCTCGAGAACTTCGACGTCACCGGCCAGTGGCGAGAGGTCGACAACGGCCAGCCGGTGGATGCGTCGGGGGAGGCGCTCGACGGGTCGAATATGGACGGCGTGGTGGGACTGCGCCAGGCGCTGACGGCCAACCGCACGCAGTTTGCGACGGTCTTCACCGAGCGGCTGCTCACCTATGCGCTCGGGCGCGGCGTGGGAGCCCGCGATCGACCCGCCGTGCGGGCGATCGTCCGCCAGACCGCCCCGGACTTTCGCTGGTCGGACATCGTTCTCGGCATCGTCGAGAGCCCGCTGTTCCGGATGAACCGCACGCCTCGCGCCCCGGGCGCCGAACCCCAGGCGGCGGCGACGGTGGCGAGTCGCTAAGGCCAAGGCGGTCCTCGATCAAGGAGAGCTCGCATGTTCATCACCAAGACGCACCTCCCTCGGCGGACCGTGCTGCGGGGCGTGGGGACCGCCCTGGCTTTGCCGTTCCTGGATGCAATGGTCCCCGCCCTGACCGCGCTCGGTCGCACCGCGGCGGCTCCGGTCCGGCGGGCGGCGTGGTTCTACGTGCCCAACGGGATGTCCATGCGCCACTGGCTCCCCGAGAAGGAGGGTGCGCTGCCCGGCGAGCTGCCGATGATCCTGGAGAGCCTGACGCCCTATCGCGACGACCTCGTCGTGCTGAGCAACCTGGCGCACATGACCGCCTATCCGCGCGAAGGGGATCCGGCCTGCGACCACGCCCGCTCCGGGGCGACCTATCTCACCGGCGTGCACGCCGATCCCGACCTGGTCAGCCCGGTCACGGACGTCTCCGTGGATCAGCGCGCGGCAATCGAGACGGGGCGCGAGACGCAGTTGGCCTCGCTCGAGCTGGGGGTCGCCGTACGGGCCAGTTGCGTAACCGGTTCGATAGGGTACCCCTGCGCCTATCGCACGACGATCTCCTATCGCACCCCGACGATGGCGCTGCCGGTGGAGATCGATCCGCGTGCGGTGTTCGAACGACTGTTCGGGGTGGCCGACAGCACGGACCGCAAGTCGCGTCTGGCGCGCATCTCGCGCAACGCGAGCCTGCTCGATTCGGTCACCAACGAAATCGCACACCTGAACGGCAAGCTGGCCTCGACCGACCGCTCGAAGCTGTCGGGGTATCTCGAGTCGGTGCGGGAAGTCGAGCGGCGGATCCAGATGGCCGAGGCCCAGAGCGATCGCGAGCTCCCGGCGGTCGACAAGCCGGCGGGCGTTCCCGAGACCTTCGCCGGGCACGCGCAGCTCATGGGCGACCTTCTGGTCCTGGCGTACCAGACCGATCTGTCGCGCGTGGCCACGTTCATGCTCGCCGAGGAAGTGAGCTCGCGCGCATATCCCGAGGCGGGAGTGCCCGATTCGCACCACGCGCTGTCGCACCACCAGAACGTGCTGAGCAACATCGACCGGCTGGCGAAGCTCAACGAGTTCCATATGCAGCAGTTCGCGCACGTGGTCGGCAAGCTGAAGTCGATACCCGAAGCCGACGGGACGCTGCTGGACCGGACGATGCTGGTCTACGGCACGGGCATCAGCGACAGCAACGCGCACCTGCACGACGATCTGCCGATCGCGCTCGTGGGCGGCCGTGCGGCCGGCATCAAGGGCGGGCGGCATATCCGCTACCCGAAGGAAACCCCGTTGACGAATCTGTGGCTGACCGTCCTCGACAAGATGGGCGTGCACGTCGACAAGCTCGGCGACAGCACGGGGAGCATCAAGCTCGCCACCGTATAGTGACGGTCTACCTACTTTCGAGATAGAGGTCAGATAGGTATGAAGAAGATGAATAGGAAGAGGCCGGGCGTGCTGGTTTGGTTCCTGGCCGCGTGTCTCCTGGCCAGCACCGGCGCGCTGACGGCGCAGTCGGAGAGCACCGGGGCGTGGGACGAGGAGGCGTGGGACGAGGAGGCGGCCGCGGCGTACCTGGACCAGCGGCAGAGCTGGTGGGCCGATTGGCCGGTCGCGGCCAGAGACAACGGCACCTACTGCATCTCGTGCCATACGGTGGTGCCCTACGCGCTGGCGCGACCGCACCTGCGAGAGGGGTCCGACACCAGGCCGACTGCGACCGAGCGGGGGCTGCTGGCGAACGTCGAGCAGCGCGTCCGGGAGTGGCAGGACCTCGCCCCGGAGGGAGACCAGGCACGCGGGACCGAGGCGATCCTCAACGCCCTGGTGCTTGCGAGCTCCGACGCACGCTCCGGGAAGCTCGGCCACGAAACCAGGATGGCCTTCGACCATCTCTGGGCGACGCAGGCGCGGACCGGGGACCTGGATGGCGCGTGGCCCTGGTTCGTGGTCGATCTGCAGCCGTGGGAGTCGGACGACGCCCCCTTCTACGGAGCCGCGCTGGCCGCGCTCGCCGTGGGCACCGCGCCGGAAGGCTACGCGTCGACGGACGAAGCCCGGAAGGGACTCGAACGGCTCCGCAGCTATCTGGCCAGGCTCTACGATCACCAACCGCTGTTCAACCGCCTGACGCTGCTCTGGGCGTCGACGACGCTCCCGGGCGTGCTCGACTCGCAACAGAAGACGGCGATCACTGAAGAAGTGCTCGCGCTGCAGGAGGACGACGGCGGATGGAGTCTGGCTTCGCTGGGGGAGTGGGAGCGCACGGACGGCACGACGCTCCCGACGGGCAGTGACGGGTACGCGACTGGTCTCGTCGTGTTCACGCTCGGACAGGCGGGGCTTGCGAGCGAGCACGCCCAGCTTACTCGGGGACTGTCCTGGCTCCGCCGCCATCAGGACCGGACGGACGGATCGTGGCCGGGCGAGTCGCTCAACAAGGAGCGCGATCCGGAATCCGACGTCGGTCGCTTCATGCGCGACGCGGCCACCGCCTACGCCGTGCTGGCCCTCACTGCGTCGGACTGACGCTCTCGGCCGGACGACTCGCTCGCCGGCTACTGGACCGGGACTTGACGACGGCAATCCGCCCGCGGCGCACCCCGCGGCGCCGGGGCGGATTGCCAGCTACCGGGTCGGGTTCGGGACCCCTTCGAGCTCCTCGCCTCGGAACTCCGCCTCGAGCAACCGCGCACCCCGCATGATGCCCTCGAACGAGTAGTTCGCCTCGTGACAGGCGTACTCGAACACCCTGTTCTCGCTCCGCGACCACGCGTACTCGCCCGTGAACGGCGCCGTCCAGACCGTCGGGTCGTCGACAGTGAAGCGGTAGACGAGCTTGTCGGCGCTCTCCATTCTGAAGCGCTCGATCACCGTCATGTCTCGCGAGCCCCGCGCGAAGGAAGGGCGGTCCCGGAAGTTGGTGGTCTCCACGACCAGGGTGTCACCCTCCCAGTGCCCGATCGAATCCCCCAGCCACTTCCGGATCTCCGGCGGATCGTGTTCGGCGTTCATCCGGACGATCCTCGCATCGTGGTTCATCTCGGTCAGGATCATGATGTAGTCTTCGGCCTGCACAATCCGCTTCTGATTGTTATAGAGGACCGGCAACATCGGCGGGCCGGCCGTAGAGCCGAACCCGAGCAGGCAGCGCTCCGCGAGCGGCCGCTGCTCCATATCGTCAAACGGGCCTGGCGCATCCAGACCGGCCTCGAGCCAGTACGCGGTACCGTCGTTCTGACGCGGACGGCCCCCACCACCACTCCGAGCGGCGTCAGCGGCGATCTGCTCCTCGGTCCGTGGCGGATACCTGCCGTTCGGGGGGTCGACCAGGATGGAGGTGCGCCACTGCCCGTCGATCTGGAACGCCCCGGAGCCCGGGTCGATCCAGAAGGTGTTGTAACCCCCGACGTTGCCCGAGGCACCGGTTGACCCGTCCCCTCCTACCGGAGGTGCGCCGCGATTCGGGTCGCTGCGCTCGGTATTCACCGAGGGGACGATGTTGTTGCGGCGATCGAGCGCGGCCGTCGCCCGTTCGCCGAACGCCGCCGCCTCCTCATCGGTCAGCGACATCTTCTCACCCAGCTCGGTCGGACGCTGCATCGGCGTCAGCGTACTGGTGTCGTAGGTGCCGGACAGGTCCGGACGACCGCTCGGCGTCCGTGAAATGTCGTCGGTCTGTGCCGCCGCGATCGGCGCCAGGCACACGACCGCAAGCCCCGCCACACCGGTCGCTACTCGACTGTGCATGTGACCCCTCCTCAAGAGCGTAACCGTCGACATTCTAACCGCTCGCTTTGGTAGGATTGCGACAGAAGGGTGCGCGCGACGTGTCATCGGTCACGCAAGCACTCCCCACCTGGGCTGGCCGAGAGGAGCGACCTCGTCGATCTGCTGCTGGCGGGCGGCGCCGGCCCGGATCGCCGGCACTGCGGGAGATCCTGGCATGACCCTCGAGGCCGACCTCGCCGCGACGGCGCAAGTTCTGATTCACAAGCCCGCGTCGGAGGTCTTCGACGCGTTCGCGAATGCGGAGACGATGAGCAGGTTCTGGTTCACCCGGCGCGACGATGGCTTGCGCGCCGGCGAAACGGTGACCTGGTATCTCGGCGCGGGGCCGGACGCGCCGCAGTTCGAAGTACGGGTGACGTCGCTCCACCGCCCCAGCCTGATCGTCATGGAGTGGGAGAACGCGGGAGACTTCACCACGGTGGTATGGACGTTCGAGGAGAAGAGTCCGGGCACGACGGTTCTGCGTGTCGAGGAGACGGGCTACACCGGCGATCCGGAAACCGTCATCGCTGCCGCGCTCGATTCCACCGGCGGCTTCAACCAGGTCCTCATCGCCGCGAAGGCCTGGCTGGAGCATCGCGCGCCCGTCAACGTAGTGGCCGACCACGTAGCCGATTGAGTCGCACCCGACGCGTCGGGCCGCTACGGCGCGCCCGTGCCGTCGGCCGGGCCCTCCCCATCCCGGCCGTACTTCCCCTTCCATTCGTCGATATGCGTCCGGTCCGACAGCCGGACGTTCATGCGGTACGCGGCGCGCCAGGAGCCGTTACCAGCAGGAAGATGACGGTCAGGGCGGCGATGGCGGTCTCGGCCGTATTCCGGAAGTACAGGGCGGCGGCGCCGAACACCAGGCCGACGCCCAGCGTGCCGGCCTTCGTGGAGGCGTGCATGCGAATGAGCACGTCCGGCAGGCGCAGGATGCCGAGACCGGCGACGAACAGGAAGAAGCCTCCGGCCAGCAGGCACGCGGCAACGACCAGGTCCGACCAGGGCGTGTCACCTGCCATCCGTCTCTTCCAGCTTCTTCGCGGCCTCTCGCTCGCGCTTGCGCAGCTCGTTGATGCGCTCGGCGTACCAGGCGAAGGCGACGGTCGCCAGGAAGGCCACCAGCGCCAGCGCGACGGCGATGTCGAGAAAGTCGGGCTCGGTGTGCGTGATGGCCAGGAGGCCCGCGATGGCGACGGCCAGCACCGTGATGAGGTCCACCGATACGACGCGATCCGGCAGGCTCGGCCCCCGTATGAGGCGTACGAACGCAAAGACCAGCCCCAGCACGGTCAGGGTCATGGTGACGTTCACCGCCCATTCGACGATCGGCGACTGCGCCCCCGGATCCGTCACTGCATGGCCTCGCGGACCAGGCGCTCGAAGCCCGTCTTGATCCTCCTGCGCGTCTCGTCCGGGTCGTCGACGAACATCTCGTGCACGTAGAGCGTCCGTCCGTCCGGGCTGACGTCCAGGCTCAGCGAACCGGGCGTCAACGAGATGAGGTTCGCCAGCACCGTGATCTGCATCGGCTCCTCGAGGTCCAGCGGCACGGCCACGATGCCCGGGCGCGATCGGTGGGTGGGCGTGATCACATCCCACGCGACCTGCAGGCCCGAGACCGTGAGCTCGTAGAGGAAGTAGGCTCCCAGACGGGCCGCCAGCAGCACCCGCTTGAAGTAGGCGGTCTGCCCGTACATGGGGCTCGACAGGCTCAAGGCCGCGAACGCCAGGAGGAAGCCGAAGGTGCCGAACAACGCGCACCAGCCGCCGGCGAGCAGCAGGTTGATCTGGAGGAGCCTCATTCCGCGTTGCCTCCGTACCCGGGCGCGGTGACCGCGACCCTGCCGCCGCCGAGCACGGCTTCGACATAGTTCGAGGGGGCCATCAGCTCGTTGGCGGCTCGCTCCGCCAGCGTGTAGAGGGGCCGGGCGTAGAGACCGATTGCCAGCGTGACGATCGCCAGCGCCGCAATCGGAGCCAGCAGCAGCCAGCGGCGCTGCGGCGCGAGCGAGGGCGGCGGCCCGGCGTCGTCCGGGCGCGCCTTCCAGAAGGCGTTCAGCCAGATCTTGGTCATCGAGTAGACAGTCAGCAGACCCACGGTCAGCGCTACGCCGGCGATGACGAACTCGTCCCTCTCGATCGAGGCCTGGATCAGCAGCAGCTTCGCCCAGAAGCCGGACAGGGGCGGGAAGCCGGCCAGCGAGAACGCCGGCACGAAGAACAGCGCCGCGAGCAGCGGCTTGTCGCGGTAGAGTCCGCCGAGCCTCTCGAGGTCGGTCGACCCGGCCAGCCGACCGACCGCGCCGGACACGAAGAAGAGGTTCGCCTTCACGATGATGTGGTGGATCACGTAGAAGATCGCGCCCAGCAACCCGAACGTCGTGAAGAGCGCGAGGCCCAGGATCATGTAGCCGATCTGGCTGATGATGTGGAACGACAGGATGCGCCGCAACTCATTCTGCGATGCGGCGCCGAGCACGCCCGTGACCATCGTCAGGCCCGCCACCCAGAGCAGCAGCTCGTGCGTGTACCCGACGTCGTGCCGGAAGATCAGCGTGAAGACGACCTTGGTCAGCAGGCCGGAGAAGACGGCCGAAACCGCCGTCTGCGGCGTGTGGTAGCTGGCCGGAAGCCAGAAGAACAGCGGGAATACCGCAGACTTCAGGCCGAACGCGACGATGAACACCATGGCGACCAGGGTGAGCAGCCCCTGGTCTTCGACCTCCTGCACCCGCACGTGCAGCTCCGCCATGTTGAGCGTGCCCGTCAATCCGTACAACAGTCCGATGCCGCTCAGCAGCAGCGTCGTCGCGATCAGGCTGAGGGCCGCGTAGCGCACGGCCCCGTCCAGTTGCTCGGGCCTCCCTCCCAGCACCAGCAGGGCCAGCGAGGCGATCAGCATGACCTCGAACCAGACGTAGAGATTGAAGATGTCCCCCGCCAGGAACGCGCCGCACACGCCGGCCAGCAATGCGTGCAGCAGCGGATGCAGAGCCTGGGAGAGCGGGCCGTGCCGCGTGTCTCCGAACGCGTAGATGACGGTGGCCAGCCCGATCAGCGCCGAGACGGCGACCATCGCCGCGCTCAGGTGATCGGCCACCAGCGTGATTCCGTAGGGTGCCGGCCAGCGGCCGATCTGGACCGACGCGATGCCCTCTCGCCACACGACCGTCAGCAGGCCGGCGGCCGCGGCCGACAGGCCCACGGCTCCGACCAGGCTCACGGCCCGTTGCGTCCTCTCGCTGCCACGGCCCGCAAAGCCGATTACGGCCGCGGCCAGCGGAATCACGATCGGAGCGACCAGCAGCCAGTTCAATCGACCGCCCTCTGCTCCGCGTCCGCCCCCGCGTCCGCCGACGAGGGTTCCGCGGCCCGCATGCGGTCGGTGTCCACGGTTTCCAGCTCCTGGTAGGTCCGGAAGGCGAGCACCAGCGCGAACGTGAGCAGGCTGAACGAGATCACGATCGCGGTCAGCATCAACGCCTGCGGCACGGCGTTCGCGACGTCGGGCAGGGGCTGCGACTCTCCCGGTGCGATCAGCGGGGGCCGGGCGCGCGTCATGCCCCCGCTGGCGAAGATCACCAGGTTGGCGGCGTGGGACAGCAGCGCCAGTCCGAAGATGAACCGCACAAAGCTGCGGCCGAGCATCAGGTAGACCGTCGCGGCCATCAGGACCCCGACCAGCACCGCGATGACGGGTTCCATTCCGGCTACTGCTCCTTGATGCCGATGACGAAGCTCAGCACGACGCCGATGACGACCAGGTAGACGCCGACGTCGAAGATCACCGGCGTGCCTACCTTCAGCCCCGCCAGGGTTCCCCATTGGCTGGTCAGGAACGGGGCGGCATCCCGGATCGATCCGACGAAGCCCGATGCGATTGCCACGGCCAGACCGAAGGCGCCGAGCGCGCGGGGGTCGACGCGCAGGATGCCTCGCGCCGCCTGCGGGCCGAAGACGAACGCGTACAGGCTGAGCGCGATCGACGCGACCAGCCCGCCGACGAAGCCGCCGCCGGGGTGCTCGTGGCCCCGCAGCAGCAGGAAGACGGAGAAGATGAGAATCAGCGGGACCAATCGGCGCGTGGTTTCCCGCAGGATCATGGTGTTCACGATGTTGCCGTCCGACACCTGGGCGCGCGCTGCCGTTCCCTCCGAGCCCGGAAGCGGAGCGCCCTCGCGCCGCCGGGCTCCCGGCAGCAGCAGCGCGAAGACCGCCGCGCCCGCGATCGCGAGCACGGTGATCTCCCCCATGGTGTCGAGCGCACGGAAATCGACGAGTATCACGTTGACGATGTTCCTGCCCTGGCCGCCGGGCACGGCGGTACGCTCGAAGTACTCCTGCAGATCCGGTGGGGGAGGGGACGCCGTCACGGCGAGCATGAGCAGGGTGACGCCGATCCCGACCGTGACCGCGACGATGCCGTTGCGCAGGCGCGCGGGTCCCGAAGGCCAGGCCTCGTTCCTGAAGCTCGGCAGCTTGAGCAGGACTATCGCGACGATTACCGTGACGAGGGTCTCGACGGTCAACTGCGTCATCGCTACGTCCGGCGCCCCGAAGAGCAGGAAGATGAGGGCCGTGCTGATCCCCACCACGCCGAGCGCGCAGATCCCGAGCAGACGGGATCGAGAGCGGATGATCACGATCGACGCCGCGGCTGCCAGGGCGGCCAGCGACCACTCGAGCAACGCTGCGTCCGCGAACCGCACCGGACCCGGGACCACGCCCTTGATCCAGAGAGTCGCGGCCAGAGCGAGCCCGAAGGTGGCGAACACGATCAGCAGATAGTGTCGCTGGACGCCGGACTGCAGTCGACGGGTCTGCCAGGCCGCGACGGCGGCGATCCCGTTCATGGCCGCGTCGTACGCACGGTCACCGCTGAGCGGAATCCATCTCCGGAGGCCGCCGAGCGCCGCCGCAATCGGGCCTCGCGTCCAGAATCCCAGCACCGCCACGGCCAGCGTCGCCAGGGTCAGCGTCAGGGCCTCGCCCGTGCTGTGCCAGGGAGCGTGCCCGCTATCCAGGGCCTGCCCGATCACGGCCGTCTCCGCGGGCACGAGCAGGCGCAGGAACGGGAACTCCGGGGCCAGCCCCCAGTAGATGCCGACCGCACCCAGCACGACGGGGCCGCACCAGAGCGCCCACCGGCCTTCCCGCGCCGGCTTGCCGTAGTCGGGGCAGGGGCCGAAGAACGGCTTGATCGCCAGGACCATCGCAATGGTCGCGATGGGCGCCGCGGCGAGGAAAGTCGCCCACGGAAGGTAGGTGGAGGTGTCGGCCGCGAAGCCGACGGTGTACAGGAGCTCCTTGCCGAGGAACCCGATCGAGTACGGCACGCCGGCCATCGAGACCGCCGCGGCGACCGCGGCCGCGAACGTGACGGGCATGGCTCTCCACAGCCCCCCGAGCCGCGCCAGATCGCGCGTGCCGGTCGCCTTCTCGATCGTCCCCGCCACCAGGAACAGGGCCGCCTTGTAGAGGGCGTGCGCGACCAGGAACGCGAGCGCGGCCAGGACTCCCCGCGACGGCTCGCCCGGCCCCGACAGCGGCGACGATCCGAGAAACAGGACGCACGTGCCGAGCGCCATGACCGTCGTGTATGCCAGGACCTGCTTCAGGTCGGTCTTGCCGAGCGACACGAAGGCCGAGTACACCGCCGTCACCGCTCCCACCGCGGTCAGCGTCTCCATCCAGAGCGCGGTCCCGCCCAGCAGCGGAGTCAGGCGCGCCAGCAGGAACACTCCGGCCTTGACCATCGTGGCCGAGTGCAGGTAGGCCGAGACCGGCGTCGGAGCCGCCATCGCGTTCGGCAGCCAGAAGTGGAACGGGAATTGCGCCGACTTGGTGAAGGCTCCGAGCAGCACCAGGACGACGACCGCCGTGTAGTGCGGGTGATCGGCGAAGGCCTCCGGGGCGGCCAGCATCTCCCGCAGGCTGAACGTGCCGACCGCCTGCCCCAGGACGACGAAGCCGGCCAGCATCGCCAGGGCGCCCGCGCCGGTTACGAGCAGGCCCTGGAGCGCGGCGCGGCGCGCGGTGGCGTTCTCGTGCGAGTAGCCGATGAGCAGGAACGACGTGATCGTGGTGAGTTCCCAGAAGACGAAGAGCGCGACGAGGTTGTCGGCCAGCACCAGGCCGAGCATCGCCAGCATGAGCGTGAACCGGCCGCGTTGCCGGTAGCCCCTCATGTACGCGCCGGCGAACAGGAAGATGAACGCGCCGATGCCGGTGATCAGCAGGGCGAACAGCAGGCTCAGGCCGTCGACCACGAAGTCGAGGTCGATGCCCAGCTGCGGCAGCCACGCCATCTCCCAGACGAGGATCTCGCCGCCGGAGACGGCCGGGATCATCGTGCAGAACCACGCGAAGAGCACGACAGGCAGGGCGACCGCGAGTCGCACGTAGGCCGGGTCCGTCAAGCTCGCGCCCCAGAGAGGCCGTCTTGTGTCGGAGGCACTCGTACAGGATACCGGCTGCGTCGGGGTCCGGGGAGGCATGAGGCGTTTCGGAGCGTCGCAATCGGGTGGATCGGCGACGCGGCACCGCCCCGGACGGTCAGCGGCGCGTGGTCTTGGGAAGCCCGATCTTCAAGGGGCGGCGCGCCGTTTGCTGGGCGCCCGGTGAGTCTGCTGCGGCCGTCACTCCCGGGGCAGCGCGAAGACCTGCAGGACGGAGCCGGCACCCGGCGGCCGCTGCATGGTCTCCGGGAACGCGATGCGCGCGTTCCTCCAGGAGAGGCTCCACCCGGGGCCCGACGGGACGGCGACGTACTGGCGGCCGTCGACCGCGTAGGTGATCGGGAAGCCGTCGGTCGCCGTCGGCGTGCGGGTGCGCCACAGCTCGGTGCCGTCGCGGGCGTCGAAGGCGTACATGTGGCGATCGATGTCGCCGACGAAGACCAGCCCGCCCCCCGTGGTGAGCACGGCGGTCCCATACTGCCAGCGGCTGCGCCGGCGCCACAGGAGCTCGCCCGTGCGGCTGTCCATGGCCACGAAGTCGCCCAACTGCTCGGGGCTCTGGGGATGCACGGTGAAGCGCCGGTCGTTGGGGCCGACGCCACCGCCGCCCAGCTCGGGCGGAGGCATCGCCCCGAAGATGGAGTGCGCGCAGCCGGGGGTCAGCGGGACGTAGAACGCCTCGGTCTCCGGGTGGTAGGCCATGGCCCAGAGGTTCTTCAGGCCGCCGGGGCCCGGGCAGTAGTCCACCGGCACGTCGATCTGCGGGATGCGCTCGGGGACCAGGATGCCCTGGCCGCTCACCGGGTGGATGTCGACGATGTTCTGGTAGCCGAGGTCGAACGCGTTGCGGAACGCCCCGCTGCGCGGATCGAGTTCCCACAGGACGCCGATCTTGCCCATCTTGAAGAGCGAGAGCCCGTCGCCCCGGTCGACGAGGACGATCTCGAACACCTCGTCGAGGTCGTGCGTCTCGGCGGGGATGTGCTGGAAGTACCAGCGGATCTCGCCGGTGTCGGGATCGAGGGCCAGCGTCGAGTTCGTGTACAGTGCCGCGCCCTCGGTGCCGCGTTGCACGATGGCCCACGGCTTGGCCTGGGCGGTGGACCAGTAGATGAGGTTGGTCTCGGGGTCGTAGCTGCCCGGAATCCAGGCATCGGCGCCGGCGCGCCAGGTGAGCGGCAGGTCGCCCCAGGTGTCGCCCCCCGGCTCCCCGGGGCGGGCGACCGTCGACGTGCGCCACAGCTCGGCGCCGGTCTCGGGGTCGTGGGCGGAGATGAAGCAGATGTCGTTCTTGTAGCGCTCGCACCCGGTCATGCCCGCCACCACCCTGCCCTGCACGACGATCGGGCCGCTGGTGTAGCGGTAGCCGAGCTCGCTGTCGGCCACCTGGTGCTCCCAGACCAGCTCGCCGGTCCGCGCGTCGAGCGCGATCAGCTCGGCCCGGCTCGTGCCGGCGAAGATCTTGTCGCCGTAGATGGCGATGCTGCGCCGCGCCATGCCCGGGCGGCGGTTGATGGGCAGGTCCTCGTCCGCCGGGACCGCCCGCCGGCGCGCGTGCTCCCAGAGGAAGTCGCCGGTGGCCGCGTCGAGCGCCTGCACGCCGCTCCGGCTGGGCACGTACATGACGCCGTCGTGCACGAGGGGCGTCACCTCGTCCGTGCCCGGCTGCATCGCCCACGACCAGGCGAGCTGCAGGCTGCCCACGTTCTCCCGGTTGATCTGGTCGAGCGGGCTGTAGCCCTGCCCGTCGAGCGTCCGGCGCCAGTTGATCCAGTCGGCGTCGTCCGGGGCGAGGAGCTCCTCGCTCGTGACCGGCTCGAAGTCCGTCACCTGCGCCTGGGCGACGGCGGCGAGCATGCCGAACGGCGATATGGAGACCAGCAAGGCGAGGGCTGCACGGGTCATTGGGCTGTTCCTTCCGGCGTCCTTGTCGCCTACCGCATCCCAGCAGGCTCAGCGTCGTGCCGCCGCCGCGACGACGGCACTGTGCGCCGCCGCATTCGCCGAAGCTCGGGCTGCAGATGGCACCGTCGAAGCGGACGGGGCCGGCGCCGTGCCGCACGCGTCGCCGTTGGTGACCGCGGCCCGGATTGCTGACTATACCCCCCGGTCGAAGAACGCGAGGCACCTGCGCGCGAGCGGCTTGCGGCGGCCCTTCTCCGTGAGGACGCCGAAGTACTGCTGGTCGGTCTCGATGAACCCGTCGCCAACCGCGACCAGCGCGCCGGATTCCAATGGCCGCTCGACGAAGTGGCGCCAGGCCAGCGCCACGCCGAGCCCAGCGGCGGCGGCTTCCAGCACATAGGTATAGCAGTCGAACTCGATGTGGCGCGGCTTCGCGTCCGGGCGTCCGGCGGCCGCGTACCAGTCCTCCCACGACGCCCAGCCCTCGTTGGGTCGCACCAGGTCGAGAAACGTCAGCCCGCTCCAGCCGGCGACGGGCCCGGCCAGGATCTGCGCATGGGTGGCTGCGTAGGTGGGCGAGCAGACGGGTCTGACCGCCTCCGTGACGACCAACGCCCGGTCCTCCGGGGCGACGCCCGCCGCGTTCCAGGTCAGCAGGATGTCGGCGGAAGGGTCGGGCGGCAGGTTCTGGATGGAGTGGTGGTACGTGAGGATGCGGATCCGGACGTCGTCACCGAGCACCTGCCGGAGGGCATCGTAGCGCGGCAGTATGAGGTGATGGGACGAATCGTGCGAGCAGGCGATGACGACCTGTTCGGCCTGGGACAGCTCGGCCGCCTCGGCGGCGGCGCGGTGAATGGCCGCGAGGCCGGCCGCGACGCCGTCGCGGAAACGTTCGCCGGCGTCGGTGAGGGTTGCCCCCGCGCGGGAGCGGTCGAACAGGCGCGCCGCCAGCCATGTCTCGAGCTTGGCGATCTGGCGGCTGACGGCGGCCTGCGAGGTGCGCAGCTCGCGTGCCGCCAGGGTGAAGTTCGCGTGGCGCGCCGCACTCTCGAAGGCGATGAGCGCGCTGGAGGGAGGAAGCCGGTAGAGGTCGCGCGTCGTCATCACTGGCGGTCATCATACGATGTCTCTGCGGTATGCCTACACACGTAGCGACGCTTGGCGCGGTGCCCGATGCGCCCGAAGAGACACTGCGCCGTGGCGAACCGCGCGGGCTGCGGAATCCCAGCCGGGAGCCATTCCATTAGAGTATGGCAACATGTTGCATTCGTGGGTATTCGTACCCATCGAAACGCTGCTATAGTTTGTCCTCCCCCCCGACTTCAGTTGCCGGGGGAGCGTCGGCGCGGGTCGATGGAACCGAGGGCTGCACGATGACCAAGGCGCAGTTGTGCCAGCACATGGTGCGCCACTTTCAGGCTAGGGCTCGAGCCGAGGGGGGAAGGCCGCTTCGTCGCGACGACGCCCGCGAGTTCCTGGACGAGCTGTACCGGCTCTGCGGGCGCGAGCTGGCGAATGAGGGCCGCTTCTCGATCCCGAAGGTTGCGAAGCTGGTCGTCGTGAGGCGGTCCCAGCGGCGAGGCCGCGACCCCCTTACCGGGAAGGAGATGCTGATCCCGGCGCGCCGCGTCGTTCGGGCGCGTGTCTCCAGGCTGGTTCGCGACGCTGTCGAAGGGCAGCTCTAAGGCCTCAGTCTATTGGCGGAGGGACTGGGATTCGAACCCAGGAGCGGGTTTCCCCGCCAACGGTTTTCAAGACCGCCGCCTTCAACCACTCGGCCATCCCTCCAATACCGTTTCGTTCCGCCGCCGACCTCACCTCTGCGGCTCGATGACCTCCAGCCCCCGCATGTAGGGGCGCAGGGCCTTCGGGATGACGACCGAGCCGTCGCGCTGCTGGCCGTTCTCGAGGACCGCGATGAGCGCGCGGCCGACGGCGACGCCCGAGCCGTTGAGCGTGTGGACGAACTCCGGCTTGCCCTTGCCGGCCTCGCGCCGGAAGCGGATGCGGGCGCGGCGGGCCTGGAACGCCTCCGTGTTGCTGCATGAGGAGATCTCGCGGTAGGCCTGCTGGCCGGGGAGCCACACCTCGATATCGTAGGTCTTCGCGGCGGCGAAGCCCATGTCGCCGGTGCAGAGCGTCACCGTGCGGTAGGGGAGCTCCAGGCGCTGGAGGACGGTCTCGGCGTGGCCGGTCAGCTCCTCCAGCACGTCGTAGGACTGCTCGGGCGTGGCGTAGGCGACCAGCTCCACCTTGTCGAACTGGTGCTGGCGGATGAGGCCGCGGACGTCCTTGCCGTGCGAGCCGGCCTCGCTCCGGAAGCAGGGGGTGTAGGCGGCGTAGCGGATCGGGAGCGCGGCGCCGTCCACGATCTCCTCGCGGTGCAGGTTGCAGAGCGGCACCTCGGCCGTCGGGATGAGATACAGGTCCCAGTCGCCGGCCACCTTGAAGAGGTCGGCCTCGAACTTCGGGAGGTTGCCGGTGCCGACGAGCGCGTCGGAGCGCACCAGGAACGGCGGCTCGACCTCCGTGTAGCCGTGCTCGCCGGTGTGCAGGTCGAGCATGAAGTCGATGAGGGCGCGGCTGAGGCGGGCTCCGGCCCCGGCCAGGACCGCGAAGCGCGCGCCGGCGATCTTGCTGGCCCGCTCGAAGTCCAGGATGCCCAGCGCCGGCCCGATGTCCCAGTGCGCGCGCGGCTCGAAGTCGAACGCCGGCGGCTCGCCGTGGCGCCGGACCTCGGGGTTGTCGGCGTCGGACGTCCCGGCGGGGACGCTCGCGTGCGGGAGGTTGGGGAGCGTGAGGGCCAGCCGGTCGCGCTCGGTCTCCACCTCGGCCAGCTTCGCCTCGTGCTCCTTGATGCGCGCCCCGTGGGCCTGCCCCTCGGCCATCAGCGCCGCCACGTCGCCGGAGCCGCCGCCCCCGCCATCGCCGCTGCTGCCGCCGCCGGCCCTGCGGGCGCGGGCGATGCGTTCGCCGACCTCCTTCCGCGCGCGGCGCGTCTGCTCCAGCACGGGAAGGAGCGCGCGCCGCTCGGTGTCGAGGCGGACCAGGTCCGTCAGGGCGTCGGCCGTGCCGCGGCCGCGCGTCTCGAGGCCGGCGCGGACGTCGTCGAGGCGTTCGCGAAGCAGCGTGGGATCAAGCATCGGTCACCTGAATGATACGATTGCCCGCCGTATGCCGCCGAACGGCGATGTTCGCACGGCCGTCATCCCGGCCGCCGGCCTCGGCACCCGGATGCTCCCGGCCACGAAGTCGATTCCCAAGGAGCTGCTGCCCCTCGTCGACCGCCCCATCGTGCAGTACGGGGTCGAGGAAGCGGTCCGCTCCGGCGTCCGCCGCATCACGCTGGTCACCAACCCCGGCAACACGCTGAGCGCGTCGCACTTCGCATCGCACCCGGCGCTCGAGCGCGCCCTCGCCGAGAGCGGCCGCACGGAGGCGCTGGCCGCCATGCGGGAGCTGGCCGCGATGGCCGAGGTGACGACCGTCCACCAGGACGCGCCGCTCGGGCTCGGCCACGCGGTGCTCTGCGGGCGGCCCGCGGTGGGCGACGCCCCGTTCGCGGTCATGCTGCCGGATGACGTCATCGACGCCGACCCGCCGGCCCTGCGCCGCATGATCGACGTCTTCACGGACGTCGGAGGCCCCGTGGTGCTGGTGGAGCGGGTTCCGCATTCCGTGGTCCATCGCTACGGCGTCATCGCCGCCGAGCCCCTGGGCGGCGGCGTCCATCGCGTCACCGACCTCGTCGAGAAACCGGCCCCCGACGAGGCGCCCTCGGACCTCGCCATCGTCGGGCGCTACGTGCTGACCCCCGACACGTTCGCCGCGCTCGAAGCGACCGGCACCGGCGCCGGGGGGGAGATTCAGCTAACCGACGGCCTGCGACGGCTGCTGCGGCAGCGGCCGGTCTACGCCTGGGAGCTGGAGGGCACGCGCCTCGACGCGGGGACACCGACCGGCTTCCTCGGGGCGACCCTCCACTTCGCGTTGAAGCGCCCGGATCTCGCGGCCGTGATCGAAGAGACGCTGGGCGTTGCGCGTGGCGTCGTCGGGCGTCGACCCTGACCGTTAGCCGGGCGCCGACGAAGGGGCTGACGACGAGGCCGAGCCGCTCGCCTTTCCGGAGCTGTCGGAGCCGGACGACTTGCCGGCCGAGGCCGAGCCGCCGTCGGATGACGACTTGCTCCCCGAGCCGGACGACTCTCCGGCCGAGGACGACGACTTGCTGTCCGTGGGGGGCTTCCCGTCCGCCCCGTTCGCCGACCTGGCGTCCGCACCACCCTCGGCCGCCTTCCCGTCGCCCGACTTGCGGGCGTAGTCGGTGACGTACCAGCCGGTGCCCTTGAACTGGATGGCCGGCGCCGAGAGCAGCTTGCGCACCGGGCCGGAGCAGACGGGACACGTCGAGAGCGGCTCGTCCGAGAACTTGCGGATGCGCTCGAAGCGATGCCCGCAGCCGTCGCACTCGTACTCGTAGAGCGGCATATCAACCTCGCTCGCGCCTCGGTGGATTGCGGCCGTTCCGCGGCGGGGAACCGCCCGGAAGAGCCGTCCCGGCATCGAATCCCGCGCCCGGTCCCCAACCGTGCATCGTACCGGCCAGGGCAGGTGCCGTCAACCGGCGGGTACATGTATCGCACGGGCCGCCCGTGATTCGTGATACGCTGAACACTGAGCGTCTTCACCGGATCGGGAGAGATTGGACGATGGCTGAGGTGCTACGGACCCTGACCCTCGACGACACGCTCGGGGTCGGGTCGCTGCTTGCCCTCGTGTGGCTGGTGGCCCGGCTGGAGTGCACCCGGTCCGACCATACGACAGCCCACAAGGGGATCGTGAAGCGCCTGGACGCTCTCTCCCCCAAGGTGCAGAAGACGGCCGAGGACGTGGCGTACCTGCGCGGGCGCAGGACGAGCGTGACCGGCCGGCGAGCGCATCCCCTGGGCTTCCCGGGCGGCCAGCCTGAGTTCCTCGTGCCTGCTGATCGCGCTTCAGAACCTCCCGCACCCCGAGCCCGGAGGGGAACAGGCTCGAGCGCGGACGCCGGTCCGCGAAGGACGCCGGCACGATCCGCCGGTCACTCCAGCAGGGCGCCGTTGCCGACCATGAGGGCGCGGTGCATCCAGAAGGGGAGCGCGCCCTGGCCCAGGAGGCGGTCGTGGAAGCGGCGGAGCTCGAAGCCGTCGCCTTCCGACGCCTCGCAGTCGGTGCGCAGCTTCAGCAGCATCTGCTTGCCGAGCGCGTAGAGGACGTAGCCGGGGTCGAACGTGCCGCGCTCGGCTTCCTGCCGGGCGCTGCTCTCCTCCAGGTAGGCCTCGTCACGGAAGAAGCGCACGCCCTGCTCGACGGAGAGGTCCTCCGCGTGCAGGCGGATGCCGACGATGGTGCGGGCGAGGCGGATGAGCGCCTCGGAGAGCTGCCCCAGGCGGATCTCGGTGTTCTTGCGCTCGAACCCTTGCTCGATCATCACGTGCTCGGCGTAGTGGGCCCAGCCCTCGACGAACGACGTGGGTGCGAAGAGCACGGACTTCCGCGGCGCCGAGGCCACGCCGCGCAGGTGCTCGAACTGCAGGAAGTGCCCCGGATAGACCTCGTGCATCGACATCGACCAGAGCGTGGCGTGGCTGAAGTCGCGCAGGTGCTCCTCCTGCCGCTCGGCCGGCCAGGACGGATCGACGTTCGTGACGTAGTAGCGCGCCGGCATGGGGGTGGTCTCGAACGGCCCCGCCGTCCACAGGCTCGCGAACGTCCAGCGGTAGAAGTCGGGGGTCGGTCCCACCGCGACGCCCGCGTGCTCCGGCACGGTGACGAGACGCCTGCGGCGCAGGAAGGCGAGCAGGTCGCGCACCTGGCCCTCGACGGTCGGGATCAGCTCGCCGGCGGCGGGATGCCGGGCCTTGATCTTCTGCCACACGTCCGCCGGATCGCCCTTGCGCTCGCCCGCCAGCCGGCGGAACTCCTCCTGCGTCGCCTCGAGCTCCCGCAGCGCGATCTGCGCCAGGCGCTCGGCCGGCAGATCGATGCCCTCGTCGAGGCGCAGCTTCTCCCCGAAGCGCTCCGGCCCGAGCCGGAAGGAAGCCCGGCTGCGCGGGGCCAGCTCTTCGCGCAGGTGCCCGATGTAGGACCGCAGGGCGTCGATGGCGTCGGTCGACGCGTCGGCCAGGTCGCCCAGCAGGTGCATGTCCTCCAGGTCGCGGAAGGCGCGCGGCAGGTCGCGCTCGACGAACGACAGCACCCCCTCGAACGACTCGATGCCGACGCGGACGAAGAGCCCCGGGGCCTCCGTCACGTTCTGCCGGGCTGCCTCGAGCAGCCGCGGCGTCTGGCGCAGCTTCGACCCGATGCGCCGCGCCCGCTCCGTGACGTCGGCGTACGGGAAGAGGACCTGCGAGGTGAGGCTGCCGGCCAGGGTGTCCGCGTAGAAGAGCGGGTTCCGCTCCCACTCGCGGGTCTGCTCGAGCGCAAACAGCCGGCTGCGGATGCGGTCGGCGAGCATCCGCTGCTCGAGCGCCTCCTCGCGGGTCAGCCCGGACGGGTCGATGCCGGCGAGGCGCCGCCCCCAGCCCCCGAGGTCGCGGATGCTCGCCTCGATCGCGGAACGGCTGAAGTCCTCCAGCAGATCGTCGTGCAGATGGACGCCGTCGGCCGCCGCTTCCGTGGGACAGGTCTCGTAGAGATGGGCGAGGTACTCGTCAGCGAAGTGCGAGAGCGGCTCGGATGTCTGCGACAGATGTCTCTGAGTCGACCGGCGCATGATGGAGTCTCATCGACGACAGAACGGGTTCCTCCTGCGAGAGAAGCATCCTCGCCTGATAGTACAATACCGGCGTCCGCGTACAGCCCCGTCCGCGTACAGCCCGAGGCGCGCTCGGCGCCCCGCCTCCCCGGCCCGTGCTGCACAGGCCCGGCACCCTCTACGTCGTGGCAACGCCCATCGGCAACCTGGAGGACGTGACCTACCGGGCGATCCGCGTGCTCGGCGGCGTCGACCTGATCGCGGCGGAGGACACCCGCCACGTGGCGAAGCTGCTCGCGCGCTACGAGGTGGCGACGCCGCGCACGAGCCTCCATGCGCACAACGAGGCGCAGAAGACGGAGCGCCTGCTCGCGCGGCTGGAAGGCGGCGAGTCGATCGCCCTCGTCAGCGATGCCGGGACGCCGCTGGTGTCGGACCCCGGCGCGCGGCTGGTGCGCGCGGCGCGCGAGCGCGGCCTCCGCGTCGAGGCCCTGCCGGGACCGAGCGCCGTGCTGGCGGCCCTGGTGAGCTCGGGCCTCGCCGGCGGCTCGTTCACCTTCGGCGGCTTCCCCCCCTTCCGCTCGCACGCCCGCACGCGCTGGTTCGCGGTGCTGGCGCGCGAGCCGCGGCCGTTCGTCTTCTTCGAGGCGCCGCACCGCATCGACGCGTCGCTGCGCGACCTGCACGCCGCGGCCGGCGATCGGACGATCGCCGTCTGCCGCGAGCTGACCAAACTGCACGAGGAATCGCTCGTCGGCCCGGTGAGCGACGTGCGCGCGCGCCTGGCGAAGCCGCGGGGGGAGTTCACCGTGGTCGTCGAGGCGGCGCCGGACGCCGCGCCCCACCGGGCCGGGGCGGACGGCGGCCGAGGCGGGACCGACGGCGACCGGGGCGCGTCGGACGGCGACCGGGGCGCGTCGGACGGCGACCGGGGCGCGTCGGACGGCGCTCCAGCCGGAACGCCCGCAGCCCCGACCCAGGCACCCGATACGGCAGCCCTCTCCGACGAGGTCGGCCGGCTGCTGGCGCAGGGCGTCAGCCGGACGGCCGCGGTCCGCGCCGTCGCGGCGCGCTTCGGCGTCCCGCGGCGCGACGTCTACCGGGCCGGGCTGCAAGCCGCGCGGCCGCGATCGACGGACGCCCCGGGAGGCGGCGATTGACCGCCCGGCGGCGCGGCGATCGACCGAGCCGCGGGGCTCCGCCGGGAGTCGGCGCCGTAGAACGGCGCGGACTCCTGTAGGCTTGGGTGGGCGCCAGGCGGAGCGGTCAAGGCGACGCTTGGCAGGCCAGCGTGCGGCCCTGTCCGGCCGCCGCCCCAGACCCACCATGTCCGCTCGTCACGTGATCGTCCTCGCGGCCGGCAAGGGCACGCGCATGCGCGCGGCGCGGCCGAAGGTGCTGCACCGGATCGGCGGTCATCCGCTGGTGGGGCACGTCCTCGACGCGGCGGCGCCGCTCCGCGCGGTGACCACCACGGTCATCGTCGGCCACCAGGCGGAGGCGGTGGAGGCGGCGGTGCGCGGGCTGGGGCATCCGCGGCTGCGCTTCGTGCGCCAGGAGCCGCAGGCCGGCACGGCCCACGCGCTGCTGCAGGCCGAGGGCGCGCTGGCCGGCGCCCGCGGCACCCTCGTCGTGCTTTCGGGCGACGCGCCGCTGATCCGGAGTGCCACGCTGGCGCAGCTCGTCGAGCACCACGAGGAGCACGGCGCCGCGGCCACCGTCGTCACCGCGATGCTCGAGCGGCCCTACGGCTACGGGCGGGTCGTGCGGCTCGACGGCGCGCTCGTCCGCGTGGTCGAGGAGGCCGACGCCTCTCCCGAGCAGCGCCGCATCCGGGAGGTGAACGCGGGCATCTACGCCTTCGACCTCGCCCCGCTGTTCGGCGCGCTCCTTGCCGTCCCCGAGGCGGGCCCGAAGCACGAGCGGTATCTCCCCGCCGTCCTCTCCCGCTACCGGCGGCGCGGCCTGACCGTGGAGACCGTCACCGCCGCCGACGCCCGGGAGGTGCGCGGCGTGAACAGCCAGGCCGAGCTGGCGGAGCTGGGCAGCGTCATGCGACAACAGAAGAACGCAGAGCTGATGGCCTCCGGCGTGACCATCGAGGACCCCGCCACCACCTACATCGACCGCGACGTCACGGTGGGCCCGGACACCGTCATCCACCCCGGCGTTACGCTGGAGGGGCGCACCGCCGTCGGCGCGCGCTGCGAGCTGCGGAGCGGCGTGCGCATCGCCGACTCGACCCTGGGGGACGACGTCACCGTGAACGACTGCTCGGTGGTGGTCCGCTGCGAAGTGGCGGCCGGGGCGCGCGTCGGCCCGTTCGCGCATTTGCGGCCGGAGTCGGCCCTCGGCGCGGGGGCGCGCGTCGGCGCCTTCGTGGAGGTGAAGAAGTCGACCCTCGGCGCGGGGGCGAAGGCCAACCACCTGAGCTACCTCGGCGACGCCACGCTGGAGGCCGGCGTGAACGTCGGGGCCGGCACCATCACCTGCAACTACGACGGCGAGGCCAAGCACCCGACGACGATCCGGGAAGGCGCCTTCATCGGCAGCGGCACCGAGCTCGTCGCGCCGGTGACGGTCGGCCGCGGGGCGTACGTGGCGGCCGGGTCGTGCATCACGGAGGACGTCCCGGACGGGGCCCTGGGCGTCGCGCGCGGGCGGCAGGCCAACAAGGACGGCTGGGCGGCACGCCGGAAGCGGGACGGAGAGTCGTGAGGCGGGTGGCCTGAGGGAAGGCGAACGCCATGTGCGGAATCATCGGCTATCTCGGCGCCAAGCCGGCCGTGCCGGTCCTGATCGAAGGGCTGCGGCGCCTGGAGTACCGCGGCTACGACTCGGCCGGCATCGCGCTCGTCCGCGCGGGCGAGATCGAGGTGCGGCGCAGCGCCGGCAAGCTCGACCGGCTCGAGGAGGCGATCCGCGCGGCGCCGGTCGACGGCGAGTACGGCGTCGGCCACACGCGCTGGGCCACCCACGGCCGCCCCATCGAGGAGAACGCCCACCCGCACCGCGACTGCAGCGGCCGGCTGGTGGTCGTCCACAACGGCATCATCGAGAACTACCTGGAGCTCAAGCAGCGGCTGCGGCGCGCCGGCCACTGCTTCAAGACCGAGACCGACACGGAGGTCATCGCGCACCTGGTCGAGCAGGAGTTCCGTCCCGACGGCGGCGGGGGCGGGCTGGAGGGCGCCGTGCGCCGCGTGCTCGCCGAGCTCCGGGGGCTGTTCGGGATGGTCCTCGTGCACGCGTCCGACCCCGGCAAGGTGGTGGCGGTGCGCAACGGTCCGCCGCTGGTCGTCGGGGTCGGCGAGCAGGAGTTCCTGGTGGCGTCCGACGTGCCGGCCATCCTCAGCCACACGCGCGACGTCGTCTTCCTCGGCGACGAGGAGATGGCGGTCGTCACCCGCGGCGGCGTCGCCTTCACCGACTTCGCGGGGCGCGCGGTCTCCAAGACCACGCAGCGCATCCTGTGGGATCCGGTGATGGCCGAGAAGGCCGGCTACAAGCACTTCATGCTGAAGGAGATCTTCGAGCAGCCGCGCGCGCTCCAGGAGACCGTCCTCGGAAGGGTCTCGGCCGAGGAAGCCAGCGTCTACCTGGGCGAGCTGGACATGCCGGACGAGGCGCTGCGCGCCATCGACGAGGTGCTCGTGCTGGCCTGCGGCACGTCGTGGCACGCCGGCCTGATCGGCAAGTTCCTCATCGAGTCGCTGGCGCGCGTCCGGGTGGACGTCGACTACGCCTCGGAGTTCCGCCACCGCGAGCCCCTGGTCGGCGAGCGCACCCTCGCCGTGGCGATCACGCAGTCGGGCGAGACCGCCGACACGCTGGCCGCCCTGCGCGAGGCCCGCGCCCGGAGCGCCCGCAGCATCGCCATCTGCAACGTCGTCGGGAGCATGGCCACCCGCGAGGCCGACGGCACGGTCTACACCCACGCGGGGCCCGAGATCGGGGTGGCCTCGACCAAGGCGTTCACGTCGCAGCTCGTCGCGCTCAACCTGCTCGCCCTGCGGCTCGGGCAGGCGCGCGGCACTCTGCCGGACGGCGAGGCGCGCCGGCTCATCGAGGCCCTCACGCGGCTCCCGGTCCTGGTCGAGCACGTGCTCAAGACCGACGCGGTCATCCGGCGGATCGCCAAGCGCTTCTACCGGGCCACGAACTTCCTCTACCTGGGGCGCGGCATCCACTACCCGATCGCCCTCGAGGGCGCGCTCAAGCTGAAGGAGATCTCCTACATCCACGCCGAGGGTTACCCCGCCGGCGAGATGAAGCACGGCCCCATCGCCCTCATCGACGAGAACCTGCCGGTGGTGGCGGTCATGCCGCGCGACGCGGTCTTCGCCAAGATGCGCTCGAACCTGCAGGAGGCCAAGGTGCGCGGGGCGGCGATGATCGTGCTGACCGACGCCGCCCCGGAGGAGCTCGAGGAGCTGCTCGACCCGGAGCGCGACTTCGTCGTCCCGGTCCCGCCGGCCCACCCCGCCGTGATGCCGATCCTGATGGGCGTCCCGCTGCAGCTCCTGGCCTACCACATCGGCGTCCTGCGCGGCTGCGACGTGGACCAGCCGCGCAACCTCGCCAAGAGCGTCACGGTCGAGTAGGCATCGAGCAAGGCAATGGACCGTCTCCTCGACGGCCTCAACCCCGAGCAGCGCGTGGCGGCCGAGCACGTCCACGGGCCCCTGCTGATCCTGGCCGGGGCCGGCTCCGGCAAGACGCGCGTCATCTGCCACCGCCTCGCCCACCTGCTCCGCGAGGGGCACGCCGCCCCGCACCAGGTCCTGGCCGTCACCTTCACCAACAAGGCGGCGGGGGAGATGCGGAGCCGCGTCGCGGCGCTGGTCGGCTCGGGCGGCACCGGCGGCACCGGCGGCGCCGGCGGCTCGGGCGGCACCGGCGGCACCGGCGACGTCGGCGGGGGCCCGGCGGTCCTGCGGCGGATCTGGATGCAGACCTTCCACGCCTTCTGCGCGCGGCTGCTGCGCCGGGAGGGGCCGCGGGTGGGGCTGACCCGCGACTTCGTGATCTACGACACCGACGACCAGGCACGGGCCGTGCGCGAGATCCTGCGCGAGCTCGACATCGACGACAAGGTGACGCGCCCCCGCAGCGTGCTGGGCCGCATCAGCGACGCCAAGAACCGCATGGAGAGCCCGGCGGCCGTCCAGCAGGCCGCGCTGAGCTACGGCGAGCAGCAGCTCGCCACGGTCTACGAGCGCTACGAGCAGGTACTGGCGCGGAGCAACGCGGTCGACTTCGACGATCTGCTGCTGAAGGCGGTGGAGCTGTTCGACACCGTGGCCGAGGTCGGCCGCAGCTACAGCGAGCGGTTCCGGTTCGTCATGGTCGACGAGTACCAGGACACGAACCGCCCGCAGTACCTGCTGGTGCGGCACCTGGCCTCGACCCACCGCAACGTCTGCGTGGTCGGCGACCCCGACCAGTCGATCTACCAGTGGCGCGGCGCCGACCTGCGCAACATCCTCGACTTCGAGGCCGACTTCCCGGACACGACGGTCGTGCGCCTGGAGCGCAACTACCGCTCGACGCAGGTCATCCTCGACGCGGCGCACGCCGTCATCAGCCGCAACAAGGAGCGCAAGGAGAAGCGGCTGTGGACGGACCGGACGGGCGGCGACCGGATCGTCTGCCACCGCGCGGCGGACGAGCTGGCGGAGGCCGACTTCATCGTGCAGCGGCTGCTGGCCGGTCTCGCGGCGGGCGACGAGCCGCTCGCGGTGCTGTACCGCACCAACGCGCAATCGCGGCCGATCGAGGGCGCGCTGGCGCGGCAGGGCGTGCCCTACCGCATCGTGGGCGGCGTCCGCTTCTACGAGCGCCGCGAGGTCAAGGACGCGCTGGCCTACCTGAAGCTGCTCCTCAACCCGGACGACGACGTGAGCCTGCGCCGGGTGATCAACGTCCCCGCGCGCGGCATCGGCAAGAAGGTGCTCGAGGGCCTGGACGGTCTGGCGCGGAGCGCCGGGAGGGGCGAGGCTCGGGCCGCCGGGCCGCTGCTCGAGGGGATGGACGAGCCGGCCGCGCCGGCGTCGCTCTGGGCGCGCGTCGTGCGGGCTACGGACGGGAGCCTGCTCCCGCCGCGGGCGGTCACCGTGCTCGCCCGCTTCCGGGAGATGATCGAACCGCTGCGCGAGACGGCGCGGGCCGGGAGCGCTTCGGAGGTGCTCAAGCAGATGCTTCTCGACACCGGCTACCTGGACGCGCTGCGCGAGGACGGCAGCTCGGAGTCGCGGGAGCGGATGGAGAACCTGGACGCGCTGGTGGCGGCGGCGGTCGACTACGAGGTCCGCGGCGAGGGGGAGCAAGACGACCGGACGAGCCTCGGCGGCTTCGTCGACCAGCAGTCGCTGCTCTCGGAGGCGGACGAGGAGGCGGGGGCGGAGGACGCGCGCGTCTGGCTGATGACGCTCCACGCCGCGAAGGGCCTGGAGTTCCCCCTGGTCGTGATGGCCGGGATGGAAGACCGCCTCTTCCCGCACTCGCGGTCGGAGAACGACGCCCGCGCCCTCGAGGAGGAGCGGCGCCTCTGCTACGTCGGGATGACGCGCGCCGAGACCCGTCTCGTCCTCACCAGCGCCCGGCGGCGCCTCGTCTTCGGCGAGTACCAGAACACGGAGCCGTCGCGCTTCCTCTTCGAGATCCCGCCGGACGCGATCCACGAGATCGAGCCGGACGAGCCGCCGGCGCCGTGGCGCACCGCGGGCGGGAACGGCGGTGGCTGGCGGCCGAACCGCCGGCGGCGGCGACGGAACGACGAGCGGGAGCCGCAGACGATCTTCGACGCGGCCGACGAGGACCAGTCCGAGGCGGGCATCTCGCGCGGCGCGCGGGTGCGGCACCCGACGTTCGGGCAGGGAACGGTGGCCAACGTCGAGGCGCTGCCGCGCGGCGTGAAGCTGACCGTCCGCTTCGACGCCGCGGGCCGCAAGACGCTCATCGCGCCCCCCGCGAAGCTCGAGCGCATCTGAAGCGCGGGGCGGCCCGGAGAGGGTGCCCGCCGACCGCTGCCGTCGTCGGTGCGCTCCTGTTCCTGGCCGCGGCCTTGATCGTCTACGGGCAGATCGGCAGCCTGGAGATTGCCGACCTGCCGTTGGGTTCCGGTGGGCGCCGGGCAGGGGATGGGGCCGACCGCGCGGCCGGAGGAAAGCGGCGGGGCCGACCCGAACCGGGACCGGCCCCGACCGCTCTCACGGAGAATCGGAGGACGAAGTCCGAACGCCGAACCGGCCGCGGGCTCCTACTCGATGGCGGTGATGATCCACCGGCCTTCGATGACGCCCTCCTCGCCACCCGCCAGCTCGACCTTCTGCAGCGCGACGGTCATCGTCCGGTCTTCCGACGCGCCGTCGCGCTCGATGCTGGCGGACACCGTGACTTCCTTCGCGATCAGCTCACCCTCGAACTCGACGACGTTGAGCGGGTTGGCCGGATCGTAGGTGCTCACCTGCGCGATGCGGCTCTCCTCGCCCAGCTCGTTCTGCTTGGCCGAGACCCGCCTGGCGAACTCGCGCTCGTCCTCGCGCCACTTGGTCCAGGCTTCCTGCACTTCCTCGTCCCGGCGCCGGACGTCCTCGCCCTCACGCTCGGCCTCGACGACGCGGGTGATCGCGTCGAAGTTCTCGTCCTGGTACGCCTTCTTCTCCTCGCGGAAGGTCGTCTCCTCGGCGCGCAGCTCCTGGAGCTCCTGCGCGAGCTCGATCATGCGCAGGGGACGGCGCTCCTCCTCGGTGACGGCTTCCACGCTCGGGCTCGACGCGATGCCGTCCTCCTGCGGATCGAACACCACCATCGACATGTTCCCGAGCGTCGTTCGGTCCCCGTAACGGGAAGCCTGGAAGAAGCTGCGCATGATGCTCAGCTCCTCGCCCCCACCGCCGCACGCGGCCAGTAGCCCGCCTCCGACGAGCAGTGATAGGGTGATGCCCCCGACAGTTCGGAGTGATGAACGAGACATGAGCCTGCCTCCTTCCCGGTGAGCCACAGTCGCAGGGGCAACGCCGCCCAGCGGCCAAGACCTGCCCGCGAGACGCCGCCGCCTGGGTTCGGTCAACCGCCTACTTGTCTTCTTCCGCGTCGTCCGCGCCCGCGCCCGCGTCGTCCACGGGCGCGTCGTGTACGGACGCGTCGTCCGCGTCCGCGTCGCCGGTTTCGACCAGCCGCGCCATCGAGACGACGCGGTCGTCGTCGCCGATCCCGATCAGCCGCACGCCCTGCGTCGCCCGACCGATCGGCCTGACGTCGCTGACCACCATCCGCAGAACCTTGCCCTGCTGTGTAACGAGCATCAGCTCGTCGTCGTCGTCGACGCAGGCCACGCCTGCGACCCTTCCGTTTCGGGCACTGGCGCGAACATTTATGATACCGACTCCTCCTCGCGATTGCACGCGGTAATCGTCGAGCGGCGTCCGCTTGCCGTACCCGTTCTCGGTGACCGTGAGGAGCGTCGCCCCGGGCCGCGCGATGGCCATGCCGACAACCTCGTCGCCTTCCCGCAGGCGGATGCCCCGCACGCCGTAGGCGGTGCGGCCCATGGCCCGCGCTTCGCTCTCCCGAAAACGGATGGTCAGCCCGTTCCGCGTGCCGATGAAGACGTCCGCCTGTCCGTCGGTCAGCTCCGCGCCGACCACCGCGTCGCCTGCGTCGCCGTCGATGCCCATCGCGATCAGGCCGCCGGCGCGCCGGGTGCGGTAGGCCCGCAGGTCGGTCTTCTTGACGACGCCGCGGCGGGTCGCCATCAACACGAACCGCTCGCCGTCCGCGGACGGGAACTCGCGGAGCGTCTCGAGCGCCGCGATGCGCTCGCCCGGGGCCATCTCGACCAGGTTGGCGATGGACTTCCCCCGCCCGGCCGGGCCGACGTCGGGGATCTCGTGGACCTTCAGCGAGTAGACCCGCCCGCGGTCCGAGAAGATCAGGATGTAGGCGTGGGTCGACGCGACGAAGACGTGCGTGAGGAAGTCCTCATCGCGCGTGCGCATCCCGATGCGGCCCTTGCCACCGCGTCCCTGCTGGCGGTACTCGGTGACGGCCGTGCGCTTGATGTAGCCGGTGTTGCTGACCGTGATCGCCATGTCTTCCTCGGCGATCAGGTCCTCGACGCTGAAGTCGCCGGGGTCGTGGATGATCTCGGTCCGCCGCTCGTCGCCGTAGCGCTCCTGGATGGCGCGCAGCTCGTCGACGACGATGCCCCGCAGCAGCTCCGAGCTCTCGAGGATCGCCCGCAGGCGCGTGATGGTCTCGCGCAGCTCGGCCAGCTCGTCGACGATCTTCTGGCGCTCGAGCCCCGTGAGGCGCTGCAACTGCATGTCGAGGATCGCCTGCGCCTGTTTCGGCGTCAGCTCGAAGCGCTCGATCAGGCCGCTGCGGGCCGCCGGCGGCGAGGGCGCGGCGCGAATCAGGCCGATGACCGCGTCGAGGTGGTCGAGCGCGATTTTGAGGCCCTCGAGAATGTGGGCGCGGGCCTCCGCCTTGCGCAGCTCGTGCTCCGTCCGGCGCCGCACCACCTCGCGCCGGAACTCGAGGAAGTGCTCGACGAGATCGAGCAGCGAGAGGACCTGCGGCCGGCCGGCGACGATGGCCAGCATGATGACGCCGAACGACGTCTGCAGCGCCGTGTGCTTGTAGAGGTTGTTGAGGACGACCTCCGGCACCTCGCCCCGGCGAAGCTCGATGACGATGCGCATGCCGTGGCGATCCGACTCGTCGCGCAGGTCAGAAATGCCCTCGATGACCTTGTCGCGCACGAGCTCCGCGATCTTCTCGATGAGCCGGGCCTTGTTCAGTTGATACGGGATCTCGGTGACGATGATCCGGGCGCGGTCGGACCTCTTCCGGCCGCCTTCACCGTCCTCGATGGTGGCCCGCGCCCGCATGGTCACCGAGCCGCGGCCCGTGTGGTAGGCCTGGGCGATGCCCGCCCGCCCGACGATGAACCCTCCGGTCGGGAAGTCGGGACCGGGGATGATCCGCAGGAGCTGCTTCAGCTTCTCCTCGCGGCTCTCGTCCCCGTGCTCGGCGGCCCACACGATCCCGTTGATCACCTCGCGGAGGTTGTGCGGCGGGATGTTGGTCGCCATGCCGACCGCGATGCCGGCCGACCCGTTGACCAGCAGGTTGGGGTACGGCGCCGGGAGGACCGTCGGCTCCTCGGTGGTCTCGTCGTAGTTCGGGACGAAGTCGACCGTCTCCTTGTCGAGATCGGCCATCAGGTCGTCCGACAGCCGGGTCAGCCTGGCCTCCGTGTAGCGCATCGCCGCCGGTGGGTCGCCGTCGACCGAGCCGAAGTTCCCCTGGCTGTCCACCAGGGGGTAGCGCATGTTGAAGCCCTGCGCCAGCCGCACCAGCGTGTCGTAGATCGACGCGTCGCCGTGCGGGTGGAAGTTGCCCATCACCTCGCCGATGATCTTGGCGCACTTGCGGTAGGCCCGGTTCGAGGCCAGACCCATCGTCCGCATGCCGTAGATGACGCGGCGGTGCGCCGGCTTCAGGCCGTCGCGCACGTCGGGGAGCGCCCGCCCGATGATTACGCTCATGGCGTAATCCATGTACGAGCGGCGCATCTCGTCCTCGATGTTGACCGGCAGGGCGGGGAGGTCGGATTCTGATGCCATTGCAGGGATTCGTACGGGCTACACGTCGAGGTTCTGAACGTCGAGCGCGTTGTCTTCGATGAACTTCCGGCGCGGCTCCACCTGGTCGCCCATCAGCGTCGTGAACATGTGATCTGCCTCGGTGTCGTCCTCGGCCCGCACTTGCAGCAGCGTCCGGTCGTCCGGGTTCATGGTGGTCGCCCAGAGCTGGTCGGGGTTCATCTCGCCGAGCCCCTTGTAGCGGTTGACGGTGACGCCGCGCTTCCCGGCCGCGATGAAGTAGTCGACCAGCGCGTCGAGCGACTCGATCGGGACGTCGCGGCTCCCGTTCGCGCGGCCGGCCTCGGGCGGTTCCGACCCGTTCGCGCCGGTCTCCCCGACCTCGGCCCCGTCGTCCGCCTCGCCCGCGGCGGCGCCGGGCGCCTCGGTCTGGCGCGCTGCCTGCGCGGCGGTTCCGCCCATCGCCGCGACGACCATCGGCGTGCGCAGCTCGCGGATCGGCTCGTGAGCGCTGGCCAGGGACCGGTACTCCGCGGCCTCGACGAACTCCACGCCGACGTCGTTCAGGCGCGGATAGCCGGCCGTGCGGTCGTCGATCCGCAACCGAAAGGCGTTGTGCTCCTCGTCCTCCGCCACCGTGACCGTCCGGACCGGCGATTCCAGCGCCTGGCGCAGTTCCTCGACCGCCGCCCGGTCCATGAAGAACGCCCGGTCGCGCACCTGCCGCTCGACGAGCACCGTCACGACGTCGCGCTTCGGCCCGCGCCGCTCGACCACCTGCAGCAGCTTCTGGAACCGCATCAGGTTCCGCAGCATCGACTCGAGCTCCTCGCCCGCGTACTCCCGGCCCGGCACCCGCAGCGCCCGCGACTCGGCCGCGCGGCGAATCAGGTACGCATCGAGCTCGCGGTCGTCCTTGATGTACTGCTCGGCGCGCCCCCGCTTCGCGCGGTAGAGCGGCGGCTGCGCGATGTGGACGTGCCCGCGCTCGATGAGCTCGCGCATCTGGCGGTAGAAGAACGTCAACAGCAGCGTCCGGATGTGTGAGCCGTCGACGTCGGCGTCTGGTAGCGGAGCTTCGACGGGTCGAAGTCCTCCTTGCCGATGCCGCACCCGAGCGCCGCGATCATCGTCTTGATCTCGTCGCTGCCGAGCATCTTGTCGAAGCGCGCCCGTTCCACGTTGAGGATCTTGCCCTTGATCGGCAGCACGGCCTGGAACCGCCGGTCGCGGCCCTGCTTGGCCGACCCTCCGGCCGACTCGCCCTCGACGATGTAGAGCTCGCTCCGCGCCGGGTCGCGCTCCTGGCAGTCGGCCAGCTTGCCGGGCAGCGAGCTGTTGTCGAGGGCGCCCTTCCGGCGCACGAGGTCTCGCGCCTTGCGCGCCGCCTCGCGGGCCCGCGCCGCGTCGATGGCCTTGCTGACGATCCGCTTGGCAACGGCCGGGTTCTCCTCGAGGTGCGCCCCCAGGCGGTCGTTCAGGATCCCTTCGACGATGCCCTTCACCTCCGTGTTGCCGAGCTTCGTCTTCGTCTGGCCCTCGAACTGCGGGCGCGGGATCTTCACGCTGACGACGGCGACCAGCCCTTCCCGGATGTCGTCGCCCCCGACGCTCTCCTTGAGGTCGCGCGCCAGATTGTTACGGTTGGCGTACGCGTTGATGGTGCGCGTCAGGGCGGAGCGGAAGCCCGACAGGTGCGTGCCGCCCTCCTGGGTGTTGATGTTGTTGGCGAACGAGTACACCGTCTCGGCGTAGCCGTCGTTCCACTGGAGCGCGATCTCGACCTCGATGCCGTCGCGCTCTCCGTCCATGTGCAGCGGCTGCGCGTTGACCACCGTCTTGTTCTTGTTGATGAACTCGACGAAGGAGCGGATCCCGCCCTCGTAGTTGAAGGTGCGGCTCTTGTCGTTTCGCTCGTCGCCGAGGACGATGGTGACGCCGGCGTTCAGGAACGCGAGCTCGCGCAGCCGGTGGGCGAGCGTGTCGAAGCTGTAGACGGTCGTCTCGAAGATGCGGCTGTCGGGCTTGAACTTCACCTCCGTACCGCGGCGCCTGGTGGTGCCGATCCGCTCGAGGCCGTTCGTCGGCTGTCCCCGCTCGTAGCTCTGCCGGTAGACGTGCCCGTCGCGGCAGATCTCGAGGTGCAGGGACTCGGAGAGCGCGTTGACCACCGACACGCCGACCCCGTGCAGGCCACCCGATACCTTGTAGCTCTTGTTGTCGAACTTGCCGCCGGCGTGCAGCACCGTCATGACGACCTCGGCCGCGGACCGGCCACTGTCGTGCTGGTCGACCGGTATGCCCCGCCCGTTGTCGACGATCGTCACCGAGTCGTCGATGTGGACGGTCACCTCGATGCGGTCGCAGTGCCCCGCCAGGGCCTCGTCGATCGAGTTGTCGACGACCTCGTAGACCAGGTGGTGCAGGCCCGCCGCGCCGGTCGACCCGATGTACATCGCCGGCCGCTTGCGCACCGCCTCGAGCCCCTCGAGAACCTTGATCTTGTCGGCGCGATAGTCGTCCGACGTCCCCGTGGCGGGCGGCACCGGCAGAATGCCCTCGTCCGAAACGGGCTGGCTACCTGCTTGATCGTGTTCGAGCTGGGTCATTCGCTTCCGTTGGGCCGGCCCACCCAGGGCGCCTGGACGTGCCGGTGAAACCGGGCGGACGGGAGCCGGCACCCACCCCGCAGGTGCCCGCCGGCAAGCTACGCCAGCGCGGGCAGCCCGCGTGGCTAGACCCGCATCGGCATGATGACGTAGGTGTACTCGCAGCCGTCGGCGCCCACCGGCTGCATGACGGCCTGGCTCATCTCGTCGCGGAACTCCAGGCCTACGCTGTCCGTGTCGGCCGCACCGAGAAAGTCCGTTACGTACTGGGCGTTGAAGCAGATCTGCAACGCGCCGCCGGCGTACTCCACCTCGAGCACCTCCTTGGCCTCGCCGACCTCGGGGCTGCTCGACCTCACCTCGACCGAGTTCGTGTCGATCTGGAATCGGATGGCGCGGGAGCGCTCGCTCGAGAGGAGGGCAACCCTCCTGACCGCCCGCAGCAGGCGATCGCGCTCGAAATCGATGCGCTTGTCGTTGCCCTGCGGGATCACCCGCTCGTAGGCGGGGAACTGCGCGTCGATCATCCGCGAGATGAGGTGCCGGCCGTCGATCTCGAAGAAGAGATGGTTCTCGGTGAACTCGCAGGTCACGTCGCCCTCGCCGTCGGACAGCAGCCGCGCGAGCTCGCCGAGCGTCTTCTTGGGGAGAATCGCGCGCTTCTCGCCGCCGGGCGCCTCGGTCTCGTCCGCCCCGCGCGGCGCCGCGGCCAGGGCCAGACGGTGACCGTCGGTAGCAACCAGCGTCATCCGCCCCTCGACCAGGACCAGCAGCGCCCCATTGAGGAAGTAGCGCGTGTCCTCCCCGGTGATCGCGAACTGCGTCTTCGCCACCATCTCCCCGAGCGCCGAGCGCGGCAGGACCGCCGACCACCCCGAACCCGGCTCCGGGACCGTCGGGAAGTCCTCGCGCGGCAGCGTCTGCATCCGCGAGTCGAACTGCGCCGCCGCCACCTCGACCGCCCCCTTCGCTCCCTGCTGGATCCGAATCTCGGTCTCCGGCAGCGCGCGTACGATCTCGAACAGCTTCTTCGCGGGGATGGTCACCGACCCCGGCTCGCCGATCTGCGCCGCGCAACGGCTGCGGAGCCCGACCTCGAGGTCCGTTGCGAGCATCTGCAGGCTGCCGTCGCCGTTCGTTTCGAGCAGGACGTTGCCCAGGATCGGAATCGTGTTCTTCCGTTCGACGATTCCCTGAAAGAGCTGCAGCTCGCGAAGCAGGTCGCTCTGTCGAACGCTGAGTTCCATGGGGCGGACAACCTCGGGTCTACGAGCCGGGAGACTTGGCGACAGGGATCGTGAATATCACTATCTCAGGAGAGTACATTCAATTATACAAGAACCACAGTCTCTGTGAGCATGTGGGTGCTGCTCCTAAAATGCTGGACAGCAAGGACTTCCGAAGAGGCCGCCTGTGGAGGCCGGACGTGGACGAACGGTCGATCCGCAACCGGCCGGCGAAATCCACACCGCGTTCGCGCGGCGTCCAGAGCCGGCTGTGGACGGGCCCGGCCGCAGGCGAGCGGGCATCCACGTTGGGCCAAGCCGGTCCGATTCGTCGGCGCGGGCGGCGCCGGCGTCACGAGGGGCGGCTGCGCGGGAACGAGTCGACGAAGCCGGCGATCAGGTCGTTGAACGCCCGGTCGTTCTTGCGGCGGTTCTCGATGGTGCGGATCGAGTGGATGACCGTGGTGTGGTGCTTGCCGCCGAAGCTCTTCCCGATCTGCGGCAGCGAGGCGTTAGTCAACTGCTTGCAGAGGTACATGGCGACCTGCCGCGGCAGCGCGACGGCGCGCGAGCTGTTGCGCGACTTGAGCTCGCTGACGCGCATCTGGTAGTGCCGGGCGACGAACTCCTGGAGCGTGTCGATGGTGACGGCCCGGTCGCCGCCGAGGGTGTCGCGCTGGACGGCCTGCGCCAGGGAGAGATCGATCTTGCGGCCGGTCAGCGACGCGTAGGCGATGAGACGGATCAGGGAGCCCTCGAGCTCGCGCACGTTCGACTTGTTGCGGCCCGCGATGAAGAGCGCCACGTCGTCGGGCAGGGGCACGGCCTCGGCCCCGGCCTTCTTCTTGAGAATGGCGACCTTCGTCTCGAGATCCGGCGGCTGGATGTCGACGATCAGCCCCCACTCGAACCGCGACCGCAGGCGTTCGGCCAGGGCCGGGATGTCGTGCGGGGGACCGTCGCTGCTGATGACGATCTGCTTCTGGGCGTCGTACAGCGAGTTGAACGTGTGGAAGAACTCCGTCTGCGTCCCTTCCTTGCCGGCCAGGAACTGGATGTCGTCCATGAGCAGGACGTCGATGTTCCGGTACCTCTCGCGGAAGCTGAGGACGCGCTTGTGCTGAACCGCGTTGATCATCTCGTTCATGAAGCGCTCGGACGAGATGTAGGTCAGCTTCAGTCCAGGCATCCGTTCCAGCAGGTACTGACCGATCGCGTGCATCAGGTGCGTCTTGCCGAGTCCCACGCCGCCGTACAGGAACAGCGGGTTGTAGGAGCGGGACGGCGCCTCGGCGACGGCGACCGAGGCCGCGTGCGCGAACTGGTTCGACGGGCCGACGACGAACGACGAGAACGTGTACCGGGGGTTGAGGCCGCCCGCGGGCGCCGCGGGCGCATCCGGGGCCGGTGCGTCCGGGGCCGGAGCGTCAGGCGGCGCTGCCTCGGGCGGAGCCGGGGGGCCCTCCGGGTCGTCGATGACGAAAGCGATCTGCAGGTCGCCGCGCTCGACCTCGCCTGCCGCCTCGGAGATGACGCCGGCGTAGTGCTTGGCGAGCCAATCGCGGCAGAGGACGCTCGGTACCCGGATGGTGACCTTCTGCCCCTGGTCGGCGATCAGCGCGGTCGGCTGGAACCAGGTCCGAAAGGTGCGCTGGTCGACCTTGGTCTCGATTCGTGACAGGACTTGGGTCCAGACGTTGCCTAGCATTGGCGTGAAGGCCCCGCGACGGTCCGCTGATGTACGTGAAGGGGAGTTCACCGAGCGCGGTGCTCCGCTCCGGCCCGCAAGTCAGATCCGCCCAAACCACCCCATTTCCGCAGAGGCACACGGGTTTCCACAAGTAACTTCCACAGGTGTGGAAAACTTGCCGGGGGTGCCCCTGCATGATCCGCAGACCGGCGACTCTAGCACATCGGATCCGGCCAGACAATCCTGTAATCTGCTACCATGCAGCTCATAAAACCTGATAATGGAGAGCGTTGGCGAGCCCTGGCAAGCTCGGGAGAGACGGACCCGCGCAATCCGGCCTCCTTTCGTCGTGATTGACAGCCGATCCGGGCCTCCGATAGGATGAGCGTTTCGGTCTGTTCTCTGGGGCGTGGCCGTTCGCTGGCGCGCAGCTTCCTCTGGCGCGCCTCGCTAGGGATTGGTGCCACGGTGGAGTTGTCGGATCATGAAGCGTACGTATCAGCCGAACCGGCGCCGTCGCCGGCGCACGCACGGCTTCCGGAAGCGGATGAGCGCGAAGGCCGGGCAGCGGGTGCTGAAGCGTCGGCGCGCCAAGGGGCGCGAGCGAATCGCCGTTCGGTGACCACCCTGACGCGCAGCGCGTGCAACGCAGTCTGACCCGGCGCGAGCGGATTCGGCGTCGACCGGAGTTCCAGCGGGTACAGCACAACGGTGTGCGGAGTCGGGGACGCTACCTGACGCTGTTCACCCTGCCGAACGGGATGAACGTGGCCCGGCTCGGCATCATCGCGACGCGGCGCGTCGGCGGCGCCGTTCGGCGGAACCGCGCGAAGCGGCGCGTCCGGGAGCTGTTCCGTCACCGGAAGGGCCGACCCGGCATCGACATGGTGGTACTCGTTCGTCCCGTCGTCCCCGATGTCCCCATCGACGCCCTCGAGGCCGACTATCGGCGCACGCTCCGCGCTGCGAGCGGTGCGACTTGACGTTGCCCGGCAATGGGCGGGCGCGGCGCCCGCGCGGATTGCGATGGGGCTCATCAGGACGTACCAATTGGTCCTCTCGCCGTGGTTCGCCGGGTCGTGCCGCTTCGTGCCCTCCTGCTCGGCGTACGCCGCGGAGGCCGTCGAGCGCCACGGCGCGGTGCGCGGCCTCTGGTTGGCAATGCGCCGGCTTGCGCGATGTCAACCTCTCTGCCGCGGTGGACTGGACCCGGTGCCGGACGCCCGCGTAGCCAGTCGGCGGACTCCACTCCCTTCCGATCGCTGAGCCGAGACTGATGCAGCGCAGGGTCCTCCTCGCCTTCTTCCTGTCGTTCGTCGTGCTGTACGCCTACCAGGCGCTGTTCGTTCCAACGCCCACGAATCGCGGGGCGCCGGGAGGACTCCCGGCCGCGGGCGACGTCGCCCGCCCTGCCCCGGCGAGCGAGCTCCCCGCCACCGCAGGGGCCGCCGTCGAGCCCGGCGCGATGGCGAACCTGACTCCTCCTCCGGCTGCGCCCGCGGTCGAGGACGCGGTACCGGAGGGGCCGCCGGTCGTCGCCGCGGCCGCCGCCGAGTCCATCGTCGTCGAGAGCGACGCGTTGCGGGCCGTGTTCACGAATCGCGGGGCGGTTCTGGTGAGCTGGGAGCTCAGGAACTATCTCGATGAGGTCAATGGAGAGCCGGTCGATCTCGTGCCGCGGGAGCTGCCGGCCGAGGAGCCGGCGCCGTTCAGCGTGGCGTTCTCCGACCCCGCGTTGACGGCGCGCGCCGCCGCGGGGCTGTACCGTGCCAGCACGAGCGCGCTGCGGATCACCGACCGCGACCAAACCCTCGCGTTCGAGTTCGAGGACGCCGGCGGCCTGCGCGTACGCAAGGCGTTCCGCTTCGAGCCGGCCGCGAACCCGTTCGTCGTGACGGTGTCGGTCGAAGCATCTCTGGCGGGGCAGCCGCTGGTCCCGATCATCCGCTGGGGGCCCGCCCTCGGGGGTGTGGAGTCGAGCAGCAGCGGCCTGGCGTATCGGGTCGGACCGCGGGGCGTGATGTACGGTCGCGTCCAGCAGGACGGCACCCTCTCGGCGGAGGAAGTCGAGCGGCCGGATGCATCCGATGTGACTGCCCGGCCGACCTACGAAGGGCTGCTGCGGTTCGTAGGCGTCGACAACCACTACTTCCTGGCCGCCGCGCTCCCCGGCAACGCCGAGACCGTCGTCACCTACCGGGCCGTGCCCCTGCCGCCCCGTGAGCTCGACGGCGACGCGCGGGAGCTGATGGCGTTCGATCTCGCACTGCCCGGGTCCGCGCCGGACGTCGACCTTCCGTTCTTCATCGGGCCGAAGGACTTCGAGATCCTCGAGGCGGCGCATCCCGCCCTCGTCCGCTCGCTGGACTTCGGGTGGTTCGCCTGGCTGGTGGTGCCGCTGCACCGGTCCTTGACGTGGGTCCACGGCTACGTCGGCAACTGGGGCTGGGCGATCATCCTGCTCACCGTCCTGATCAACCTGGTAATCCTGCCGCTACGGCACAAGAGCGTCGTGTCGATGCGCAAGATGCAGGAGCTGCAGCCGGAGATGAAGGCGATTCAGGAGCGCTACAAGCAAGCAGAAGATGAACCAGGAGATCATGGCCCTGTATCGCGAACGCGGGGCCAACCCGGCGAGCGGCTGCCTCCCGATGCTGCTCACCATGCCGGTCCTGTTCGCCTTCTACCGGCTGCTCTCGCTCTCCATCGAGATCCGCGGCGAGCCGTTCGTCGGGTGGATCACCGACCTGTCGCTGGCCGACCCGTTCTACGTGACACCGATCGTCATGGGTGCGACCATGGTGCTGCAGCAGCGCATGACGCCGACGCAGGCGGACCCGATGCAGCAGCGCATCATGATGATGATGCCGGTGATGTTCACGTTCATGTTCGTGTTCGCCCCGAGCGGGCTGGTCCTCTACTGGCTGACGAGCAACGTCTTCGGCATCGGGCAGCAGGTCGCGACGAACCGGATCATCGGGCCGCCGAAGGTGCGCACCGTGCGTCCGCCGGCAGAGCGCCGGCCGGCGGCAGAGCGACGCGCCCGCAAGGCCGGCCAGCGCAAGGGCCAGGAGTCTGCGCCGTAGAGCGGCGCCGTCTCCCCGCGGGAAGGGCAGACTCACTTGCAGGCCGGGCCGGGCGCCGGGAGGAGCCGTCGGGCGGCGAGGGTGGACGGGCGGCGTTCCCGGCTGCCGGGAGTGGGAGTGGGCAGTGGCTGACGATCTCGACGCACGGATGACGAGCTTCCTGCGTGACGTCGGAGCCGCCATGGGGTTGGCTCTGGAGGTCACGGTCGAGCCGATCGAGGACGGTACCCGCATCACCGTTGCCGGGCAGGGCTGCGACATCCTTCTGCAGCGGCGGGCGGCAGGGCTCGACGCGTTGCAGCACGTCGTGAATGCGGCGTTCCGCCGCGAGCAGCCGTCCCGCCACATCGTGGTCGACTGCCTCGACTATCGGAAGAACAAGGACTCGGAGCTGCGCGAGACGGCCCGGCTGCTGGCCGAGCGCGCGCGGGCGACCGGAGAACCGCAGGAGATTGGGCCGCTCAACCCCTACGCGCGGCGGATCGTCCATCTCGCGGTCGCCGAGGACCCCGGCGTCTCGTCGGAGAGCGTCGGCGATGCGTTCATGAAGGCCGTAGTCATCTCTGCGTCCGGCTAGTCCGGGAACTGTCGCCTGCGGCTCCGATTCCCGCCCAGCCGGCCTACAGGAGTCCACGCCGTTCTACGGCGTAGACTCCTGGGGTCCGACGGCCGGGCGCGCCGCGACCGGCGAACCCCAGCGGTCCGGTGCTCGCCACCGACGACACCATCGTAGCCCTCGCAACGCCCCCCGGCCCGGGCGGCATCGGGGTGGTCCGCCTCAGCGGTCCCCGAGCCCGACCGATCGCCGGCGCGATGCTGGTCGCCGACGCTTCCCTCGCACCACGCCGCGCCAGCCTGCGGCGGATCGCCGATGCCGCGGCAGGCGGGCGTCACGTCGATCGCGTCGTGGCGACGTACTTCCCGCGGCCGGGGTCCTACACCGGAGAGGACGTGGTCGAGCTGAGCGGCCACGGCAGCCCGGTCCTGTTGCGCCGCATCGTCTCCATCGCGGTCGACGCCGGGGCCCGGCTGGCGCAACCGGGCGAGTTCACCTTCCGCGCCTTTCTGAACGGACGCCTCGACCTCGTCCAGGCCGAGGCGGTAGCCGATCTCGTCGGTGCGGTGACGCCGCTCCAGGCGCGGGTCGCCTTCGAGCAGCTCGAGGGCGGGGTGTCCGCCCTGGTCGCCGATATCGACCGGGCGCTCTTCGACCTGATCGCGCGCCTGGAGGCGTCCATCGATTTCCCCGACGAGGGCTACCATTTCATCGACGCGGCCGCCGCGAGCGCCGAGGTGCGCGCGCTCGGCGAGCGCGTCGCGGCGGCGCTGCGGAGCGCCGGGCACGGGCGCCTCGTGCGGGAAGGCGCCCGGGTGGTCCTCCTCGGTACCCCCAACGTAGGGAAGTCGACGCTATTCAATCGGCTGCTTGGGATGCCGCGCGCCATCGTCGCCGACGCCGCCGGAACGACGCGGGACCTGCTGACCGAAACGCTCGACATCGACGGCCTCCCGGTGACGCTGGTCGACACCGCCGGCTTGCGCGACAGCGGCGATGCGGTCGAAACCGAGGGCGTGCGCCGCGCGCGCGGCGCGCTCCGCGCGGCGACGCTGGCCGTCGTCGTGCTCGACCGGTCCGTTCCGCTCGGTGGGGACGACCTGCGGCTCCTCGCCGGAACGAGTCGGACGCGGCGCGTCGTCGTGGTCAACAAGATGGACCGGCCGCCGTGCTGGGGTTCCGTCGACCTCGCGGCCGCGGGCGTGGAGGAGGCGGCCCTGCACGTCTCGTTGCTCGACGACGGCGGGGCGCCGGCCGTCCGCGCCGCCATCGCGCAGGCCCTGCTGCAGGACCGCGCCCCGGAGGACACGCCCGTCGTATCCAACATCCGGCACATCACGCTGCTCGAGACGGCCGCCGCCGCGCTCACGCGTGCCGCCGCCGCGGCGTCGACGGGCGCGACGGAGGAGCTCGTGCTTGCCGACCTGCAGGCGGCGGGCGGCGCGCTGGAGGAGCTCTCCGGCCAGCGGGCACCCAACGCCGTTCTGGAGCGCATCTTCGAGCGGTTCTGCATCGGCAAGTGAGGGCAGGCGATGACGGGGTCGGGGAAGGCGAACCGGGTGCGCGACGGGCAGAGGGGGCGCGAAGATGGTGCGGCCCCGGTGCGAGTGACGGCGCTGCCGCCGGCGTCGGCGTCGGCGTCGGCGGCAGCGGGAGTGGAAGCCGTCCGCCCGGACGACCGCTTCGACGTGATCGTCATCGGGGCGGGCCATGCCGGCTGCGAGGCCGCATACGCCGCCGCACGGCTCGGCTGCTCGGTCGCCCTCTGCACGTTGTCCGAGGCCACGGTCGCCCACATGCCGTGCAACCCGGCAATCGGCGGGACCGCCAAGGGCCACATGGTGCGGGAGATCGACGCGCTGGGCGGGTTGATGGGGCGCGCCATCGACGCCACCGGCATCCAGTTCAAGCTGCTGAACCGGAGCCGCGGTCCCGCCGTGCGGTCGCCGCGCGCCCAGGCGGACAAGCGTCGCTACGGTCGCTGGGTGCTGGAGGAGCTCCGGCGGGAACCGCGAATCCACTGGCTGTTCGGGCGGGCGGGGCGCATCCTCGTAGAAGGCGGGCGCGTGCGGGGCATAGAGCTCGAGCCGGCGGACGGGAGCGGCGCCGGAGGCCGCCTGCGTGCCGCGACGGTGGTCGTGACCGCCGGGACCTTCCTGAACGGCCTGATTCATGTCGGCCCGGAACGCCGCCCGGCGGGTCGCGCCGGCGAGCCTCCGTCGCGCGCGCTCGCCGAATCGCTCAAGGACTGCGGATTCGCGTGGGGCCGCCTGAAGACGGGGACGCCGCCGCGCCTCGACCGCCGGAGCATCGACTTCTCCCGGTTCGAGGAGGAGCGGGGCGATCGTCCCGCGGTGCCGTTCTCGTTTCTGACCGACCGCATCGAGCAACCGAGAGTGGCGTGCCACCTCCTGCACACGACCGGGAGCGTGCACGAGCTCGTCCGCGCCCAGATCGGCCGGTCTCCCCTCTACAACGGCCAGATCAGCGGCATCGGTCCCCGCTATTGCCCGTCGCTCGAGGACAAGGTGATGCGGTTTCCGGCCCGTGAACGGCATCTGCTGGTTCTCGAGCCGGAGGGGCTCGATGTCGACGAGATCTACGTCAACGGCTACTCGATGAGTCTTCCGACGGCCATACAGGAGCGCCTGGTGCACGCCCTGCCGGGCCTGGAGCAAGCCGTGATGCTGCGGCCGGGCTACGCTGTCGAGTACGACTTCATCCAGCCGACGGAGCTCCGCCGCAGCCTGGAGACCAGGCGCGTGCCAGGGCTGTTTCTGGCCGGCCAGGTCAACGGGACCTCCGGATACGAGGAGGCGGCGGCACAGGGCATCGTGGCCGGCATCAACGCGGCGCGGCTGGTGCGCGGCGACCGCCCCTTCGTCCTGGCGCGCGAGGAGGCCTACATCGGCGTGCTGGTCGACGACCTCACGACCACCGGATGCCTGGAGCCGTACCGCATGTTCACGTCCCGCGCCGAGCATCGGCTGCTTCTGCGCATCGACAACGCCGACCTGCGGCTGACGCCGCGTGGCCGGGAGGTCGGACTGGTGGACGACCTGCGCTGGACGCGTTTCGAGGCCCGGCGCGTCCGGTTCGAAAGCAACCGCCAACGGCTGACGCGCACGACGGTCACACTGGCTGGTGGTGCACGCGTGCGAGCATCGCGGGCGCTGCGCCGGCCGGATGCCTCCCTCGCGGCGCTGAGGGCGACCGGGCAGGTCGCCCTCGACGTGTGCGCGGGCCAGGAGCACCTCGACGTGGCCAGCGTCGAGACCGTGTTCAAGTACTCGGGTTACCTCCAGCGCCAGGAGGAGATGGCTCGGCGCGCTAGACGCGACGAGCGGCGGCGCCTTCCGCACGACCTGCGCTACGACGCGGTCCCCGGACTCTCGCGGGAGGCCGTCGAGCGATTGGCGGAGGTGCGGCCCGAGACGCTCGGCCAGGCGCGACGCATTCCGGGGGTCACGCCGGCCGCGGTCGCGGTACTCGGCGCCTGCGTCGACCGCGCGAAAGGACGGGCCCGGCGAGGTGGCTAGGTACGCGCCGGAGCGTCTCGGCGAACGGCTGCCGGCGCAGGCGGAGGTCGCGGGCGTGGCGATGGACAAGTCCCTGGCGGAACGCCTCGGCGCCTACGTCGATCTGCTCCGGCGGTGGAACGCGAAGCTCAACCTCACGCGACTCGACCGAGACGACGCGGGCCTTGCCCGGCTGGTCATCGAACCGCTCGCCGCCGTGCCCTACCTTCCGGAGCAAGGAACGCTCGTCGACATCGGATCCGGCGGCGGCTCGCCGGCGATTCCGCTCAAGCTGGCGGCGCCCGGCCTTGCGCTCCGCATGATCGAAGGCAGGACGCGCAAGGCGGCCTTCCTCCGAGAGGCGGTCCGTCACCTCGGCCTGGACCGCACGGAAGTGCTCGCCGAGCGGTACGAAGAGCTGCTGAGGCGCCGTGACCTGCAAGACGGGCACGTCGCGCTGTCGGTGCGCGGCGTGCGCCTGGACACGGTGGCCTTGCAGGGGCTGCAGACGCTCGTGGCCCCGGGCGGGGCGCTGCTGCTATTTCGGGGACCGGAACCGGCCGATAGCTGGACCGACGCATCGCCGACCCTGACGTTGGAGGCGGCGGTGCCGTTGCGGAGTGCGCCGGGAAGCCGTCTGATCGTCCTGCGACGTTCCGCTGGAGGCCCGGGAGAGGACAACGTTCCACGTGGAGCACTCGCTCGCCGAGTAGGCCCGCGCGGGGTCCGGTCCGCCGGGTCGCCTACCTCGGGGCCAGGGTGCGGCTCCTCCTACTCCACGCCCGCCCCAGGCGATCCCAGCAGCCGTAGCCGACGGGGGCGCCGGCACGCCGCGCGGTGAACCTCGAGTGTCGCGGTCGGGGGGCGACTACCGACTGTTGGGTGGTCTCGCGCGCGGCGGGGGAGTCCTGGCTCGCCATCCTGCGGGTACCTCCCGGCCGAACGGCCCTCAGAGGGATAGTGTTCCACGTGGAACACTCCGCCGCCGCAGGCTCTAGCCCCGCGAGCCCCCCAGGTCCGCGAGCCCGTGCGGCCGCCGACCTGGTGCTGTTCGAACAGCGATCGGAGCGCGATCTCGCAGCCAGCACGCGCCGCGTCATCAGAGCGTTAGGGCGCTCCCAACCGGGTGCTGTGGCCTCATCGCTCATCGCCGTTTCGGTCGACCTCGGCGGAGAGCCGCACCGGGGTGAGCGGGCTCTGATCTCTTGCGCCACCTGCCGCGCCACCACGGCGGGCCTCCGAGGCCGCACTGCCCGGTTGGCGGGGCGGCTGCCGGCCCGTGCGGCCCCCAAGGGGGCGTCGCGGTCCGATCCAGCACCGCCGCTCCTGTCGAGTGGCGCCCCTGCCGTGGCCTGCACCGCCCCGGTTTGCGATTGTCCTCACGACTCTGCCAAGCTCGGGCAAGCGGAAGGCGACGCTCCCGGCTGCCGATCCGTCACGACCCGCCAAGCTCGGCGCAAGCAGGAAGACGACGCGCCGGCTGGGATCTTCTCGCGAATCCACAGCGCTCGGGGGCAGCCGAGGGTGACGCGCCGGTTGCGATCCGTCACAACGGCTGGATTCGCCAGAAAGCGAAGCCCATATCGAAGAGCGGAGGGCGACGCGCCGGTTTGCGATCCATCACAACCCACGGCGCTCGGGGCAAGCGGGAGACGGCGCGTCGGCTGCGTATCCGTCACGACCCACAACGCTCGGGGCAAGCGAGAGACGGCGCGGAGAAGCTCGGCGGCCGCGGCGCCTCGCCTGTGGGCTCGCGTCTGAAGAGTCTGGGCGGGAGTACCGCGAGAGTCGCCCAACCGCTGGCCTGCCGGGCACGAATCGGCGGCGCGCATCGCTGTCTGTCGGGGGCGCGTCACGGCGCCGATGGAAGCGCCCCCGGAATCCCGGAGCTGCGGGCCACGGCAACATGGGGGTGGCGCCGATACCGAGGGCTCGAGGGAGCCGGTGTGCTGCCGGTCGGCTCGAGGGGGCCTGGAGCGCGGCCGCGTCAACCCCGGTCGCCGATGGACCCTCGTGAAGCGCCCCGCGCCGAGCGGTTGCCCCCGCCGACCGCGGAGCTCTCAGGCACGGTCAGGACCTCGGTCTCGGGCACGGTTATATCCGCACGGGCGGCCGGCGACACCGGTCGCGTCAGGCGGTTGGCGGCGCGGTCCCGGGACTGCGAACCCAGGCGCCGCGGGGCTCCCGCGGTGACGCCGATTTGACGCTGCCCCGACGATGGGTGTACTCTTCTACGCGTCGCACGGGTAGGCATCAGACGCCCTAACGGAATTATGTTGCGAGACCTAATTTCGGGCTTCCGACCGAAGCCGCGCGTGAAGAAGATCTTTGCCGTCACGAACCAGAAGGGCGGCGTCGGGAAGACCACGACGGCGATCAACCTGGCCGCGTCGGTCGCCCTGGCCGATCGGAAGGTGCTGATCGTCGACATGGACCCGCAGGGCAATCTGACCAGCGGCGTGGGCCTGAAGGGGTCCGTCCCCGAAGGCCGCACCGTGTACGACGCGCTGACCGCGGCCGGCGAGGCGGACGTCGGTCGCTTCATCGTGCCGACGGCGGTGACCGGTCTCTCGCTCATGCCCGCGGATCGCAACCTCGCGGGGGCGGAGGTGGAGCTCGTGGGCCTCGCCAACCGCGAGACGCGTCTGCGTCCGCTGCTCCGGCAGGCCCACGCCAGCTTCGACTACATCTTCATCGACACGCCGCCGTCGCTCGGGTTGCTGACCCTCAACGCCCTCGTCGCGGCCGAAGCCGTGCTGATTCCGCTGACGTGCGAGTACTTCGCGCTCGAGGGGCTCGCCGACCTCACCTCTACGCTCCGGCGCGTGCAGGCGCAGCTCAACCCGGATCTGGTGATCGCCGGCGTGCTGCTGACGATGACCGACCTGAGGACCAATCTCGGCCAGCAGGTGGCCGGTGAAGTGCGCGACTTCTTCCGGGAGAAGGTCTTCGAGACCGTCATCCCCCGCAACGTGCGCCTGGGCGAGGCCCCGAGCTACGGGTTACCGGCGATCCTGTACGACGTCAAGTCGAAGGGAGCGTCCGCCTACCTGGCCCTTGCGCACGAGTTCCTCAGCCGGGCCTCGCGCCCACCGGAGCGCGGAGTTGGGATGGATGGCTGACAAGCGCAAGGCGCTCGGGCGCGGCCTGCGGGCGCTGATTCCCGAGCCGGTGGCGCCCCTGCGCAGGGAGCCGGCGCAGGAGGTGGACCTCGACCTCCTGCGTCCCAACCGGGAGCAACCCCGCGGCGCCATCGAGGACGCACGGCTCGAAGAGCTCGCGGCGTCCATCCGGGCGCACGGGATTATCCAGCCGCTGGTGGTCTCCCGCCAGGAGGACGGCACGTTCGAGATCGTCGCGGGGGAGCGCCGCTGGCGGGCCGCGCAGCGGGCGGGGCTCCTGCGGGTGCCGGTGGTCGAGCGCGCGGTCGCGAACAGCAAGCGCCTGGAGCTGGCCCTGATCGAGAACATCCAGCGTGAGGACCTGAACGCGATCGAGGCCGGGGCGGCGTACGCCCGCCTGGCCGACGAGTTCGGCTTCACGCAGGAGGAGATCGCCCGCTCGGTGGGCAAGGACCGCGCGACGGTCGCGAACTACCAGCGTCTGCTGCGGCTCCCGGCTGAGGTCCGGGCGGAGGTCGCCTCGGGCGCGCTCTCGATGGGGCACGCGCGCGCCCTCGCCGGCCTCGCCGACGAGCGTGTCCAGCGCGACATCGCCCGCGAGGTGCTCGCCCGCGACCTGTCGGTGCGGGAGACCGAGGCGCTCGTCAAGCGGCGCTCGGAGCCGCCCCGCCCACCCGCGGAGCCGCCCCCCCCCGACGTGCACACGCGCGCGGCCGAAGACCGCCTCAAGGTGGCGTTGGGAACCCGCGTCCGCATCGTCCGCCGGGGCAAGCGCGGACGGATCGAGATCACGTTCGTCTCCGAGGACGAGCTGCAGCGGCTGTACGAGCAGCTCGCGGGCGCCTGACGGCCCGACCCTTCCGCCCCCGTTCGCGGCAGACACGGCACCGCTGCCAACATTCTCCGCGCCCCGGCTCCGCGGGCGAGGATGGCGCGGGCGCCGGCGACGGTCCAGCGCATGCCGGCTCGCTTGAGCCGGTCTCCGATCTGCTTGCATCCCGCTTCGACGACGCCCGACGAGACACACAGGCCCCTGGCGCGGAACTGCGGATAGCGCATCC
>JAGWAJ010000025.1:53314-78829 GCA_021296475.1 Acidobacteriota bacterium
CCGGCCGGCGTCGAGTTCGGCGCGCCGGTCCCTGGCCCACCGCTCGGCCAGGTCGGTCCCCGGGCCGTAGATGGCCTTGCCGCCGCTTCCGGCGGGATGGTATAAATGGCTGGTTTGGCTCCCGGCGCGGGGCCGGACATGTCTGACCGCCCGTCGTGAATCGCGGGCGGGCTTGTCTTTTCGTGACGCGGGTCGTGACGCGGGCGATTCCTTCTTTGGACACGCGCGACTTCTTCGAATTCCATGCGCGGGCTTATGGGCGCGGGCGACTTCTTCTCCTTAGACGCGGGCGGCTTCTTCTTCTAGACGCGGGCGACCGCTAGACGCCGGCCGCCAATCCCAAGATGACGCAGCGAGCGGCAGCGACCAGGTACGCGCGGGCGCTTCTCGAAGTGAGCCTGCAGGACGGGGATCCGGACCGCGTCGAGCGGGATCTCGGGGAGTTCGCGAAGCTCCTCGACGAGCACCCGACGCTGGGCCGGGCGTTGCTCAACCCGGCGGTGTCGCCGGCCCGCAAGCGGGCGGTGGTCGCCGGCATCGTGGAACGGGACGGCGCGCTCTCGCCCATCGTCGTGCGCCTGCTCACGATGCTGGCGGAGCGCGACCGCCTCGCCCTCCTGCCGGACCTGCTCGATGTCTACCGCGAGCGTCTGAACGACCACCGGGGGATCATGCGGGCGCGGATCACGACCGCCGCGCCGCTCGACGACGGGCGCGCGTCGGCGTTCGAGAAGGCGCTCGGCCAGGCGACCGGCCGTCAGGTGCGCATCGAGCGGAGCGTCGACCCGGCGCTGGTCGGTGGGCTCGTGGCGCAGGTCGGCGGCATCGTGTACGACGGAAGCGTGATGCGGCACCTCGATCGGCTCCGGCAGGACTTCGGCAGCCGGGTCTGAGCGCCGCACGGTACCGAAGATGAACATCAAAGCAGACGAAATCTCCAAGCTCATCAAGGACCAGCTCGGGAACTACTCCCTCGACGTCGACGTGGCCGAGGTCGGGACGGTGGTGTCGGTCGGCGACGGCATCGCGCGCCTGCACGGCATCGAGGGCGCGATGGCCACCGAGATGCTCGAGTTCCCCCACGGCGTCTTCGGGATCGCCCTGAACCTCGAGGAGGAGAGCGTCGGCGCGGTGCTCCTCGGCGAGGCGACCGAGATCAAGGAGGGCGACACCGTCAAGCGGACGGGACGCATCATCTCCGTGCCCGCGGGCGACGAGATGATCGGGCGGGTCGTCAACTCCCTGGGGCAGCCGATCGACGGGAAGGGGCCGATCAACGCCAGCCAGCAGTCCCCGATCGAGCGGATCGCGCCCGGCGTCGTCGACCGGCAGCCGGTGAAGGAGCCTCTACAGACCGGCCTGAAGGCGATCGACGCGATGATTCCGATCGGGCGCGGCCAGCGCGAGCTGATCATCGGCGACCGGCAGACCGGCAAGACCGCGGTCGCCGTCGACACGATCATCAACCAGAAGGGCCTCGACGTCATCTGCATCTACAACGCCATCGGGCAGAAGCAGTCCACCATCGCGCAGGTCGTCAAGACCCTCGAGGAGGAGGGCGCGATGGAGTACACCATCGTGGTCGCCGCCTCCGCCTCGGACTCGGCGCCGCTGCTCTACATCAGCCCGTACTCGGCGTGCACGATCGGCGAGTACTTCCGCGACAGCGGCCGCCACGCCCTGTGCATCTACGACGACCTGTCGAAGCACGCCCAGGCCTACCGCGAGATCTCCCTTCTGCTGCGCCGGCCGCCGGGCCGCGAGGCGTATCCCGGCGACGTCTTCTACCTGCATTCGCGCCTCCTCGAGCGCGCGGCCAAGATGAACGACGAGCTGGGCGGCGGCTCGCTGACGGCGCTGCCGGTCATCGAGACCCAGGCCGGCGACCTCTCGGCCTACATCCCGACGAACGTCATCTCGATCACCGACGGGCAGATCTTCCTGGAGTCCGACCTGTTCAACCAGGGCATCCGGCCCGCGATCAACGCGGGCAACTCGGTCTCCCGCGTCGGCGGTTCGGCGCAGGTGCGCGCGATGCGGCAGGTGGTCGGCACGCTGCGCCTCGACCTGGCGCAGTACCGCGAGCTGCAGGCCTTCGCGCAGTTCGGGAGCGACCTCGACAAGGCGACGCAGGACCAGTTGAACCGGGGGCGCCGCCTCACCGAGGTGCTGAAGCAGCCGCAGTACCGGCCGCTGCCGGTCGAGCGGCAGATTCTCATCCTGTTCGCGGGCTCGAAGGGTTATCTCGACGGAGTCGCGGAGAGCGACGTGGGGGCCTACGAGCAGGAGCTCCACCAGTACATGGACGCACGCCACGGCGACCTCGTCGCCAAGCTGGTGTCCGAGAAGAAGATCGACGACGAGCTCCTGGCGGGTCTCACGGCCGCGGTCGCGGAGTTCACCGAGCAGTTCGCGGCAACCCGCAAGGAAGCAGTCGCCTAAACGAAGATGCCGTCCCTCATCGATCTGCGCCGGCGCATTCGTGCGGTCAAGTCGACGCAGCAAATCACGAAGGCGATGAAGACCGTCGCCGCGTCCCGGCTGCGCCGCGCCCAGGACCGCATCGTGGGCGCCCGGCCGTTCGCGAAGCTGATGGGGCGCGTGCTGAACGACCTCGCCGAGCGGGTCGACACCGCGGCGCATCCGCTCCTGGCGCCGCCGGTCGCGCCCGACGCGCCGGCGCTGGTCTTCGTCGTGACCGCCGACAAGGGCCTGTGCGGCAGCTTCAACGCCAACATCCTGCGGCGGGCGGCCGGCTTCGTCGGCGACGCGGATCGGCCGGTGGTGATGGGCCTGGTGGGACGCAAGGGCCGCGACTTCTTCGTGCGGCGCGGCTTCGACGTGCGCTTCGAGCTGGTCAACATCTTCAACGACCTGCGCTACAGCCACGCCCAGGCCGTCGCGCACGCCGCCATCGAGGAGTACACGGGAGGCGCGGCGTCGCGCGTCGACGTGATCTACAACGAGTTCAAGAGCGTCATCCAGCAGCCGGTCGTCGTCGAGCAACTGCTTCCGATACCGCGCATCGACTACGCGGACGGAGACCCGGAGGCCGGCGTGACCAGCGAGTTCCTCTTCGAGCCGGCGCCGGGCGAGATCTTCCGCGGCCTCCTGCCGCGGCACGTCGAGACGCAGATCTTCCGGGCGCTCCTCGAGTCGGCGGCGGCGGAGCACGCGGCGCGGATGACGGCGATGGACGCGGCGACGCGCAACGCCGACGAGATGATCGACGGGTTGACGCTCTACATGAACAAGGTGCGCCAGGCCACCATCACGCGTGAGCTGATCGAGGTGGTGTCGGGCGCGGAGGCGCTCTAGCGATGGCACAGGCAGGCGGAGACGCGACGGGGAAGGTGGTCCAGGTCATCGGGCCGGTGGTCGACGTCGAGTTCGCAGGCGGCCACCTGCCGCCGATCCACAACGCGCTCCGCATCACGAGCGGAGAGGGGTCGGATGCGCTCGACGTGATCGCGGAGGTCGAGCAGCACCTGGGAGAGAACCGCGTGCGCACGGTCGCCATGAAACCGACCGACGGCATGCAGCGCGGCATGGCGGTGATCGACACCGGGGGGCCGATCACCATGCCGGTCGGGCCGTCGACGCTCGGCCGCGTGCTGAACGTGCTCGGCGAGCCGGTGGACTTTCCCGACCGGCCGGTGGAGACCGACCAGCACTGGCCGATCCATCGTCCCGCGCCGACCCTCGAGGACCAGTCGACCGAGCTCCAGATGTTCGAGACCGGGATCAAGGTCATCGACCTGCTCGAGCCCTACCTGCGCGGCGGCAAGATTGGCCTCTTCGGCGGCGCGGGGGTCGGCAAGACGGTCATCATCCAGGAGCTGATCCACAACATCGCCCTGAAGCACGGCGGCGTCTCGGTGTTCGGCGGCGTCGGCGAGCGCACCCGCGAGGGCAACGACCTCTGGCTGGAGATGCAGGAGAGCGGGGTCGTCGACACCGAGAGTACCGAGAAGTCTCGCGCGGCCCTGATCTACGGGCAGATGACGGAGCCGCCCGGCGCCCGCCTGCGGGTGGCGCTGAGCGCGCTGACCGTCGCCGAGTACTTCCGCGACGCCGAGGCCAAGGACGTCCTGCTGTTCATCGACAACATCTTCCGCTTCACGCAGGCGGGATCCGAGGTGTCGGCGCTGCTCGGACGCATGCCGTCGGCGGTCGGCTACCAGCCGACGCTGCTCACCGAGATGGGCGAGCTGCAGGAGCGGATCACGTCGACCAAGAAGGGGTCGATCACGTCCGTGCAGGCGATCTACGTCCCCGCGGACGACTACACCGACCCGGCGCCGGCGACGACGTTCGCCCACCTCGACGCCACGACCAACCTGTCGCGCGCGATCGTCGAGATCGGCATCTATCCCGCCGTCGATCCGCTCGCCTCGTCGTCGCGCATTCTCGATCCGCGCATCATCGGCGAGGAGCACTACAACGTGGCGCGCAACGTGAAGCAGGTGCTGCAGCGCTACAAGGATCTGCAGGACATCATCGCGATTCTCGGAATCGACGAGCTCTCGGACGACGACAAGCTGTCGGTCTCGCGAGCGCGCAAGATCCAGAAGTTCCTCTCGCAGCCGTTCTTCGTGGCCGAGCAGTTCACCGGCAAGGAAGGCAAGTACGTGCCGATCGCCGACACGGTGCGAGGCTTCAAGGAGATCGTGGAAGGCAAGCACGATCACCTGCCGGAGCAGGCGTTCTTCATGGTCGGGGGCATCGAGGAAGCGGTCGCCAACGCGGAGGCGGCCCAGGCTACGGCCTAGGAGAGGCAACCGGGCACGGAGGCAACCGAGCACCATGGCGCTCCCCTCGCATCTCACGCTCGAGATCGTCACCCCCGACCGGCCCCTGGCAGTCGAGACCGTCGACGAGGTCGAGATCCCCGGGGCCGAGGGCTATCTCGGCGTCCTCCCGGGCCACACCCCGCTCCTCGTGGCGCTCCAGGTCGGCGCCCTCCGGTATCGCAAGGGGGACAAGGAGACCTTCCTGTCGGTCGCCTTCGGCTTCGCCGAGGTCACGCCGGATCGCGTCCGCATCCTCGCCGACACCGCCGAGCGCGCCGAGGAGATCGACATCCGGCGCGCGGAAGCGGCGGTCGAGCGTGCCCGCGAACAACTGGCGCGGGCCGTCGACGTCGACTTCGAGCGGGCGCGCCTCGCGCTGCTGAAGTCGATGGCGCGACTGCAGGTGGCCTCCCGGGCGCGCGTGCGCGGATCCGCCGGCCTGTGATGAGGCGCCGAGCGGCGTTCGGCCCGGGCGGCGCTCGGCGGCCCACCGGGTCCGGTCGCTCGTGACCTGGTGGTAAGGTGGCGTCATGCGCCTCGCCTGCGCCGCGCGCACCGACCCGGGCCGCCGGCGCGCGGCCAACGAGGACTGCTACTGCGCGCGCCCGGATCTCGGGCTGTTCATCGTGGCGGACGGGATGGGCGGGCACGTGGCGGGTGAGGTGGCCGCGCGGATCGCGGTCGACGAGGTCGAGCGTTTCATCGAGGCGACGGCCGGAGGCGGGCCGGCCGGGGACGGGCTGCCCCGGGGCGGGCCGACGGATGCCTGGCCGGCGCCCTTCGACCCTGCGGTGAGCACGGACGGCAATCGCCTGACCGCCAGCCTGGCCGTGGCGAACCGGAGCATCGCGGACTGCGTGGGGCGCGCCGAGGAGCTCCGGGGGATGGCGACGACGGCCGTGGCGGTCATCGTCGGCGACGGGAGCGCGGCCCTCGCGCATGTCGGCGACAGTCGCGCCTACCTGCGCGGCGCCGGTGGGCTGCGGCGCCTGACCAGCGATCATTCGTGGGTGGAGGAGCAGATGCGCACGGGCCTGCTCTCGCCCGCTGCCGCGCGCGAGCACCCGTGGCGCAATGTGGTGACCCGCGCGCTGTCGGGCGTCGACCCGGCGCAGCCCGATGTCTGCGAGGTGCCCCTGGCGGCCGGGGACCGGTTGCTGCTCTGCTCGGACGGGCTCTCGTCCGTCCTCTCCGACGACGAGATGGAGTCCGTGCTGGCCCGCGGCGCAACGCCGGACCGGGCGTGCGAGGATCTCGTCCGGGGCGCCAACGACGGCGGCGGGCCGGACAACATCACCGTAGTCGTGATCGACGTCGATGTGGGCTAACCTGGTTCGGCTGCTGCGGCACCGCGGGCTGGTCCAGACGCTCGTGGTCCGGGACCTCAAGGCCCGCTACCGCGGCTCGGTGCTCGGCTTCTTCTGGTCCTTCGCGAACCCCCTCCTCCTGCTGCTGGTCTACACGTTCGTCTTCTCCGTCGTGCTCGACGGGTTCCGGCCCGTGGACATCGAGCCGTACGCCCTCTTCCTGTTCTGCGGCCTGCTGCCCTGGACCTGGTTCTCGTCCGGCCTGACCGAGGCCGGCAATTCGCTCGTCGCCAACGGCAATCTGATCAAGAAGGTGCTGTTCCCGGCCGAGGTTCTGCCCGTCGTCGCCGTGGTCGCGAACATGGTTCACTTCCTGCTCGCGCTCCCCATTCTGGTCGCGGCGCTCATCCTGCTGGCGCCGGCGGCGCCCCGACTGTCGGAGCTCGTCTGGTTCCCGATCGTCGTCGGCGTGCAGCTTCTGCTCACGCTGGGGCTCGGCCTCTTTCTCGCGGCGCTGACCGTGCACTTCCGCGACATCAAGGACCTGCTGTCGAACGTGCTCACGCTCTGGTTCTTCGCGACGCCGATCATCTACCCGATGGCGGCGGTCGCGGGACGCGGTCCCGAGGTCGCCGGCCTGGCGCCGCTCGGCAAGGTCCTGATGGACCTCAACCCGTTCGCGCACCTCGCCATCTCCTACCAGGAGATCCTGTTCTACGACGGCCCGTTCGGCCACTGGAAGTGGCTGCTCGTCCTGGGCGCGGGCGGAGCGGTGCTGTTCACGGCCGCCTATGCGTTCTTCGACCGCCTGCGGGACTCGTTCGCGGAGGAAGTGTGACCGACGCGGCCATCTCGCTGCGCGACGTCTCGAAGCTGTACCGGCGCTACGCCCACCAGCGCCGCTTCTCCACCCTCAAGAGCGCCCTGCTCAAGGGCAGCCTCGCCAGCGATCTGCGCCCGCACGAGGTGGTCCGCGCCGTCGACGCCGTGTCGCTGGCGGTCGGGACGGGAGCCTGCGTCGGCCTCATCGGCCGAAACGGCTCGGGGAAGAGCACCCTGCTGAAGCTGGTAACCGGAATCACGCGGCCGACCTCCGGCGCGGTGAACGTGAGCGGGCGGGTCGCGGCGCTGATCGAGCTCGGCGCCGGCTTCCATCCCGAGATCTCGGGCCGCGAGAACATCTTCGTCAACGGCGTGATGCTGGGGCGGACGAGGCGCGAGATCGCGAAGCAGTTCGATGAGATCGTGGAGTTCGCGGAGCTCGAGGAGTTCATCGACGCGCCGGTCAAGACGTACTCGACCGGCATGTACATGCGGCTCGGCTTCTCCGTCGCCGTCCACGTGGATCCCGACGTGCTGGTCGTGGACGAGGTGCTCGCGGTCGGCGACGAGGCGTTCGGCCTGAAGTGCCTCGACAAGTTCAGCGAGTTCAAGCGGCGCGGGCGGACCATCCTGCTCGCCACGCACGGGCTGGGCATGGTGGAGCGCTTCTGCGACGAGGCGATCTGGATCGACGCCGGCCGCGTGCGCGCACAGGGCGATCCCCGGCGCGTCGTCCACGCCTACACGACCGACGTCGCCCGGCGCGAGGAGGAGGACATCGCCTCGAAGGACCGCAGGGTCCAGGCGGCCGCGGAGGAGCGCCGCGGGCATTCCGCGGGCGAGGAAGGTTCCGGCACCGGCGACGGCGCCACCCCCCGCGCCGACCGCGCCGCCCGGGAGACCGGCGCCGCCCCAGACGGTGATGCGGGCACCGGCGACGGCGCCACCCTTCGCGCCGACGGCGGCGCCCGCTCCCCCGACGGCGCCACGCCCCCCGACGGCGTCACGCCCGGCGACGGCGCCACGCCCGGCGACGGCGCCACCCCGGGCGCCGACGGCGGCGCTCCGGAAACCGGGGCCGCGGAGACCGGCGTGCCGGAGGGGCCGGGAAAGCCGGACGCGGCGGTCGGCGACATGTTCCAGGCTACCGAGGGTCGCTGGGGCTCCGGCCCCGTGCGCATCGAGCGGGTGACGATCGAGCGCGAGGGCAACGCCGCCCACGTCTTCCGCACCGGCGATCGCTTGACGCTGCGGCTCGAGTTCCGGACGTCGGAGCCGGTGCGGGACTTCGTCTTCGGAATCGGCATCTTCAACGCCGACGGGACCTGCTGCTACGGGACCAACACGGACGTCGAGGGCTTCGAGCCGGTCGAGCTGTCCGGCTCCGGCGAGGTGGTCTTCGCCATCGACAGCCTCGATCTCGTCGAGGGGACCTACAAGCTCGACGTCGCGGCGCATACCCGGCGCGGCATGCAGTACGACTACCACCGGCTCCTGTACACGTTCCGGGTCAAGTCCGAGACGAAGGACGCCGGCATCTACCGCCCGCGCCACCAGTGGACCTTCAGCCCGAACGCGCGCTTCGGGCCGCCGCCCGCACCCGCCGGCGGCCGTTCCTGACCAACGTGCCGTCGATAACCGGATCGCTGACGCTGGGCACCCTGCTGCACGACGCGGCGCACCGCGCCGGGCTCGCCGCGGGTCCGCCCGGACGCGGCGAGTCGCTGGCGGGCGTGTCGCCCCCCGCGCAGGCGCTGGCCGCGGCCGTGCTCGCCGGCACGGGCCCGGTCGTGCTGGTCGTGCCGCGGGACTCCGACGTCGACGCGATGACGGCCGACGCGCAGTTCCATCTGCGGGCCCTGGAAGGGCTCGGCGATGCCGACCTCGACCGGGGCATCCTGCCGTTTCCCTCCCGCGAGGTCGACCCATACCGCGGCATCGCCCCGCACATGGGCATCCTGTCCGCCCGCGCCCGCGCCCTCGCGGCTCTCGCCGGCGGCCGGGCACGCGTAGTGGTGGCGTCGGCGCCGGGGATCCTCCCGCGTCTGAGCCCGCCGGAGCGCCTGCTCCAAGCGATGGTCGAACTGGAGGTGGCCGGCACGCTGACGCCGGGGGATCTGGCCGATCGGCTCGCGGACGCCGGATTCCGTCACGCCGATCCGGTCGAGACACACGGAGAGTTCTGCGGCCGCGGAGGCGTCGTCGACCTCTTCCCGGCCGGCGACGCCTACCCCGTGCGGGTGGAGTTCGCGGGCGACAGCATCGAGTCGCTGCGCCGTTTCGATCCGGCCACCCAGCGCTCCGTCGCGGCGCTCGACCGGGTCTCGGCGGTGCCCCTGCGCGATCGGTTCGAGCTGTCCGACGACGACGAAGGGACGGTGGATCGGAGCGCCGTGTTCCGGGACTACGTCCGGCGCGCCGGTGCGCGCTTCCTCGTCTCTGAGCCGCTCGACACCGAGGAGAGCCTCCGGCGGTCGGAGGAACGGCTGCACGCGAGCCGGGCCGACGCCCTCGAGCGCGGCGACGCGGCGCCCCCCTCCGGGGACTTCGAGGTGGAACGGTCCACTGCCGCCGGCTGGCTCGCCGAGGCGGCGACGCTCAGCGCGTTGGCCATCGACGAGCCGGGGCCCGACGGCGCGTCTCCGGAAGGCCCCGTCGCGGCGCGGGACGCCGCGCGGCACGTCGCGTGCCAGCCGGCGGCGGGGTTCCGCGGGCGGCTCGGCGACTGGATCGCCGAGGTCCGCCGGGGACGGGAACGGGACGATGCCCAGGTGTTCGTGGCAGAGACCCAGGGCCGGGCGGAACGCATCGTGGAGCTGCTGGCGGAGCACGAGCTCGTCGGCGTGGCGGCGGAAGGGGCGGAGACGACGGCATCAGCCACCGTGCTCGTCACGACCGGCGTCCTGTCGCGCGGATTCCGGCTTCCCGAGGCACGGTTGCAGCTCTACGCCGAGACCGACCTCTTCGAAGCGGAGCACGCCGTCCGTCACCAGCGCCGGTCGCTCGCCAAGGCGTTCCTGTCGGACTTCCGCGATCTGAAGGTCGGCGACCACGTCGTGCACCTCGACCATGGCATCGGCGCGTTCGTCGGCCTGCGGCAACTGGGTGTGGACGGCGGCGGGGCTGCGCAGGAGTTCGTCGAGCTGCGCTACGCCAAGGGCGACAAGCTGTTCGTCCCGGTCGAGCAGCTCGACCTGCTGCAGAAATACACCGGCGCCGCCCACCCGTCGCTGGACCGGCTCGGCGGCACGACGTGGGAGAAGGCCAAGACCCGCGTCCGGAAGTCGATGCGCGACATGGCGGACGAGCTCCTGAAGCTCTACGCCGCGCGCAAGGCGCTGCCGGGGCACGCGTTCAGCGCGGACACCCACTGGCAGGAGGAGTTCGAGGCGGCGTTCGAGCACGAGCTGACGCCGGACCAGCGGTCGGCCCTGGCCGACATCAAGCGCGACATGGAGTCGCCGGTCGCGATGGACCGCCTGCTGTGCGGCGACGTCGGCTACGGCAAGACCGAGGTCGCGCTGCGGGCGGCGTTCAAGGCCCTGATGGACGGCAAGCAGGTGGCCCTGCTCACCGCTACCACTCCGGGCACGGTTCGCGGGGTTCCCGGTGCACATGGCGATGCTGAGCCGTTTCGTGAGCCGGGCCGAGCAGAAGAAGACGCTGGCCGATCTCAAGTCGGGGCGGGCCGACCTCGTGGTCGGCACGCACCGCCTCCTCTCGAAGGACGTCGAGTTCCGCGATTTCGGTCTCCTGATCGTGGACGAGGAGCAGCGCTTCGGTGTCGCCCACAAGGAGCGGATCAAGCAGTTGCGGCGCAGCGTCGACGTGCTGACGCTGACCGCGACCCCGATTCCGCGGACCCTCAACATGTCGCTGGCCGGCATCCGCGACATGTCGGTCATCGAGACCCCCCCGCGGGACCGGCTGGCCATCCAGACCGCCGTCGTCCGCTTCGATGGGCAGATGATCGCGCGCGTCATCCGCACGGAGCTCGAGCGGGGCGGTCAGGTCTACCTGGTGCACAACCGCGTGGAGTCGATCCACTCCATCGCGAGCCTGATCGGCCGGCTGGTGCCCGAGGCGCGGCTGGCGGTGGCGCACGGCCAGACGAGCGAGTCCGTGCTCGAGAAGGTGATGATCGACTTCGTGGCGCACCGCTACGACATCCTCGTGGCCACGACGATCATCGAGAACGGCCTCGACATCCCGAACGTGAACACCATCGTCGTCAATCACGCCGAGCGCTACGGCCTCGCCCAGCTCTACCAGCTCCGGGGACGGGTCGGGCGCGCCGACCGGCGGGCCTACGCCTATCTGGTGGTGCCGGCCGACGACGTGCTGACGCCGGTGGCCAAGCGGCGGCTCGCCGCGCTGCGCGAGTTCAGCGAGCTCGGCAGCGGGTTCCGCATCGCCGCTCTCGACCTGGAGATCCGCGGCGCCGGCAACCTGCTCGGCGCCGAGCAGAGCGGTCACATCGAGGCGATCGGCTTCGACATGTACGTGAAGCTCCTCGAGCAGACCGTCCGGGAGCTGAGCGGCCAGGAAACCGAGGATGACGAACGCCGGGCCCGCATCAGTCTCGGCGTCGACCTCCGCATCGACGAGTCGTACGTCGGCGAGACGAACCAGCGGCTCGCCCTGTATCGGCGGCTGGCCGCGGCCAGGGACGAGACGGAGCTCGCGTCCGCGCTCGACGAGGCGGTCGACCGCTACGGTCCGCTCCACCCGTCCCTGCTGCACCTGGCCGAGTACGGCCGGATTCGCATCCTCGCCGGGCGGCTCGGCGTGGAGTCGTTGGAGCGGGCCGGGGCGCGGCTGGTCGTGAAGTTCCGGACCGACGCCGGGATCGATCCGTCGCGCCTGGTGGCGCTGGTGAACGAGCGGCCGGCGGCCACCCTCCTCCCCCCAGCCGTGCTCGAGCTCGACCTGGCCGCCGGCGAGGAGCGGGAGCCGGCCGGGCGGCCGGGGCGTCGCCGCGGCGGCGCGTCCTGGTGGACCACCCGCGCGAAGGCGGGCCGCGTCACGGCCGGCTTCACGAAGCACGAGGTGCTGGCCGCGACCAGCCCGCGCCTGGAGGCCGGCCTGGCGTTCCTGACGCGGATCAGCGGGCTGCTCGACGAGTTGAGCGGCGCCGCCTGACACCGCGGGGTCTGCGCCGTAGAGCGGCGCAGGCTCCTGCTAGGATAGGTTGGGCACCGAGCGGAGCCGCGAGGCGACGATTGGTGGACTACGATGAAGGACGGGTGGAACGGAGAACGGGAGCCCGAAGCCATGCAGAGATTCGACAACGCAACGTGTCTCGCCCTCGCCGTCGTGCTGATCGCGTCCGCGGGCGCGGGAACCGCCCGGGCGCAGGCGCGCCTCGGCGGCGACACCCCGGAGAACGCGAGCGGCATCGTCCTGCAGCGCATACTCGCGAAAGTCAACGGGGACATCATCACCCAGACCGATCTGGAGAACCGGCAGGTCGCGGCATTGCGGCAGGAGAACTTCGCGCCGACGTCCGACGCCGTGCTGCGGCGCAAGCTGGTCGAGGTGACGCCGCGGGTCATCTCCAACGCGGTGGACGAATTGCTGCTGGTCCAGCGCGGCCGCGTGCTCGGCTACTACCTGAGCGACGAGCAGTTCGCGGAGATGGTGGCCGGCATCAAGGAGGAGAACGGGTTCGAGACCGACGAGGTGTTCGAGGAGGCGCTGCTCCAGGCCGAGGGGATGACGGTCACCGACTTCCGCCGCTCGATGGAGCACCGGATCCTCGTCAACCAGGTCCAGCAGATCGAGATCCTGCGCAAGGTGATGCTCACCGAGACGGAGGCGCGGGAGTACTACGACGCCAACCTCGATCAGTACGCCGAGGAGCCGACCGTCACGCTGCGGGAGATCCTGATCGCGGTGCCGGAGACGCCGGGCGGATTCAGTGTCGCCGCCGACGATCTGGCCCGCGCCGCGGCCGAGGAGGCGCGCCAACGGGTTCTCGACGGCGAGGCCTTCGGCGTCGTGGCCATCGCGGTTTCGGACGCCCCGTCGAAGGCCAACGAGGGGCTCATCGGTCCGCTCGACTACGCCATCCTGAGCGAGACCGTCCAGCAGGTCATCGACGGGCTCGAGGTCGGCGACATGAGCGCCCCGATTCGCACCCCCGGCGGCTTCCAGGTGCTGCAGCTCGAGGCGCGGACGGAGGCCAACCCCCTCCCGTTCGACGAGGTCAAGAACAGCATCATGGACAGCGTGTTCAACGACCGCCGCTGGGAGGAGTTCAACCGCTACCTCGAGCAGCTGCGCGGCGAGGCCGTCATCGAGTGGAAGGACGACGAGTTGGAGCGCGCCTACGAGCAGTACGAGCCGCAGCGGGTCTCGCCGCCCCGCGCCAACAACTGACGCCCCCGCGGGCTCTCGGCAACCCCGGAGTGACCATGCAGGTCGGCCCCGTAACCCTCGATTCGCCGTTCGCCCTCGCCCCGATGGCGGGCATGACCGACACGGCGTTCCGGCGCCTGGTGAAGCGCCGGGGCGGCTGCGGGCTCGTCGTCACGGAGATGGTCAGCTCCGAGGGGCTGGTGCGCGGGATCGACCGCACGCTCGACTACGCGCAGTACACCGAGGAGGAGCGGCCGGTCTCGATCCAGATCTTCGGCGGCGACGCGGCCAAGATGGCCGCCGCCGCGGCGATCGTGGAGGACATGGGGGCCGACATCGTCGACGTCAACATGGGCTGCCCGGTCCCCAAGATCGCCAAGCACAACGCGGGCTGCAGCCTGATGCGGGAGCCGGCCCACGCGGCCCGCGTCGTGCGCTCGATGCGCGACGCCGTGCGCATTCCGGTCACGGTCAAGATGCGCGCGGGCTGGGACGACGCGCACGTCAACGCCCCGGAGATGGCCCGCAGGATGGAGGACGCCGGCGCGTCCGCGGTCGCCGTGCACGGGCGCACCGCGAAGCAGTCCTACAGCGGCGTTTCGGACTGGGGGCTGATCGGCGAGGTGGCGGCCGGCGTGGGCATACCCGTGATGGGCAGCGGCGACTGCGTGACCCCCGAGCAGGTGGTCGACCGGACGCAGGATTCCGCGGTGGCCGGGGTTCTCGTGGGGCGGGGTGCGCTGCGCAACCCGTGGATCTTCCAGCAGTCGAATGCGCTTGCGTCCGGGGGGGCGGTCCCCGAGGTCTCGCCGGCGGAGCGGGGGCGCTTCCTCCTCGAGTACATCGCACTCCTGCTGGCCGAGGGGGTGGACGAGTCGCACGGGTTCCGCCACCACGCCCCGGGGGCGGCGCCGAGCCCCGGGCGGACCTTCCGGCGCCCGGGCCAGCGCGAACGGTGGGTCGTCAACAAGCTGCGCGCGCTCGGCTCCTGGTACACCAAGGGGCTCCGGGACGGGAGCCGGCTGCGCACGGCGATCAACCGCGCGGAGTCGGTCGCCGAGCTCCGGGACATCCTCTCGGAGTTCTTCTTCGGGAGCGCCGGCGCGGGCGCCGCCGCGTGATCGCCCGTCGGATCTCCGACATCGACTGGACGTCGTGGCGGGCGGTCGACGACGCGACCCTGGTGTTCGTGATCCAGGACGGCCGCATTCTCCTCATCCACAAGAAGCGCGGGCTCGGGGCCGGGAAGATCAACGGTCCGGGCGGCCGGCGGGAGCCGGGCGAGACGTTCGAAGACTGCGCGGTGCGCGAGACGCGCGAGGAGCTCGGCGTGACGCCCCGCGACGTCGTCAAGCTTGGCGAGCATCGGTTCCAGTTCGTCGACGGCTACTCGACCTTCGTGCACGTCTTCCGGGCCTCCGGGGTGGACGGCCAGCCGATCGAGACGGACGAGGCCGCGCCGCTCTGGGTCGGCGTGGACGACATCCCGTTCGACGAGATGTGGGAGGACGATCGCTACTGGCTGCCGCTGGTCGTGGCGGGCCGCCGCTTCTCCGGGCACTGGATCTTCGATGGCAACCGGATGCTCGACTACCGCCTCGACGTCCTCGAGGAGGAGTAGGCGTCAGGCGGCGATTGGCGCCAGGGCCTCCCCCACCGTCCGGGCGCGCTGGTGGCGCGCCGACCGCTGGCGGCCGCGCGGGCCGGTGGCATATGATGCGGCTTTGGGATTGCCGGCGGCCCGCGAGGTGCCGGCGGTCGGAAACGGGGAGGTCAATCGTGGCAGAGGCGTCCCACAAGGTTCCGTTCGCGCGGCGTCGGCCCGCCGCGGGTCCGCGGCCGCTGGCCGGATGGATCGCGAGCGCCGTGGTGCTGGTTCTCGCCGGCGCCGGCGCGCCGCTCGCGGCCGCCGCGGAGGGGGCCGGACCGGCGGCCTGGACCAACGACCTCGCGCCGATCGGCGCCGCCGACTGGGACTACGACAAGGCGGCGCACCTCCTGGAGCGCGCGGGCTTCGGCGGCACGCCGGCCGAGATCGAGCGCCTCGCCGCGATGACGCCCGAGGCTGCCGTGCGCTGGCTCGTCGACTACGCCCGGCAGCCGGACGCGCTGGAGCCCTTCGAGGCCTCGCCCATCTGGGATCCGGGCATGGACCCGTTCCCCAAGAGCCGGGCCGAGGCAGTCCGCATCGCGCGGGAGCGCGGCGTCTCGATGGGCGTCGCCATGTTGCCGGAAGGCGAGTCGCGTCGCCTGCAGCCGGTGGTCAACAAGTTCTTCTACGGGCTGCGCGCGAACGCCGTCGAGACGCAGCGGCTCGCCACCTGGTGGGGCGAGCGGATGCTCGGGACGACGCGCCCGCTCGAGGAGAAGCTGACGCTCTTCTGGCACGGCCACTTCGCGACCGGCAACACGAAGGTCCGCGACGCGCGCATGATGGTCCGGCAGAACGAGATGCTGCGCGCCAACGCCAACGGCAGCTTCCGGGACCTGCTGATGGGCATCCTCAGGGACCCGGCGATGCTCGTCTACCTCGACAACGGCGAGAACGTCAAGGACCACCCGAACGAGAACTTCGGGCGGGAGCTGCTCGAGCTGTTCAGCCTCGGCGTCGGGAACTACACCGAGCGCGACATCCGCGAGGGCGCCCGTGCCTTCACCGGGTGGACCAACGACGCTCTCGAGTTCCAGTTCGATGCCGAGCAGCACGACTTCGGCGAGAAGACGTTCCTCGGCCGGACCGGCCCGTTCGACGGCGACGACATCATCGAAATCATCCTGGAGCAGCCGGCCGCGGCGGAGTTCATCGCCGCGAAGCTCTACCGCTACTTCGTTCGGGAGGAGATCGACGAGGAGGTGCGGGCGGAGCTCGCGGCCGTCTTCCGCGACGCGGGCTACGAGCTGCAGCCGCTGCTCACCCGCATCTTCCTCTCGCGCGACTTCTACAGCGCGGCGTCCTACGCGACGCAGATCAAGAGCCCCGTCCAGCTCGTCGTGTCGACCTACCGCAAGCTCGGGCTGACGGAGCTGCCGACGATTCCCGACTTCAATCGCCTGACCGCCGGCCTCGGGCAGACCCTGTTCAACCCGCCGAACGTGGCAGGGTGGGCCGGGGGCCGCACGTGGGTGACGCCGGCGACCCTGCTCGAGCGCGGCAACCTCTTCCGGGACGTCCTGTATCCCGACACGGATGGTTTCTGGGCGCCGGATCGGGCGGTTCCCGGCATCTACCGCGAGGTGGAGGAGCGGCTCGGCCAGGGAATGAACATCACGGCCGCCACCCAGCAGGGGGACGCGGAGTCGAGCCAGCTCGCGGACCGCGACGAGGACTACAACACGCGTTACGGCGGCTACATGGGGTACGTGATGGCGTTCGAGCGGCTCCATCCGATCCCGAGACGCGTGGCCGATCTCGACCTGGCGCGGATGCTCGAGGAAGCGGGCGTGTCGGCCGTCGCCGACGTCGTCGACCACCTGATCCAGCGCTTTCTGCGCGTCGAGCTGAGCGGCACGGATCGGGCGGTGCTGATCGATTTCCTGCGGGACGAGCTGGCCGCGGACGAGGTGGGACCGGCCGGACCGCAGACGGAGACGGCGCTGCGCGCGCTGCTGTACCTGATCCTGAGCACGCCGGAGTACCAACTCGCGTAGAGCACGGAAGTCTGGAGGGAGCGAGAATGGCTCGATTCAAGTGTGGGTGTTCGCGGCGTGACTTCCTCATCAAGGGGATGTACGGGCTCGGGGTGGGGGCGACGCTGCCGGGGCTGCTCAACCGCACGTCGGCCGCGCTCTCGGCGCAGGCGCTCGAGGGGACGAGCATGGAGGCGAGCCCGGAGCGCATCCTGGTCGTCGTCGAGCTGTCCGGCGGCAACGACGGGCTGAACACGGTGGTGCCCTACGGCGACGACGAGTACTACCGGGTGCGGCCGACGATCGGCATCCCGAAGTCGGAGGTCCTGAAGATCGACGACCGCTACGGGTTCCACCCGTCGCTCGTCGGGTTCGAGCGGCTCTACAAGGACGGCCGGATGGCGGTCGTCCACGGCTGCGGGTACGACAACCCGAGCCTGTCGCACTTCTCGTCGATGGGCTTCTGGCACACCGGCGTCCCCAACGGCGGGGAGACGCTCGGCTGGCTCGGACGGCTGGCCGACGGCGCGTACGACCACGACGCGCAGGGCAACCGCATCGTCAACATCGGGACGCGGCAGTCGCTCGCGGTGCGCGCCCGCCACCACTCGCCGCTCGTGTTCAACGACCCGCGCACGTTCCGCCGGGACGGCGCCGCCAGCGAGAAGGCGGCGCTCGCGAGGATGACGGCGGACGGAGCCGGCGGGAACGCCACGCTGGAGTTCCTCGCCGGGACCGCGCAGAACGCGGCCGAGAGCTCGGAGTTCGTCCGCCAGGCGTCGGCGGCGTACCGCACGACGGTCGACTACGGCATCGGCGGGCTGTCGGGCCCGCTGCGCCAGGTGGCGGCGCTGATCCACGCCGAGATGCCCACCCGCATCTACTACGTGACCTACGCGGGGAACTCGTTCGACACCCACGTGCACCAGGCCGACCCGCACGCGCGGCTCCTGGCCTATACCGCCGACGCGGTGCGCGGATTCACCCAGGACCTCACGCGCATCGGGCGCGCCGATGATGTCGCCGTCGTGATGTTCACGGAGTTCGGCCGACGGGTCGAGGAGAACGGCAGCCTCGGCACCGACCACGGGACGGCGACGCCGATGTTCGTCGTGGGCAACCACGTCCGCGGCGGGCTCTACGGGCAGCACCCGAGCCTGACGGATCTCGACGACGGCAACCTGATCAAGACGACCGACTTCCGGCGCGTCTACGCGACGATGATCGAGGAGTGGCTGCGGTTCCAGGATTCCCCGACGGTGCTGAAGGGGAAGTTCGACTCGTTGGGCGTCTTCGCGTAGAACCCGGCGCCCGCTCGGACGCCGGCGCTCGCCTGCGGCGGGCGCGCAGTTCCAGGCCGGCTGGCGTCGATCACGACGCCAGCCGCTTCGTGCGCTTGATGCCCAGGAGGCGCGCAGCCTGCTGCTTGTTCCCTCCCGCTCGTTCCAGCGCCGTCTCGATGAGGTCGCGCTCGATCCGTTGGAGGTGCGCCCGCAGGTCGATCCCGTCCGTCGGGAGCCCCACCGGGGCCTCGGGCTCATCCGTGCCCGTCCTGCGAACTTCCGGGGGCAGGTCGCCGACGTCGATGTGCGACCGACCGGGACTGAGAGCCAGCGCGCGCTCGATCGCGTTCTCGAGCTGCCGGACGTTCCCCGGCCAGTGGAAGCCCATCAGGTGGCGCATCGCCTCCTGCGAGACGGCCACGTCGGCGCGGGGCGGCGACTGCTCCGCGCCCAGCCGGTCGAGGAATCCGCGGACCAGGGCCGGGATGTCCTCGCGCCGCGCGCGCAGCGGCGGCAGGTGGACCGGGATCACGTTGAGCCGGTAGTAGAGGTCCTCGCGGAGGCTGCCATCCTTCACCATGCGCTGCAGGTCCGAGTTGGTCGCGGCGATGATTCGGACGTCGACCTTCATCGGCCGCGACTCGCCCACCCGTTCGAACTCCCGCTCCTGCAGGGCCCGCAGCAGCTTGGTCTGCAGGCTGGCGTTCATGGTGCCGACCTCGTCGAGGAACAGCGTTCCGCGGTGGGCCTGCTCGAAGCGTCCCGGCCGGTTGGCCACCGCCCCCGTGAACGCGCCCCGCACGTGCCCGAACATCTCCGCCTCGAGCAGCGTCTCCGGGATCGCTCCGCAGTTGAGCGCGACGAACCGCTGCTTGCTGCGCGGGCTGTTCTGGTGGATGGCGCGGGCGACGAGCTCCTTCCCCGTGCCGGTCTCCCCCGTGATCAGGATGGTGCTGGTCGTGACCGAAACCGTCTCGAGCATCTCGAACAGGTCGAGCATCGCCTGGCTGCGGCCGACGATACCGTCGAAGCGATAGCGGGCATCGAGCTGCGAGCGGAGATAGGCGTTCTCGGTCTTCAGGCGCCGCTGCTCGAGGGCCGATGAGAGGACGTGCAGCAGGTGCTCGAACTCGACCGGCTTCGTCACGAAGTCGCTCGCGCCCTGCTTGATGGCGGCGACGGCATCCCGCACGGTGCCGTACCCGGTGACGACGACGACCACGATCTCGTCGTAGCGCTCGCGCGCGGCTTCGACGACGGCCGTCCCGTCGATGCCGGGCAGCCGCAGGTCGGTGATCACCACGTCGAAGGCGAACTCGCTGAGGCGCTCGATCGCGGCCTCGCCGCTCGCGGCCTGCGCCACCTCGTAGCCGTGATCACGGAGCCGGCGGGCGGTCACCTCCCGCAGCACCGGCTCGTCCTCGACCAGCAGCAGGTGAGTGTCCTTGGCGAGCATCGGAGTATTGACGCCAACATGTTGGCGGTCCGAGCACCTGCCGGTCAAGTCGGCCGGTGCGCGCCCGGGCGCTACAGCGACGAAGCGTCGCAGCCGATAGACGGATGGGCGGCCGCCGCGTGGGCGTGCCGGGCATCCCCGCCCGTTCGCTTCGCGGCGACCCAACCTTCCCGAGAGGCACGCATTCCGGCATGACCCGCGAGGCTTCCGGTCCGAGCGCACCCGACCTCGCCGCGCTGTTCCACCGCCTCAACAACCAGTTGGGGGTCATCCTCGCCAACGCGGAGCTCGTCGAGGCACGTGGTCCGGATCGGGAGACGAGCGCCCGCGCCGGCCAGATCGTCGCGAGCGCCGTGGAGGCGATCACGACGGCACGGGAGATCCGCGGCGCCATCGAGCGCTCCGCCTCCGCGGAGCCCGATCCGTCGGCGGATTGACGTTTCGCCCCGGGATTCGTCAACCAATTGACGGATGCGCGGAGGGCGGCACGTCTCCCACGCTCGCGGCAGCCATCCCGCCTGAAACCGCAAGTGCCCTATATCCAGATGGTTACGAGCCATTCGACGCCGGCGGCACAGCGCGCGGCGGGCCGCTCGCCAAGTTGGCATCGTGGTTAGAACAACGACGTCGCCCGACAAGAGCGGATCTCCTCCGGACTTCCATTCGTCGAAGCCCTCGCCCGCAGGCTCGCATCCGGGATGCCGCACTCCATCGACCTCAGCGACCTCGTGCAGGACGGCATGATCGGGTTGATTGACGCGGCGCATCGCTTCGACGAGTCGCGGGGGATCAAGTTCGAGACCTTCGCCGAACGACGCGTGCGCGGCGCGATGATCGACGCCCTGCGGCGCGATGCCTGGCCGCGGGGCGTGCGGCGCACGCGCCGGGAGCTGGAGGCGGCGCGCGAGAAGCTGCGGCACGAGCTCGGCTCCGAGCCGTCGCTCTCCGACCTCGCGAAGCACCTGGGCACGGACGAGACGCAGCTCGGCCGCACCATCGTGCGGATCAAGACGATCGAATCGACATCGCCGCTTGCCACGGCCGACGCGGTCGATGGCGCCAACCTTCCGCCGGTGCTGGTGCCCTCCGAGCCGCCCGCACCGGACAAGGTCTGCGAGCACGCCGAGGTACGCCGGCGTGTTCGGGGCGCCATCGCCGCGCTGCCGTGGCGCGAGCGCACGGTCATCGGGCGCTACTACTACAGCGACCTCACGATGAAGCAGATCGGCACCGAGATCGGCGTGAACGAGTCGCGCGTCTCGCAGCTTCACACCCGCGCCATCCGGCGCCTGCGGGAACGACTCGGAGCGGACTTCGCCCCGAACGCACTGCCCACGGCGCTCGATCCGGCGGCCCGGCAGCGAGGCGGCAAGCTGGTCATGGCCAAGGCCTCCCTGGCCGCGTCGCAGTCGGCGGCGCGTGACACGCACGCGGAGAGCCGCGACGGAGAGGCGGAACGGAAGTCCGCCCGGGCCGCACGGACGCGGTGGGCGGCAACCCGGCGGCCCCGCCGGCCGCTCAAGGCGGCCGCGGCGCGGATGCCCGCGCGGGTGGCGGCCGCGAGCTGACCTGCGCCGTACCCCCAGAGCGGCGGATCCCAGGGGCCGGGCGCCCGGCGCGGGCCCCGGGTCCGCCCTCAGGCGGTCACTTCGCGGGCCGCCTGCAGCAGGTCCCCGAGGCGGAACGGCTTCGCCAGCCAGCGGCAGCCGGTGTCCTCGAGGAAGCGCTCGGCGTCGGTCCCCGCCACGTTGCCGGTCACGAAGACGATGCGCTTCGTGAGCGCCGGCCGCGACTCCGCGAGCGCTCGGAAGAACGCCGGACCGTCGACCCGCGGCATTGCCAGGTCGCAGATGATCAGGTCGTAGACGCGCTCGCGGAGACGGTCGAGCGCGTCTTGCCCGTCGGTCGCCCGATCGACGCGGTACCCGGCGTCGGTCAGCGCGGCCGACACCGCCTCCGCCAGTGCCGGCTCGTCCTCGATGACCAGGACCGGCGTGCCGGCTCCGACCGCGGGCGGGGGAGGAACGGCCGGCGGTGCGGGCCGGGCCGGGACGCCGCTGCTCGTAGGCAACTCCAGGAAGAAGGACGCGCCGCGGCCCGGCTCGGACGCCACGCGGAGCTGCCCGCCGTGGTCCCGGACGATGGCGAAGGCGACGGTCAACCCCAGGCCCGTCCCCTTGCCGACGGCCTTGGTCGTGAAGAAGGGGTCGAAGATCTTCGACTGCACGTCCGGAGGCATCCCCGGCCCGTCATCGTTCACCTCCAACACGACCGCATCGCCGCCGGGGTCATGCCAGGTGCGGATGACCAGGGTGCCGCGGCCGTTCGCCGCGCGCATCGCCTGCTCGGCGTTGATCATCAGGTTCAGCAGCACCTGCTTCAGGTGGTGCGGATCGGCGAACAGGCGCGGCAGGCCGGTCGCCAGCGCCTCGATCGTCCGGATGTTCGACAGACGCTGCTCGTAGCCCCGCAGGGCGAGCGTCTCCCGCACAACCTGGTTCAGATCGACCATCGAGCGCGTCGAGTGCCGCTTGCGGGCGAACGTCAGGAGGTTGCGGACGATCCGCGCGGCGCGCTCCGACTCGCCGAGAATCGTCTCGATGCCGCGCCGGGTGACCGCGTCGACGGAGCGCGACGCGAGCCGCTCGGACCAGGTCAGGATGGTCGCCAGCGGGTTGTTGAGCTCGTGCGCCACGCCGGACACGGTCTGGCCGAGGGCGGCGAGCTTCTCGGCCTGCAGCAGGTCCTGATAGACACCCCGGTCCTGATCCTCCAGCCGGCGCCGTTCACTGACGTCCCGCAGCAGCGCCTGGACCTGGGCGGAGTTGCCGTTGGACGTCGCGTCGAGGTTGGCCGTCACCTCCACCCAGATCGGGGTCTCGTCGGCCCGCCGCAACCGCAGCACGTAGTCCGTCACCGCGCCGTCGCGGGACAGTTGCTCGACGAACAGGTCACGGGCCTTGGGATCGACGAACCGCCCCCGCGCGAATGGCTGCACCTCGGAGGCGTCGGCCTCCGGGGCGAAGCCGAACATCAGCTTGAGATGCGGGTTGGCAGCGAGCGTGCTCCCGTACTGGCCGTCGAGGGTACCGATGTAGATGCCCTCGCGAACCGCGTCGAACAGGCGGGTCAGGGCGTTCGGGAGGAGGGGCGGGGTGGAACGCGCGCGATCGGCAGCGCGGGACACCACGGAGTATAGCAGCCGCCCTTCCGCCCGATGCCGCGGCGCTCAGTTCGCCGGCGCCGCCGGGGTCGGCGTCTGGTTCGGGAACCGGGCGTACTCGTCCTCGATCGCGGCGCGGATGTCCTGCACCGTGGCTCCGGAGGTGTGGAGCCGCATCGCCGTGTGCGCCACGTCGATGCAGATTGTGCACGCCATGCCGTGCGTGTCCCACTCCCGGACGGTCCCGTCGGGATTGCGGGACTCGACGAAGCAGTCGGCGTTGCCGCTGTGGCCGGCCGTCTCGCAACCGCAGTAGCAGGGGACGTACTCCAGCACGTCCGGCCGATGCGCCGCGAAGGTGTACGTGTCGCGGATGACTTCCGGCGACCGCGGCACCATGTTGGGCACCAGCGGCAGCGGCGGGAGCACCGCCATGGGGTCGGGCACGGGAGTCCGGTGCTCCGGCGTCGGCGGCGCGGGCGGCCGCTCCGGGAGGTTCGGCTCGGCGTCGGCGTCGCCGCTCGCCGCGGCGACTTCGAGCTCGGCCGCCGGCGCAGACGCATCGCTCGCCGTGCCGGCCGGCCAGAACATCGCGAACGCGCCGGCCGCGACGAGGAGCGCGCCGCCGATGAGAATCCAGGGAGGCCCGCCCGCAGGCGCTGCCTCCGGCACACGGCGTGAGGTTTGCTTCTTGGCACCCATAAGCCGGCATCATACATCACGGTCCCGCCATGCGGAAGGCGCGGCCGCCCCCGGCCCCGGGGCCTGCTTCGGCGGGCGGGCTCCGCGATGGACTGGAGCGATCCGTGCAACGGAATGGTGCGAGCGCTCCGCGATGGAGAGGAGCGAGCTAACGCGATGGAGTGCAGGAGCTACGCGATGGAGTGCAGGAAGATGCCGCAATCGAGTCGACAGGTGCCCGTGGCGGTCACCCCCGGACCCGCCCGTTCCGGCGGGCCGCCCGAGGTGGAGGGCCTGCTTCGTCTCGGGTGTTCGCTGGCCGCCGCCACGACGGCGGACGCGCGCCCTGCGCCGCTCGCTGCACGAGCTGGTCGCGCCGCCGGGATCGCCGTGGGCGCTGATTCGGCACGACGGAGCCTGGGAGGCGGTCGCCGGGGGCCGGCCGGAGGCGCCGCGCCGGCCGCGCCCGGCGCTGGAGGCCGTCGCGGAGCGCGTGCTGCGCCTCGAGCCGGATGCTCTCGACGCGACGGGCGGGGTCGAGTGCGAGGACCAGGTCTGCTTCCCACTGGTCGCCGGCGAGAGCGTCGTCGGAGTGCTCGGCGCGAGCCGGGCCGTGCCCGCCGCCGGTGCACGCCCGATGCTGGCCGCGATCTCGGCCGTGCTGGGGCTCGCGGTCGGCCACGTGCGCCTGCTCGCGGAGGGCGGGGCCGCCGGCGCCCGCGACGGGTTGACCGGGTGCAGCTCGCGGGCGTGCGGGATGCGCGCGCTGGACGCGGCCCTCGACCGCGGCCGGCGCACGTGCCGGCCCCTGTCGCTCGTGATGGTCGACCTCGACCGCTTCAAGTCCGTGAACGATCGTCACGGTCACCTCTGCGGCGACGCGGTGCTGGCCGCGGTCGGCGCCCGCCTCCGCGCCGTCACGCGGAGCGGCGACCTCGGGTGCCGCTTCGGAGGCGACGAGTTCCTCCTCGTCCTGCCCGATACCCCGTGCGAGGGCGCGGCGCGGGTCGCCGAAGCGCTCCGACGCGCGATAGGCCGCATCACGGTGCGCTGGCACGGTGTCCGGGTGTCCACCGCGGCGAGCGTCGGCGTCGCCTCCGGCGGGGGCAGCGAGGCCGATGCCCGCACGTTGATCGCCCGGGCCGACGCGGCGCTCTACCGCGCGAAGGAGGCAGGACGGAATCGCGTCTGCGTCGAGCCGCGAAGCACTGGGTGGGAGCCCGCCGCACGCCGCGCCGTCACGAGCACCGGCGGCGCGAGCGGCCAGGCGGATCGAAGCCGATGATACGATTAGCCGCGGTGAGCAGGGGAACAGGATCGGCACGCGAGGGCTGCGCACGGGGAGGGCACCCCGACTACCCGATCGGGAGCGGCATACCGGAAGGCGATTTGCCGGGGGTGCCCCGGTGACGACCACGCCGTTGACGCTCCCGCTCGACAACGCGGCGATCGAGCGGATCCTCCCCCACCGCTATCCGTTCCTGCTCGTCGACCGCATCACCGAGTTCGAGCTCGACAAGCGCATCGTCGGCATCAAGAACGTATCGGCGAACGAGCGCTACCTGGCCCAGCGGCCGGGCCAGCAGCCGGTGCTGCCCCCGACGATCCTGACCGAGGCGGTCGCGCAGGTCGGCGCCATCCTCATCCTGGCCAAGCCCGAGAACCGCGAGAAGCTGCCCTACTTCATGGGGATTGAACGGGTCCGCTACCGGCGTCCGGTGCACCCCGGCGATGTCGTGGTCATCGAAGCGACGGTCGACCGGCTGCGAAGCCGCATGGGGCGGCTGAAGGGGTTCGCGCGCGTCGGCGACACGGTCTGCGTCGAGGGAACGATGACCTTCGCGCTCGGCTTCAAGAAGGGCGCACCGAACGGCCGACCGGCCAACGGACCCGAACCCGACTGAGGCGCACCGACCCTTCCTCCCGCGACCCGGGCACGCCCGCCTTCGCCGGCGTGCAGACCGGGCGCCGCGCCGGGGCGTCCTAACCAAACAGGGCGTCGATCATCCACGCAGGCCAACGG
>JAGWAJ010000115.1 GCA_021296475.1 Acidobacteriota bacterium
TCCGACAGCTCCGTGAGAGCCCCCGTGCTGTCGCCGATCCGCTCGACCGGCACGCCCATCTTCCCGAGCAGGCTGACGTAGAGGTTGGTGAGCGGCGTTCCCTCGGCGTACCGGAGGTGACGCCCGCCGCGGAGCTGCCCGGCCGCGCCGCCCGCGACGACGAGCGGCAGCCCGAGCGCGGTGTGGGCGTTGCTGTCCGCCATGCCGCGGCCGTAGACCGTGGCCACCTGGTCGAGCAGGGTGCCGTCGCCGTCCGGCGTGCGGCGCAGCTTCTCGAGGAAGCCGGCCACGAGCTGCGTGTGGTAGGTGTTGATCTTCGTCAACTGGGCGAGGTTCTCCGCCTTGTCCTGGTGGTGCGAGAGAGCATGGTGCGGGTCGGCGACCCCGATCTGCGGGTAGGCCCGCGAGCTGATCTCCGGCGCCACGATGGACGTGACGACGCGCGTCAGGTCGGCCTGGAAGGCGACCACCTGCAGGTCGAACATCAGCGCCGCGTACTCGCCGAACTCGGCCGGGACGCCGGACGGCTGCTCGACGACCGGGAGCTCCCGGTCGCTCTGCGCCTCCGCCATCCGGATGCGGCGCTCGACGTCGCGGACGGCGTCGAGGTATTCGGTGATCTTGGCGCGGTCGCGGGCGCCGAGGCGCAGCTTCAGGCTCGCCGCCTTGTCGGCCACCGAGTCGAGGATGCTGCGGTCGGTGCGGATCCGCTCCAGACGCGCGGCCGGGTCGGTGCTCTGGCTGTCGCCGAAGAGCCGCTCGAAGACGGCGCGCGGGTTGTTCTCCATCGGGAGCGGCGTGGTCGGCGTGCGCCAGGAGAGCGTCGTGATGTAGGCGCAACTGAAGCCGGCGTCGCAGGCGCCCGCGAACGCGGTGGCCTCCAGGCTGAGCTCCAGCGACGCGAGCTGCGTCTCGCGGCCGAGGTGGTTGGCCGCAATCTGGTCGATGGAGACGCCCGCCTCGAAGTCGGCCCCCTCCGTCGGCTTCACGTGCACGCCGGTGAGGTACGAGCCGCTGATGCGTCCGTGACCGCCGGCCGGCTCGCCCGGCCGCCGCTCGCCCGGCTCGTTGTCGAGCCCGCTCAGGACCAGCACGCGTTCGCGCAGCGGCGCCAGCGGCGCCAGGCTCGGGCTGAACGTGAAGTCGGTGCCGGTCTCGGCCGGCGTCCAGTCCTGCATGACGGCGCCGTTCCCGAAGTAGAGGACGCTCAGCCGGGGCCGCGGCCGGGCCGCGCTGTGGCGGATGGCTGCGAAGGCCGGCACCATGCCGTCGAGGAGCGGCAGGGCGACCGCGGCGCCGATGCCGCGCAGTACCGTCCGGCGGGGGAGCGCCTTGCGAGTGACGATCATGGCTCGGACCTCCTCATCGTGAACGGCACGCTCCGTGCGATTCCGGCGACGAGCGACGACCAGCGGTACTCGGGCGCGGCCTCCCGCACGATCTTCCGCACGGCCGGCTGATCGTGCGCCTCGAGCCCGCGTCCGAGGGCGTAGGTCAGCATGCGCGCGGCGACGGTGCGTACGAACGCCTCCCGACGCTCGGCGAGCAGGGTCCGGAGCTCGGCCGGCCCGTCGAACGCGGTGCCGTCGGGCAGCGTGGCCGAGGTGTCGAGCGGGACGTCGCCGTCGGCCGCCCGCCAGCGGCCGATTCCGTCGAAGCCTTCGAGCGCGAAGCCGAGCGGATCCATCCGGGCATGGCAGCTTGCGCAGACCGGGTTCGCACGGTGCTGCTCCAGGCGCGCGCGCACGGACCGGTGCGGCTCGCCCGGCGTGTTCTCGTCCAGGGCCGGGACGTCGTCGGGCGGCGGGGGCGGCGGGGCGCCGAGGATGTTCTCGAGCACCCACTTGCCACGCAGCACCGGCGACGTGCGGGTGGCGTGCGAGGTGACGGTCAGGATGCTGGCGTGGCCCAGCAGTCCGCCCCGCCCGCCGGGCGCGCCCGCTCCGAGGTCGACGCGCCGGAAGCGGCTGCCGTAGACCCCCGGGAGGCCGTAGTGGCGGGCCAGTCGCTCGTTGACGAACGTGTAGTCGGCGGTCAGCAGGTCGGCCGCGCCGCGGTCCGCCCGCAACTCGTTCGCGACGAGCAGCTCCGTCTCGCGGGCGAACGCCTCGCGCAGGTTGTCGTCGAACTCCGGGAACCGGTTCACGTCCGGGGTCACCCGGTTCATGTTGCGCAGGTGCAGCCACTGCGCCACGAAGTTCTCGACGAGGGCGTCGGACCGCCCGTCCGCCAGCATGCGCCGCACCTGCCGCTCGAGCGTCGCCGGAGCGCGGAGTCGCCCTGCGACGGCGTCGTCGAGCAGCTCGTCGTCCGGGATGCTGCTCCAGAGGAAGAACGAGAGGCGCGACGCCAGCTCGAGGTCGCTCAGGCGGTAGGCGGTTCCCGGCGCCGTCCCCGGTGGGTCGGTCTCGATCCGGAAGAGGAACTCGGGGTCGACGAGCAGGCGCGTCAGCGCTCGCTGGATGCCGCCGTCGAAGCCGCCGTCCTCCCGTCCGGCCGCGAAGAACTCCATGAGCGTCGCAACGTCCGCCTCGGTCGCCGGCCGGCGGTATGCGCGGCGCGCGAGCGTGCCGAGGATGCGCCGCGCGCAGGCGACCTCCGCGGGGCCGGCGTCGGCGCGCGCGTGGGCACCGGCCCAGTCGTCGTCCCCTCCGGGCGTCGACTGGTCAGGCCGGCAGAGGAAGATGCGGTGGCGGCTCGCGGTGTCGCCGGGACCCGCGGCGTCGTAGGGACCGTCGATCACCAGGTGCTCGAGCGCCATGCGCTCCGATTCCGGAGGGTCCTTGGCCGCGCTCAGGATGAAGCTGCTCACCGGCACGCGCCGGGGCGTCAGCCCTTCCGGGGCGAGCGTCCGCCGCAGAAAGCCCGCGCCCACGTCGCGGGTGCCGGCCGGAACCGCCACGCGCGCGACGAGTTGGCCGTCGGCGTCCAGGCAGCCGTGGTAGCCGGCGAGCGACGCGCGCGCGCAACCGAGGTCGCCGCCGACCCGGAACAGCGCCACCTGCTCGCCGTCGATCCGCAGCTCGATCCGCTCCTCGCGCTGCAGCCCGTAGATGTTGCCGACGATGTCGCGCTGCAGGCGCAGGCGCAACTCGTACACGCCGTCGAGCGGGAAACGATGGCGCACCGAGACGCCGCCGCGCGACCCGAACGGCATCGCGTCGCCCACGCGATGGTCCTGGACGCGGGTTCGGGAGAGCTCGTAGGTCTCCGCCGCCGGCCGCAGCCGCGGGTCGCCGACCGCCATCCGGCTCACCTTGTGCGCCGCCGAGACGTAGCGCTCCATGAGCGCGGGGGAGACGTTGAGGAGGTCGGCGTTGTTGTCGAAGCCGAAGCCGAGATCATCGGCCGGCAGCAGCGCCGGGGCGTCGATCTCAAGCGCGAGCAGGTCGCGGACGGCATTCGCGTACTCGGCCCGGTTCAGCCGGTGGATGGCGGGCCGGCCGGGGTCGGGGGCCGTCTCCGCTGCCCGGTCGAGCGCCGCCTCCAGCCACGCGGCCGCGGCGTCGTAGGCGGCCGGCTCCGGGCGCGCCCGCCGCCCCGGGGGCGGCATCGCCCGCTCCTCGAGCTTCAGCAGCACCTTCTCCCAGACGTCCGCGCCCTCGCGGATCGGATCGAGCGGCGTTCGATCGAGGGCCAGGTTGCCCGTGCGGAGCCGCTCGTTGTGGCAGGTGACGCAGTAGCGGTCGAGGAGAGCCCGCAGATCTTCCGCGCCGTCCACCGGCGCCGCGGCCCGGACCGAGGCGGCCGGCGCGACGACGACGGCAGCCAACGCGCAGACAACGCCGCGAATCCACGGCTGTCGCATGGAAACCTCGCTGGCGTCAATATAGCCCAAACCCGACGCCGACCGTTACGATTCGTTCGCGCTCCCGGACCCGCGCCGCCATGCCGCTTCCGGCGTGCCTCGGCCTGCGAGGAGCGGATGCAGTCGAGAGCTGTCGGCGCTGCAGCGACTGGAGGTGGTGGGCGGCGTCGTCCTCATCCATGACGGCCACGTCCGGCCCGGCGCGCGGGCGTAACGCTGCCGGCTTCTCGAGCCGATAAGGGTGAGGAAAGGCAGCGCGTCGCCCGACGCGCCCCTCGCGGCTCGGCTTGACCGGCCGCGGGCGGCGCGTGCTAGACTCTCGGGTCGATTCCGCCCGGTTTTGCAATAGGCAACGCGCGTGAGAGCGATTTCGTGACGGCCCACCACTTCCTCGGCGAAGGCGACTTCTCCGACCACCTGCAGAGCAAGAACGACGACGCGCCGCACCTCCTGTCCGCGATCTCGGACGCCGTGCGCGGGGCGGGGCTGCAGGTGGTGGCCGACCAGGCGGTTCCGTTCACCGGCGGCGGCGCGACGCTCGTCTGGGTGCTCGCCGAGTCGCATCTGGTGCTGCACCTCTGGCCCGAGCTGAACCGCGCCACCATCGAT
>JAGWAJ010000026.1:0-18371 GCA_021296475.1 Acidobacteriota bacterium
CAGCTCCCGCGTGCCCTTGCGGCCGTGCAGCCGCCACAGCTCGCGCACGCCCATCTCCGCGTAGCGCCCGATCTTGCCCTCGTCGGCGTTCGTGATCTCGGCCTCGACCACGAGATCGAGGGGCGTCCGCTCGACGAAGGCGTCTGCTACTGCATCGCCCTCGGCCAGGGCGGTGCAGTAGTCCCTGGCGCGCGCACCGAGATAGAACGCGCAGTCCGGCTCCATTCCTGTCCCCGGCGGATCGTCCCGGCCGCGCAGGCGGGTATGGCGGAGGTCCTTGCTGGCGCCGGTGAACGCGCTCGCTGCCCCGTGCACGATGTCGGCGAAGATCTCTCCCAGATCCTCATGCAAACGCGAGGGCGACATCAGGGTGATGAGCCCCCGCACGGGGTCGAGACAGACCCGCGGGAACCACCGATTCCAGTCCACGCGCGCGAGCTCGGCGACCGTGCCGGCGTCGGCGTGCAGGACGTGGATGGTGGACCCCAGCGGTCCAGTGTGCATCGTGGCCGCGGGGCCCGCCGCTACCGACGGTCGGTGGTCGGCCATGTGTTGACCATAGCACACCGCCCCGCGCGTCCGCGTTGGCGGGCCTCGCCGGGCGCGTTCGGCGTTGCGCCCGCTCACGCGAACAACTGTGCCCGTGACGACGTCGCGCAAGCGCTGATGCTGCATGCTCCTGCACCGCGCGTTCTGCGGCGCAGACGGCCCCAGCTACGGTTCGCCCAACGGGGCGCAGTCCAGGCCGTGGGCGGCGGCCACCGCGGGGTGGGTGACGTGGCCGTCGACGACGTTGATCCCCTTGGCGAGAGCCGGGTCCCGCTCCGCCGCGGCGCGCCAGCCGTGGTCGGCAATCGCCAGGGCGTAGGCCATCGTGGCGTTGGTGAGGGCGTAAGTCGACGTGTGGGGAACGGCGCCCGGCATGTTCGAGACGCAGTAGTGGACGACGTCCTCCTCGACGTAGCGCGGGTCGTGGTGGGTGGTCGGCCGGCTGGTCTCGGCGCAACCCCCCTGATCGACGGCGACGTCGACGAGGGCCGAGCCCGGCTCCATCTGCGCCAGGTGGGCGCGGGTGACGAGCCGCGGCGTGCGCGCCCCGGGGATGAGGACGGAGCACACGACGAGGTCCGCCGAAGCGACGGCGCCCTCGATGTTCGCTGCGTTCGACATCAGGGTCGTCACGTGGCCCTGTACGACGTCCCGGACGTAGGCGAGCCGCAGCGGATTGATGTCCACGATCGTGACGTCGGCCCCGAACCCGACGCCAACGACGCAGGCGTTCAGGCCGACGACGCCGGCACCCAGGATGGTCACCCTACCGCGCCGCACACCCGAGACCCCGGGCAGTAGCAGCCCCTTGCCGCCGGAGCGCATCTCGAGCGACGTCGCGCCTGCCTGGATCGACAGCCGGCCCGCGACCTCCGACATCGGCACGAGCAGCGGCAGCGTGCCGTCGGCGAGCTGCACCGTCTCGTAGCCGATGCCGACGACGCCCCGCTCGAGAAGCTGCAGCGTCAGCTCCCGCGACGCGGCGAGGTGAAGGTAGGTGAATAGGATCTGGCCGGGCCGCATCCGGTCGAACTCGGGCTCGAGCGGCTCTTTCACCTTCAAGATCAGGTCCGCACGCTCCCACACCGCGCCGGCTCCTTCGACGACGGCCGCGCCGGCGTCCCGGTAGGCGCGGTCGGGAATCGTGCTGAAGAGCCCGGCGCCCGCCTCGACGACCACCTCGTGCCCGCGTGCGGTGAACGCCGCGACCCCCGCCGGGGTGATCGCGACGCGGTTCTCGTCGGCCTTGATTTCGGTCGGGATGCCGATGCGCATGTTTCCGACGCTCGCTCCGCCGTTCGCCGCAAGGCTCCGCTCGGCGCTCGACCGACCGCGCGGGAGTCCGCGCCGTTCTACGGCGCCGACTCCCGGGGCGCCGACTCCCGTCCGGATGCGGCCCAGTCCGTGCCCTCTTCGCGCACGCGGATGCCGGCTCGCCTGCGGCGAACGACGCGAGCGACAGCCTCCTTCCGCTCGTCCGGCGTCAAGCTGAACCGCACCCCGGCCACTGCTTCGCGAACGTCGCCGGCCGTGAGGCCGCCGAGAACGCGCGAAGCGGCGAGGCTGCGCGGCGGCGTCCCGGGGCCGAGGGAGAGAAACTCCACCCGCAGTTCCCGGGTTCCCTTGCGCCCGTGCATGCGCCAGAGCTCGCGCACGCCGATGTCGCGGTAGCGCTCGACCTTGCCGGCATCGGCGTTCGTGATCTCGACCTCGACCACCAGGTCGGGCGGGGTCCGCTCGAAGAAGGCGTCGGCCGCCGCCTCGCCGTCGACGAGGGCCGCGCGATAGGCCCTGGCGCGTTCGCCGACGTAGAACGCGCAGTCCGGTTCCAGCCCCGTGCCGGGGGGATCGGCCGGACCCCGGAGCCGGGTGTCGCGGAGGCCCTTCGAGGCGCCGGTCATGGCGCTCGCCGCGACATCCACGACGTGGCCCAGGATCTCGGCCAGATCGCCGTGGAGGCGCGATGGGGTCATCAGGGTGATGATCCCGCGCACCGAATCCAGGCACACCTGCCGGAAGCGCCGATTCCAGTCGATGGCGGCGAGCTCGGTCACCGTTCCCGCATCGGCGCGAAGAACGTGGATCGTGGAGCCGAGCGGCCCAGTGTGCATCGTGGCCGAGAGGTCCCCGGCGACGGGACCACCGTGCACTACCACGTCGTCCACTGTAGCACGCGGGCGTCCGCCCGCTACGCCCGTCGTCGCCGCGGGGGCAGGTCGCATCGGCGCACCTGCCTCCGGCTCTCGCTTCAACACCCGACCCGGCGTGGGCTACGGCCGCAGCTCTTCGATGTCGAGCGTGTTCGCCTGGTCGATGATCCTGGCGAAGGCGCGCGCCACTGCCTCGATGCCCGCCGCCGGCACCAGCTCGGGGATGTCCCAGTCGGTGTGCTTGTGCTCGGGGGAGCGGATGAGCTGCACGGACGGGGCCTCCTTGTCGATGGCCATCATCTCGCCGGTGGCGCGCCCGTCCATCGCACCGATGACGGTCACGCCGAACGTGTCGTAGGCGTCGAGCGCGATGTCGAGGAGCGCCTGGCTGCCATGGACCCACCAGCGGCGTGGCGAGACCGTGGTCGTGAGCCGCAGCTCGTTGTTGAAAGCCACGAACTGGGTCGGCGCGACGTGTTCGCAGTTGACCATCAGGGCCGTGTTCTCCAGCATCCCCTGGTCGCGCAGGTACGGCGCGTTCGGCGACCCGACGTGGTGGCCGGCGGTGCCGATGAAGGTGATGCTGCGGCGGCGCTCCTCCCGCGGGATCCCGGCGAAGTAGTCGGCGAGGCCGATCATCACCGCCATGCCGGAGGCGTTGTCGAGGGCGGCGTCGTAGTAGCCGTCCATGTGGGCCATCACGAGGATCGTCTCGTCGGTGGTGCCGGGCAGGGTGCCGAAGACGCTCGGGCTGCTCAGCCCGTCGCGGATCTCGGTGTCGAGGGCGGCGGTGATGCGCACCGGCTCGCCAGTCGCGACCATGTCCCGCAGCCGGCGGCCGTCCTCGAAGCCCATGAAGAAGCCGGGCGTCGCCACCTGGGCCCGCGTGTAGCGCGCCGTCCCGTCCGGGTTGCGGATCATCTGGAACGAGCTGAGGCTCTGCCAGATCGCCATGTTCCCGGCGTAGCCCCAGATGCCGACGATGAGCGCCGCTCCGCCTTCCTCGGCCCGCTTCGTGGCGCCCTCCCAGGAGGCGGAGTTGCCCATCTGGCCCGGGGCGAGGATGGTCTGGACGATGACCGCCTTGCCGGCGACGTCGCGCCCCGCGAAGTCGGCCTCGGTCCCGAGCCCGACCCAGACCGCCTCCGCCGTGATCGGCTCCGGGATGGAGTCGGAGCGGGTGGCGGGGTTGGCCGACCCGAAGCTCAGGCGCTCGTCGCCGCTCTCGGCTCGGAGCGTCCAGTCGGTCGGGAACCATTGCGGCCCCAGCTCGAACTCGACCTGGTGGATGCTCTCCATGCCGAGCTCGCGGAAGCGCTCCTCGGTCCAGTCGGCCGTCATCCGCTCGTACGGCGTGCCGGAGATGCGTCCCCAGTAACGATTGCCGTCGTCGCGGCTCCGGCGCGAGAACGCCACCACGTCGTTCAGCCAGCCCTTGAGCCGCCGGCCGTCGATGCGCTCGTAGACCCGGTCGGCGCCGGTCAGTGCGCGCCGCAGGTGGTCGTAGGCTTCCTCCCGCACCTCGCCCGCCGCGTTCACCAGCGGCGCCTCCTGCGCGTGCGGCAGTGCGGTTGGGGCGAGGACGACGCCGAGGAGGAAGCGGGCGGCAGGCCCGCGAACGGTTCTCGACTGCGATCCGTGAGTCATCTGCATGAACGCTCTCCTGGTGCGATCGGGATTCCCTCGCGCCGCGACCGGAAGGCGCCGGTCTTTCCGGGCGCCCGCGGCCTCCTTCCAGCGCCGCCGCCGTTTCCGGAGCTCCTCGCGGTCGCCCGCCGAGGTCGAGGTTCGGTCGGCCTCAGCGAGACGCGGGGAAGCGCGCGATACGCTCGCCCCCGCCGACGCCGCCGACCCAGATCTCGTCGCCCACCTGAATGCCGACCGTGCCGAGAATCACCAGGTCGTTCGACGGATAGCGGACGATCTCCTCGGCGGCGAGGCTCTCCGGGTCGACGCGCGCCACCCGCGACGTGACGCCGTCGCACTCGCCCTGCCCGAGGCACGCGAAGATCGAATCGGGCCCGCTCCCGGCGTGGCCGGCGGCGAGCAGGGAGCCGTCCGTCGCGTAGTGGACGTTGTCGATGTGGAAGCCGACGTCGACGGCCTCGGTGACGACAGGGGTCTGCCCGCGCGAGAGCCGGATGAGCGACTGCGTGCCCCAGCCGCCGATGTAGAGCCAGCGGCCGTCAGGCGAAGCCTCGATGCCGTTGGGGCCGGCCGTCTCGCTGCCCGGCACCTGGCTCCAGCCGGCGCCCGGCTGCCACTCCCAGAGCTCGCCCTCGTCGCGCTGGAAGTTCGTGGCGACGAAGCCGCCGCCGGGGAGCGCCGCGACCGAGTTCAGGCCGACGCCCTCCGGCGCGACCGCGCACCCGACCCAGGTGGCCGTCGGCGCGGCGCCGCTCGCGTCGACCTCGAACACTTCCACCGCCTCCCGGGCCCCGTGGCGGACGACGTACAGGGTGTGCATCCCGTCCGCTCCGGCGCGCAGTCCGAGGCCGTGAGGCTGGAATCCGGTCGTGTCGGGGCCGGGGCACGACGCGAAGGTCGCCGTGTCGTGGCGCGGGGCCGACGTGTCCAGCGGGAAGATCGGCCGCGACGCGAGATCGCGCGTGTCGGTCGCGTAGAGCTGGCCCGGGTTCGCCATGCTCGAGACGATGACCCAGGGCGATTCCGGCAGCGCGGCCAGGTCCTCGGGGTCGGGCGGGCCGCAGACGAACTGCACGTCCCCGTCCGGATCGCATTGCGCAGCGCTGGGGGCGGGAACCGCCGCCAGGAACCACGCCACCGCCAGCGCGGTCAGGCATGCACGCGTCTTCATGAGTCACCTCCCTTTCCGGGGCGCGCCGCGAACCGCGGCCGGCACCGGTTGCCAAGCTCGACATCCGATTCGATGATTCGATGCGGGTCGACGCCTGCGTGATGCTACGGTAAGCAGGCACGCGTCGCAATGGGGCGACGCCCTCGGCGGGGAGGTGTCCGATGCGGAGTACAGCCATGGCGGCCGGCCTGATCCTTGTCTGCGGAGCCTTCGCGGCCACGGCGACCGTCGCCTCGGCGCAGGAGCCGGGCGCCAGCCGCGTGGCGCCGTTCGAGCACCTCGACGCGCCGCGGATCACGCTGCCCGACGACGTGGGGGAGGGTCCCATGCGGGAACTCTGCCCCGACGGTACCGAGATGTGCCAGCGGTACTGGGACTACACGGGCTTCTTCGTCCGCAACGCCACGATCCCGACCCGGGACCGGGAGCTGCTGATCCTGCGGACCGCGTGGCTGTCGCGCGGCGACTACATCTGGGGCCGGCACGACGTCATCGGGCAGGAGGCCGGGTTGACGGCGGAGGAGGTCCAGCGGGTGACGGCCGGCCCGGGCGCTCCGGGGTGGAGCGACTTCGACCGCGTGCTGCTGCGGGCGGCGGACGAGCTGCACGCCAGCCGCTTCGTCTCGCACCCGACCTGGGCCGCGCTCGCCGAGCGCTACACCGAGGAGCAGCTCGTCGAGGTCGTGCTGATCGTCGGCAACTACACGCAACTCGCGATGTTCCAGAACTCGCTGGGCGCCCAGCTCCCGCCCGGCTTCGACGGGTTGCCGGCGGAAGGCGGCCACTGAGGGCTCATTCCGTCTCGGGCGCGGACCGGAGACGCGGGAAGAAGCGGCCGGTCCGCGCCATGTAGCGGCGGTAGTCGTCGCCGAAGCGCTCGACGAGCTTCGCCTCCTCGGTGGTGGTCCGGATCACCATGAGAGCCAGGGCGGCGGCGCCGGTGACGGCGATGAACCAGTTGGCCGTGGTGAGGGCGTTGGCGACGAGCGCGAGGGCGGTGGTGACGTAGAACGGGTGGCGGACGAAGCGGTAGGGACCGCCGGTGACGAGCGTGTGCTCGCGCCTCGTCACGACGGTGTCGGTGATGTTCCGGCCGAGGCTGCGGAACGTCCAGATTCCCAGCGCCACCGTCGGCACCCCGACCGCCACCCCCGCCCAGCGCACGGCGACCGGTAGGGGCAGCGACGCCCACGCCATCCACGCCGGGTTGAGGACGAAAGCCACGAGGCCGCCCATCGCCGCCAGGCCGAGCGGGCGGAGCGTGAGAAGGACGAAGAGCCCTTCCTGGCGCCGGTCGAGCGTCTCGCGGCTCGCCTGCGACCGGACGCGGTGGTAGATCGCGACCGGCAGGAAGGCCGCCATCCCGAGGGCCAGGATCAGCCGGAACGTCTGGTCGTCAGCCATCGGCTTCTGTACGCCCGGCGTGGTCGAGGGGGGCCGCCGCCGACTTGATTCCCTCCACTACCGTCGTCTGCGGCGCGGCCCGGCGCGGCGCGGCGCGCGGGGCGGTGCGGTCCTTCGGCGTCAGCGCCACAGGCCCAGCACGATCGACATGAGCCCCAGCGTGCCGATCTGATAGCCCGCGTCGATTAGCCAGGCCCGGAGCGGCCGGTCCGAGAAGAGGTTGTTGGTCAGGCCGGTCGTCGCCGCGAAGCCGAACCAGAGCAGCACCGCCATGTGGAACGTCCCGCCGACTCCCTCGCCGAAGTGCGGCGCCACGAGCGCGAGCACGGTGGCCATCACGAACCAGCAGACGGCCGAGATCCCGTAGAGCTTGCCGGCGCCCTGCTGCATCTCCTTCAGCCGGTCTTCCGTATACCCGTTGGCGGCCATCCACTGGCGGCCGAACAGGATGGGCGAGTACCACGCCGCACCCAGGACGAAGGCGAGGACGGTGGCCAGCGCTACCGCGAGAAAGTTCACTTCGTCGAGGTGCATCCGCGTTCCCTCCGGCCGGGGGTCTACCCGGCGGCCTGCAGATAGAGCTCCGCACCCGGCCCGACCGGCACGCCGAGCAGCATCCAGATGACGAGCATCACCGCCCAGCAGGCGAGGAAGACCACCGTGTAGGGGAGCATGGTCGCGACCACGGTGCCGATGCCGGACGTCTTGTCGTAGCGCTCGAAGAAGGCGACGATGAGCGCGAAGTAGGACATCATCGGCGCGATGACGTTCGACGTGCTGTCGCCGATGCGGTATGCGGCCTGCGTCAGCTCGGGCGTGTAGCCGAGCAGCATGAACATCGGCACGAAGACCGGCGCCATGACCGCCCACTTGGCGGAGGCGCTGCCCATCAGCAGGTTGAGGGCCGACGACAGCAGCACGAAGCTGAGCATCAGCGGCACGCCGCCGAGCCCCGACGCGCGCAGGGTCTCCGCACCCTTGATCGCCATGATCAGGCCGAGGTTGGTCCAGTTGAAGTAGGCGACGAACTGCGCCGCGAAGAAGACCAGCACCAGGTAGGTGCCGAGCGTGCCGATCGTCTTCCCCATGCCGTTCATCACGTCGGTGTCGCTCTTGAACCGGCCCGCGCCCACGCCGTAGGCGATGCCGACCCAGGTGCCGCCGAGGGACAGGAAAGGCGACCGGAGCAGGCTGCCCGTCGCGGGGTCGCGCAGGAAGCCGGCGGCCGGCACCGTGCCCCAGAGCAGCACCGCGCCGAACAACGCCATCGCCACCGCGGCGAACCGCAGGCCGCGCCGCTCCTCGGCGGAGAGGGTGTCGACGGCGGTCGCCTGCTCCTCGCCGGTGTACTTCCCCAGGCGCGGCACGACGATCCGCTCCGTCACCCAGGTGCCCGCAGTGGCGATGACGAACGTCGACACCACCATGAAGAAGTAGTTGGCGGCCGCGTTCACCTCGTAGCCGGGCTGGACGATCTGGGCCGCTTCCTCCGACAGCCCCGCCAGCAGCGGGTCGATGGTGCCGAGCAGCAGGTTGGCGCTGTAGCCGCCCGACACCCCGGCGAACGCCGCGGCCAGCCCCGCGATCGGATGGCGCCCGGCGCCCAGGAAAATGATGCCGCCGAGCGGCACCAGCAGCACGTAGCCGATCTCGCTGGCGGTGTTCGAGAGCACGCCCGCCAGGACGATGACGAAGGTGAGCAGCCGCTTCGGGGCCGAGAGAACCAGCAGCCGCAGGGCCGCCGCGATGAGCCCGCTCGCCTCCATCACCCCGATGCCGAGCATCGAGACGAGCACCGTGCCGAGGGGGGCGAAGTCGGTGAAGTTCCGCACCATCTCGACGAGGATGCGGTGCAGCCCTTCGAGGGTCAGCAGGCTGACCGGCTGGATCGTCGCGCCGGTGCCGGGGTGGACCGCCTCGACCCCGAGTCGTGTGGCTACCGCGGAGACGAGGATGACCACCCCGGACAGGATGGCGAAGAGCGTCGCCGGGTGCGGGAGCGCGTTGCCGCCGCGCTCGACGGCGGCGAGGAATATCGAGGTCCAGTCGTTCAGGAAGGAGAGGCGGGCACGCTTGGGCATCTGGGTTTGATCGTGGTGCGGGCGCTCCAGGGAGCCGGCCGTGGGTGGGCGGAACCCGTTCTACCCACATGCTATGGTAAGCGATAGCGGTGCCTCCCGCGCGCCCCGGACAGGCGCTGATCCGCACGCGGCGCACGTCCCTTCATGTCAGACCCCACCCCCGAGCCGGGCACCCGCGAGAGCCAGCGCCGCGTCGCCGCCTCGGTCGGCGTGGATGTCGCACGCCGCCACATCTTCCTCTGCTGCGACCAGACGGTGCCGAAGTGCTGCGACAAGGCGCGCAGCCTCGAGGCGTGGGCGTACCTCAAGCGCCGTCTGAAGGAGCTGGGCCTCTCGGAACGCGGCGGCGTGCTGCGGACGAAGGCCAACTGCCTGCGGGTCTGCGAGGGCGGGCCGATCGCGGTCATCTACCCGGAGGGCACCTGGTATGGCGGTTGCGACCCGGACGTCCTCGCCCGGATCATCCGCGAGCACGTCATCGGCGGCCGGCCGGTCACGGACCACGTGATCGACCAGAACCCGCTCGCGCTGCCGGCCGGCCGAGAGCGGACGTCCCACGACACCTGAGCGAGCGTGGAGCCCGCCGGTGCCAACCCCGTCCATGGCAGCGCGCGAGGCTGGTAAGATCCACGCGTCCACGAGCCCACGGACGGAGGTGGCCTAGCGGTCACCACGGCGTGGCCGACGGCAAGTCCTGGTTTCAATGCGCGACCGCGGGCTGAGCAGGTTCGCTCGTTACCGCCTCGTAACGGCCGCCCTGGCGCTGGCGGGCGCCGCGTTGCCCGGCGTCGCGGCCGGCCAGCCCGCGGGCGGCGCCCTCGGCGCCGGCGAGCGCGAGGCATCGGCGGCGGGCCTTCCGCTCACCCGTGCCTGGCGAGTGTCGGCGCCGCCCGCGATCGACGGGGACGTGCTGAACGACCCGGCCTGGGCCGACGCGACGCCGGCCACCGGATTCCGGCAGAACACCCCCGACGAGGGTGCGCCCGCCTCCGAGCGAACCGAGGTCTACGTCGTCTACACCGGCGACACGCTCTACTTCGGGGTGATCTGCTACGTCCGCGACCCGAGCACCATCATCGTCGCCGACAGCCGCCGCGACTCGTCGCTCCGGGAGACCGACAGCTTCCAGATCATCCTCGACACCTTTCACGACCGGCAGAACGGCTTCGTCTTCGGCACGAATCCGGCCGGCGTCGAGTACGACGGTCAGGTGACGAACGAGGGGCAGGGCAGTGGCCGGTCCGGCGGCTTCGTCGTCCGCTCGGGCAGCGGCCAGCAGCGCGGGTCGGGCGGCGGGTTCAACCTGAACTGGGACGGCGTGTGGGAGGTCGAGGCGCGGGTCAGCGACGTCGGCTGGGCGGCGGAGCTGGCGATCCCCTTCCGGACGCTGCGCTACCCGTCGGGCGAGGCGCAGATGTGGGGCGTGAACTTCCAGCGCAACATCCGGCACCGGAACGAGCAGTCGTACTGGGCCCCGCTGCCGCGGCAGTTCGACCTGAACCGCCTGTCGCTGGCGGGCGAGCTGCAGGGCTTGGCGGTCCCGCAGCAGCGGAACCTGAAGCTCACGCCGTTCGCGGTCGGGTCCTGGCGCGGCGGACGGGAGGCGGAGCGGCCCGACTTCGGGGCCGACCTCAAGTACAGCGTCACTCCCGGCCTGACGCTCGACGCGACCTACAACACCGACTTCGCCCAGGTGGAGGTGGACGACCAGCAGATCAACCTCGACCGGTTCAACCTTTTCTTCCCGGAGAAGCGGCCTTTCTTCCTGGAGAACGCCGGCCTGTTCTCGGTCGGTCAGCCGGGGCAGCTCGAGATCTTCTTCAGCCGGCGCATCGGCATCGGGGACGGCGGAGAGCAGATTCCGATCACTGGAGGCGGGCGCCTGTCGGGCAAGGTGGGCAACAACACCAACGTCGGGTTCCTCAACATGCAGACCGATGCCGTCAGCGGCGCGCGGGCCAACAACTTCACGGTCGCCCGCCTGCGGCAGGATTTCGTCAACCGCTCCAACGTCGGCGTGATGCTCGTCAACCGGGCGGGGACCGGACCCGGTGGCGGGGGGGGCGACTACAACCGCAGCTATGCGGCGGACGGGCGCCTGGGGATCGGGCAGGAGGTGACGCTGTCCGGCTTCGTGGCAGCGACCGAGACCCCGGAGGTCGCCTCGGAGACCCATGCCTACTCGGGCCAGGCCAGCTATGACTCGGAGCGGTATCGCGTCGGGGCCGGCTTCACGGAGGTCGCCCCGAACTTCAACCCGGAGGTCGGCTTCTACGCCCGGCGCGGCTACCGCCGGATGGACGCGCGCTTCCGGACCGCGTTCCGCCCCCGGAACTCCTGGGGCTTCCACGAGTTCACGCCCCACCTTACCCACTACACCATCCTCGACTACACGACGGGCCAGTACGAGACCCAGTACACGCACCTCGACAGCGTGGTGGAGTGGCGCAACGGGTACCGGCTGTCGACCGCGTGGAACGTAACGAAGGAAGGCGTGCTGCAGCGCTTCGAGATCTATCCCGGCATCGACGTGCCGATCGACACCTACTCCCATTCCGAGGGCCAGTTCCGCTTCAACACGAACCGGGGCGCTCCCGTCAGCTTCGAGTTCCGTGCCGTCACAGGCGGTTTCTTCGGCGGTCGGCGGCGGCGGGTGGGCCCGGAGGTGAGCGTCCGCCTCGGTGAGACGTTCAATGCTCAGCTCGCGTGGGACCGGAACGACATCACGCTCCCGAACGGCCCGTTCGTGACCAACCTGGTCCGTACGCGGGTGAACTACTCCTTCACGACGCGGATGTTCGTCCAGACGCTCGTCCAGTACAACGACCGCGACCAGCTCTGGTCGTCGAACGTCCGCTTCGGCCTGCTGTCGGCGGCGAACACCGGCCTGTTCGTGGTCTACAACGACATCCGGTTCTTCGACCACTACGACCTCTTCGACCGCCACCAGGCACAGCAGAGCGGCGCGGGTCGATCCCTTTCCGTCAAGTACAGCCAGGTGTTCGACGTCCTGCGGTAGGAGGCGCTCTGCGGCGCCGGCCAGCACTGAGCGCCCCCGGCCGGGATCGGGCAGGGGTCGCGGAGTCTTCAAGATGATCCGACAGCTTCACTCACGACCATCAAGCTTCGCCGTGATACCGGCCTTGCTCGCCTGCGCCGCGGCGGCGGGAGCGGAGCAGGCCGGGGCCCAGCGCCCCAGCACCGATGCCTTGGGCGCACGCGAAATGACCGTCACCGGCGCGCCGCTGGCGCGGCCGGCGCGCGTCGTGGAAGGTCCCGAGATCGACGGCGACGTGCTCGGCGATCCCATTTACGCCGCCGCCGTCCCGGCGACCGGGTTCGTGCAGAGCCGTCCGTTCGAGGGGCGGCCGGCGTCGGAGCGGACGGAGGTGCGCATCGTCCATACCGACGACACGCTCTACTTCGGCATCGTCTGCTACACCGCCGATCCGGCGACGATCATCGCCGCCGACAGTCGCCGCGATTCCGACCTCACCGAGACCGACAGCTTCCAGATCATTCTCGACACCTACCACGACGGGCTCAACGGCTTCGTCTTCGGCACCAACCCGGCCGGGGTGGAGTACGACGGGCAGGTGACGAACGAGGGGCAGGGGACGGGCCGCTTCGGGGGCGGCGGGAGCGGACGGCCCTCCAACAGCATGCAGCAGCGCGGCTCCGGCGGCGGCCTCAACATCAACTGGGACGGCGTCTGGCAGGTGAGCACGCGCGTGACCGACGTCGGGTGGAGCGCCGAGATCGCCATCCCGTTCCGAACGCTGCGCTACCCGACGGCCGACGTCCAGACCTGGGGGATGAACTTCCAGCGCAACATCCGGGCCCGCAACGAGCAGGCGTACTGGTCGCCGATGCCACGGCAGTTCAATCTCAACCGGCTCTCGCTCGCGGGCGAGCTCCGGGGCCTGCGCGCTCCGCCGCAGCGCAACCTGCAGCTCATGCCGTACTCGCTCGGCTCGGCCTCCCACCGGACAGTGGACGGGAGTACCGGGGGGGACGGCAACGCCGGCGCCGACCTGAAGTACAGCGTGACGCCGAGCCTGACCCTCGACGGCACCTTCCGCACCGATTTCGCGCAGGTCGAGGTGGACGACGAGCAGATCAACCTCGACCGCTTCACGCTCTTCTTCCCGGAGAAACGGCCGTTCTTCCTCGAGAACGCGGGCCTGTTCTCGGTGGGGCAGTCCGGGGCGGTCGACATCTTCTTCAGTCGGCGGATCGGTCTCGACCAGGGGGAGCAGGTTCCGATCATCGGCGGCGGGCGGTTGTCGGGGAAGATCGGGACGGACACCAACGTCGGGTTTCTCAACATGCAGACGGCGGAGGTCGGGGGGAGGGAGGCCGCACCGGGGACGGCAAGCCAGAACTTCACGGTCGGACGCCTGCGTCAGGACCTGCCCAACCGCTCCAACATCGGGGCGATGTTCGTGAATCGGCAGGCGAGCGGCAACCTGGCCGGCGACCGCGACTACAACCGGACGTACGCTATCGACGGACGCTGGGGGATTGGCCAGGGGGGCACGGTGTCGGGGTTCGCGGCGGCTACCGAGACGCCGGGGGTGACCGGGGGGAACGTGCACGCCTACGCCTGGAGCGCCCAGCACCAGTCGGAGGTGGCCCGCCTCAGCCTGGGCTACACCGAAGTCGCGCCCAACTTCAACCCGGAGGTCGGTTTCCTCGCCCGGCGCAGCTACCGCCGGATGAACGGCAGCGCGTTCACGACGCTCCGCCCGGACGACTTCTGGGGCGTCCACGAGTTCCGGCCCCACATCAACCACTACACGATCTTCGACTTCGAGACCGGCTGGCAGGAGACGCAGTTCACCCACATCGACAACCACATCGAGTGGCGCAACGGCTACGAGGTCCACACCGGTGTCAACGTGACCCGCGAGGGGGTCTTCGAGCCGTTCGAGATCTTCCCGGACGTCTGGGTGCCCCCGGGCCGCTACGACCACCAGGAGGCCCAGCTCGCCGGCAACACCAACCTCGGCGCGCCGGTGAGCGCGAACGTCAACGCCATCATCGGGGGCCTGTTCGGCGGGAGCCGCGTGACCATCACGCCGTCGCTGGCGGCCCGCGTCGGCGAGACCCTGAACGCGATGTTCGAGTGGAGCTACAACGACCTCGACCTCCCCAGCGGTCACTTCACGACCAATCTCGCCCGCTTCCGGGTGTCGTACTCGTTCACGACGCGGATGTTCCTCCAGGCCCTGGTGCAGTACAACGACCGGGCCGATCTGTGGTCGTCGAACCTGCGCTTCGGCTTGCTGTCGGACGCGAACACCGGTTTGTTCATCGTCTACAACGACATCCAGTGGCTCGACCTGCGACGCGAGATGCCGCTCGGCCTCGGGCGCACGCTGACCGTCAAGTACAGCTACCTGTTCGATCTGCTGCGGTGACCGGCGCCGCGAGGGGGACACCGACATGCGTCTCGAGGGAGTGCTGCCGCCGATACCGACGCCGTTCGCCGCGGATCGGGTGGACGAGTCCGCCATGCGCGCGAACGTCGCGCGCTGGATGGGGACGCGGGTCCGGGGAGTCGTGGTGCTCGGGTCCAACGGCGAGGCGCCGCTCCTCGACGAGAGCGAGTCGGACGCCGCCATCGCGGCGGCGCGCGACGCCGTGCCGGCGGACCGGCTCTGCCTGGCCGGGACCGGGCGCGAGTCGACCGTCGCCGCGGTGCGGGCGGCGAAGCGGGCCGCCGCGCTCGGTGCCGACGCGGTGCTGGTGCGGACGCCGGCCTACTTCCGGACGCTGCTCACGGCCGCGGCGCTCACCGACCACTACCGGGCCGTCGCCGACGCGTCCCCGGTCCCGGTCGTCCTCTACAACTTCACCGCCCTGACCGGAGTGACGCTCCCCGTCGAGGCGGTGGCGCGCCTCGCGGAGCACCCCAACGTCGTCGGGATGAAGGAGTCGGGGAGCGACCTGCGCTTCGTGACCGCCCTGATCGACGCGACGCCGGACGACTTCGCCCTCATGGCGGGGTCCGCCCCGGTGTTCTACGCCAGCCTGCTCGTGGGGGCGGCCGGCGGCATCCTCGCCGTGGCTTCGGCGGTGCCCGACCTCTGCGTCGAGCTCTACGATCTGGTGCGGGCCGGACGGCTCGACGAGGCGCGCGCGCAACAACGCCGCCTCACCGCGCTGGCCGGGCTGGTCACGTCCATCCACGGCGTCCCGGGGCTCAAGGCGGCCCTCTCGCACCTCGGCTACACGGTCGGCGNNNCTTCCCGCCGGCCCGGCCGCCGTCGACGAGATTCGGGAGGCCCTCGCCGCGCTCGCGCGCCCTTGAGGGAGCGTTGGAAGTCTGCGCGGGCCGAGACTCCTGCGTGGCCCGTTGTGCGGCGCAGGCTCCTGGACCGGGGCCAGCGGGTCGCCTGACGGGGGCCGCGCGGCCCCGTAGCCGCGTCGCCGCGCGCCGGCGTCGCCGCGTGGCCGCTCAGCGTTACGATGGAGACATGGGTCAGCAGCCACCGGCGGGCGTCTCGTGCGGGAATCGCGGAGCGCGAGCGGTCCGCCCGCTTCTCTGGCTGGCACTGGGCGTCGCGACGTCTGCCGCCGCGTGCGCCACGAACCCTGTCACCGGCGACCGCGAGTTCGTCGCGATCAGCGAGGCGCAGGAGATCTCCATCGGCCGCGAGGCGGACGTCGAGATCCGCGGCCAGATGGGCGTCTACGCGGACGAGGGCCTGCAGGCCTACGTCGCGGAGGTGGGGCGCGCCCTGGCCGCGGCCTCCCACCGGCCCGATCTCGACTGGAGCTTCGCCGTCGTCGACTCGCCGGCCGTCAACGCGTTCGCCCTGCCCGGCGGCTACATCTATTTGACGCGCGGCATCATGGCCCACCTGAACGACGAGGCGGAGCTGGCCGGCGTGCTCGGCCACGAGATCGCCCACGTCACGGCGCGGCACTCGGTGCAGGCCTACAGCCGCGCGTTCGGCGCGAACATCGGGCTGCTTGCGGCGCAGATCTTCGTGCCCGCCATGCGCTCGCCCTACGGCGGTCCCGGCCTCGGGGACGCCGCGGGCAACGGGCTCGGCCTGCTCATGCTGAGGTTCGGGCGCGACGACGAGCGGCAGGCCGATCGGCTGGGCGCGGAGTACGCCACCGCGTCCGGCTGGGATCCGCACGGCGTCGGCGACATGCTGTCGACGTTGGCGCGCATCGCGGAGACCAGCGACCGGCGGGGCGTTCCGAACTGGCTCTCGACCCACCCCGAGCCGGCGGATCGGGTGGTGGAGGTCGCCGCCACCGTCGACCGGTTGCTGGCCGACGCCGATCCGGCCGCGCTCCGCGTGGCGCGCGGGGCGTACCTCGACCGCGTCGACGGGCTCGTCTACGGCGACAACCCGGAGGATGGAATCGTGCGCGGGCGCGACTTCCTGCATCCGGAGCTGCGCTTCGCGGTCACCTTCCCGGAGGGCTGGGAGGTCAGCAACAGCCCGGCGGCCGTCGTCGCCCGGCAGCCGGGGCGCGACAACTACCTGCTGCTCACGCTGGCCGAGGACCCGGCCGGCGAGCTGCAACGGATCGCCGAGCGGGAGATGCTCGCGGCCGGGTACCGGAAGCGGCAGGGCACGCCGACGTCAATCAATGGCCTGGACGCCTACGTCGGCACCTGGACCGGCACCGGACGCGAGCGGGTGCAGGTGATCGCGCACGTCGCCTACATCCGTTCGGGCCGCTCCGTCTACGCGCTCGGGGGCTTCGCCCCGGCCGACGAGTTCAGCTACATCGACCGCGAGGTGGACGGGAGCATCCGCTCCTTCCGCGCCCTCGGCCGGGACGAGGCGGAGGCGATCCGGCCCCACCGGATCGCGATCTACGAGACCCGCGACGGCGACACCTGGCAGGGCATCGCGCAGCGCGCCGGGGAGGGGCTGGCGCTCGCGTCGACGTTGGCCATCCTGAACGGCTACCCCGTCTACGAGCAGCCGACAGCCGGCGACATTATCAAGATCGTCGTACCGGGTTAGCAGCAGCGCCGACGGACACGCTGCGCAGGCCCGTTCGACGACCGGAAGCTCCGCGGCCGTGAAGACGCCACCGATTCACCCGGCGTCCCATGGTGCATCGACGCGACCGCCGGAGCGCGGCCTCCGGCTGGCAGGTGGCGAAGACTCCCGGCACGCCACGGCGCACCCGCAGGCTCAGTCGGCCGCGGCCCGTTCGTTCCCGATTACCCGCCGGGCTCCGAGCCACCGGCGGGCCCAGTACGATCCGCTGAGGCGCTCCACCCGCACCACGCCGCGCTCCGAGGGAGCGTGCACGAATTCGTCGTCCCCGAGCGCCACCCCGACGTGGGATGCTCCGGGGGCTATCGTGGTGAAGAAGACGAGGTCGCCGGCCCGGATGTCGTCCCGACCCACGCGGGCGCCGACCTGGTACTGCGCCGCGGCCTGGCGCGGGAGCCGGACTCCGTGCCGTCCGTAGACGTACTGCGTAAAGCCGCTGCAGTCGAAGCCGGCGGGGGTGTCTCCGCCCCAGACGTAGGGTGCGCCGCGCAGGGAAAGGGCGGTTCCGGTGACGCGGTAAGGGTCGGCCCGGGCGAGGGGCGCGTCCCCCAGTCGCGGAAAGGGCTGCGGTGCGTGGCGGCCGGCGGTCGCGCACCCCGTGGCCAGCAGCGCGCCCGAGAGCAAGAGCGCCGCGGCCCGGCCGCACTTCGAGGAGCTCATGTCCGGCGTATCGGCCGCTTGGCGCCCGAACCACAGGGCCGGTCTTCGGCTCGCGGCCGTTAACCTGCTTGATCGAAAGGCTTTACACGGTTGTCGAGTTGACATGCTCCGCCCGGCGCGGGACAATGGTCCATTCACTCATGGAGCAGACGCTGCTTCTCAACGCGACCTACGAGCCGCTCAAGGTCGTCGATTGGCGCAAGGCGATCACTCTGCTCTGGCAGGGCAAGGTGGAGGTGATCTCCGAGTACGACCGGGAGATCCGGTCGGTGTCGGTCACGTTCCGCCTGCCGTCGGTCATCCGGTTGCTCCACTACATCCGGATCACGCGGCGCATGGATTACGTTCCGTTCTCGCGCGCCAACATCTATGCGCGCGACGGTCACCGCTGCCAGTACTGCGGCGCCGAGTTCTCGGTCGGCGACCTGACCTTCGATCACGTCGTCCCGGTCTCGCAGGGGGGCCGCAAGGACTGGGAGAACATCGTGACGTCGTGCGTACGCTGCAACCGGAGGAAGGGTGGCCGGACCCCGGCGGAGGCCGGCATGCGCGTCATCCGGGCTCCGTCGCGGCCGACGCGGTCGCCGGTGCTGCGCCTGACCTTCGGCCTGCACAACGCGCCGGACAGTTGGCGCGACTACCTGTACTGGAATGTCGAGCTCGACGGGAC
>JAGWAJ010000026.1:18388-38390 GCA_021296475.1 Acidobacteriota bacterium
GCGCCGCCGCGGGCGTTGCCGCCCGGACGCGATGAGACAGACGACGAACGTGCCCCGTCCCGGCCCATCGAGTCGGGACACCGAGCGAACCGCCGTCCTCGCGGACGGTGCGGGCGCCGAGCCGGCCTGACCCGTGGCCCGACCACGGATCGCCGCCCTGCATCCGACCGCGGCCGTCGAGGGCGGCCGCATCACGATAGAGGGAGCCGACCTCGTCGCGGACGAGGCCCGCCTGCCGGAGGTGCGGATTGGCGCGCTGCCCGCCCAGGTGGTGCGGGCGTCCCGCGAGGCGCTCTCGGTGATCGTGCCGAGCGGTGCCGAGGGTGGACGCACCCCCGTCCGCGTGGGGGCGGCCGCGGGGGAGACGGCGTTCCTCCAGGTGGGCCGCCCCGTCGCGACCGGGCTGCACCAGGTCGACAACCCCGCCGTCGATGCGGACGGTTCCATCTACGTCACCTACAGCGGCACGCGCGGGGAGAAGTCGCCGGTGTCGGTCTTCCGCGTGCGCCGCGACGGGTTCCGCGAGCCGTTCGTGACCGGTATCACCAATGCGACGTCGCTGGCGTTCGCGCCGGACGGCCGCCTCCACGTGTCGAGCCGGTTCGAGGGAACCGTCTATCGGGTCGCGGAGGATGGCAGCTTCGAGGTCGTCGTCTCGGAACTCGGCGTCGCGTGCGGCCTTGCGTTCAGTCCGGACGGCACGCTCTACGTCGGCGACCGCTCGGGCACGGTCTTCCGGGTGGCGTCGAGCGGGCGGGCGGTCGCCTTCGCCACGCTGCCTTCGAGCGTCGCGGCCTATCACCTCGCGTGGGGGCCGGACGACGGGCTGTACCTGACCGGGCCGACCCTGGCATCGTACGACAGCGTCTACCGCATCGATCGGACGGGGAAGGTCGACCGCATGACGGCGCGCTTCGGCCGGCCCCAGGGGCTGGCGTTCGACGCGCACGGATCGCTGCACGTCGTCGAGGCTCTCGCCGGGCTGAGCGGCGTCTGCCGCTTCGACCCCGACGGAGCGGCCACCGCGGAGGTGCTGTCCGCGCGCAACCTGGTCGGACTCGCCTTCGACCCGACGGGAGGCGTGGTCGTTGCCTCGTCCGACACCGTCTATCGTCTCGACGCCGTCGCACCATGACCCGAGCGCAGCCGTCCGCTCCGTCCCCCGCCGCCTCCATGCCGCACGGCTCGATCGACGTCCGCGGCGCTCGGGTCCACAACCTGAAGAACATCGACGTCCGGATTCCGCGCGACCGGCTGGTCGTCGTGACGGGGCTGTCGGGCTCCGGAAAGTCGTCGCTGGCGTTCGATACCGTGTACGCGGAGGGCCAGCGGCGTTACGTCGAGTCGCTGTCCGCCTACGCGCGGCAGTTTCTGGAGCAGGTCGAGAAGCCGGACGTCGATCAGGTGGACGGGCTGTCGCCCGCGATCTCGATCGAGCAGCGAACGACCGGCTCAAATCCCCGCTCGACCGTCGGGACGGTGACGGAGATCTACGACTACCTGCGGCTGCTGTTCGCCAACATCGGCGAGCCGCACTGCCCGTCCTGCGGGCGCGAGATCGCGTCGCAGTCGGTGGACCGCATGGTGGAGAGCATCTTCGCCGACCCGCGGGGGCCGCGCGTCAACGTGCTCGCGCCCGTCGTGCGAGGCCGGAAGGGCGAGTTCAAGCGCGAGTTGGCGGACATCCGCGCACGCGGCTTCACCCGGGTCCGCGTCGACGGCGAGGTGCGGTCGACCGAGGACGACATCAAGCTCGACCGGCGGCGGAACCACTGGCTGGAGGTCGTCGTCGATCGCCTCATCGTTCGGTCGGGGGCGGAGCGCCGCCTCACGGAGTCGCTCGAGCTCGCGCTGCGGCTCGCCAACGACGTCGTGGTGATCAACACCGAGTCCGGGGGCGACCGGCTGTTGTCCCGGCGCCTGGCCTGCGTCGATTGCGACATCAACGTGCCGGAGATGACGCCCCGCGCCTTCTCGTTCAACTCCCCGCACGGCGCCTGCCGGGAGTGTCAGGGGCTCGGGACGGTCGAGGACTTCGATCCGGAGCGCATCGTGCCCGATGACGGCAAGTCGCTCGCCGAAGGTGCCATCCTGCCCTGGGCGCGCGGCGACCGGGCGCTCGTCCGCGAGGCGCTCGGCCGCCTGTCACGGCACTTCGACATCGATCTGGAGGCGGCGTACCGCGAGCTCCCGCGACGGCAGCGGGATCTACTGATGTCGGGGCCGCCCGGTTCGGTCCGCGGCCCCGGCAAGGCGCGCGGCTCCGGCGCCGCGTTCGCGAAGCGGGATCCGTTCGGCAAGGACTTCGAGGGCGTCCTCTCGAACCTGCGCCGCCGGTACGAGAGCGGCACCGCGCTCCAGCGGGAGGAACTCGAGCCGTACCGGGCGCTGAGATTCTGCGCTGCGTGTGGCGGGGAGCGCCTGCGGCCGGAGAGCCGGGCGGTGCGGGTGAAGGGACGCACGCTGGCCGACTACGTCGGCGTGCCGATCACGGCGGCCCTCGCAACGTTCGACGAGCTCGACCTCGACGAGCGGGAGGCGATCGTCGCCGACCGGGTGCTGCGCGAGATTCGCGATCGGCTGCGTTTCCTGTGCGACGTCGGCGTGGGGTACCTGTCGCTGGCGCGGGGCGCAACCACGCTGTCGGGCGGCGAAGCCCAGCGCATCCGTCTCGCGACGCAGATCGGGGCCAACCTGACGGGGGTGCTGTACGTTCTCGACGAGCCGTCGATCGGCCTTCACCAGCGAGACAACCGCCTGCTCCTGACCACCCTGACGCGCCTGCGCGACCTCGGGAACACCGTCGTCGTCGTCGAGCACGACGAAGAGACCATTCGCGCCGCCGACTACGTCGTCGACCTCGGGAGCGGGGCCGGTGAGCACGGTGGGAACGTCGTCTTCCAGGGGACGCCGTCGGAGCTGGTCGGTGACGGGGATGCCTCGCTCACCGGGATGTACCTGCGCGGGGACCGCAGCATCGCGACGCCGAAGGTGCGCCGGCCCCACCTGCACGGGCAGTTGACCATTCGCGCGGCCAGCGCGAACAACCTGAAGCGCATCGACGTCGCAGTCCCGCTGGGCGTGCTCACCGCGGTGACCGGGGTGAGCGGATCGGGGAAGTCGACGCTGGTGAACGACATCCTGTACCGCTCCCTGGCCCGGACCCTGCACAACGCCACCCACGAGCCGGGCGCCCACGCGGGCATCGACGGCATCGAGCTCGTCGACAAGGTCATCCAGATCGACCAGTCGGCCATCGGGCGGACGCCCCGTTCCAATCCGGCGACCTATACGGGGATGTTCACGTTCGTTCGCGAGCTGTTCTCGATGCTTCCGGAAGCCCGCGCCCGCGGCTACCGGCCCGGGCGGTTCTCCTTCAACGTCAAGGGCGGCCGGTGCGAGGCCTGCCAGGGAGACGGGCTGATTGCGGTCGAGATGCACTTCCTGCCCGACGTCTACGTGACCTGCGAGCAGTGCAAGGGGCGGCGCTACAATCGCGAGACGCTCGAGATCAAGTACCGTGGCGTGTCGGTCGCCGAGATGCTCGATCTGACCGTCGATCAGGCGCTGCCGCTGCTCGAGAACTTCCCGTCCGCAGCGTCGAAGCTGCGGACGCTCCAGGACGTCGGCCTCGGCTACGTGACGCTCGGCCAGCCGGCCACGACGTTGAGCGGCGGCGAGGCGCAGCGCGTGAAGCTGGCCAAGGAGCTGTCCCGCCGCAGCACGGGGCGGACCCTGTACATCCTGGACGAGCCGACCACCGGGTTGCACCTGGAAGACACCCGCCGCCTGCTCGAAGTGCTCGACAAGCTCGTCGAGCAGGGCAACTCGGTCGTCGTGATCGAGCACCAGCTCGACGTGGTCAAGGCCGCCGATCACGTGATCGACCTCGGGCCGGGCGGCGGGGACGAGGGAGGGAGCGTCGTCGCCGAGGGGACGCCGGAGGAGGTGGCCCGCGATGCCCGTTCCGCCACCGGCACCTTCCTGCGCCCGCTGTTGGCGTCCGGATCCGCTGCTCGCGGATCGTGAGATGTGGCACCAGAGCCACAATCGGTGGCTCTGTAGTGTGTCCAGAAAGCCACAGTGGGCGCCTCATTCCTCCGGATCGGCCCGCTGTAGGTCCCCGCAAATGCATGTAAAATATGGTCGTTGCACGGGAGGCAAGACGTGCTGCGACCGCGGGCATTCGATTTGCTACATGCCGGGGAAGAACGGGCAGGGCAGGCACGGCAGCGCGACACCGTGTCGCGAGGAGGGCGTACTCGGTGATGGCTGCGCAGCAGACGCTCAGGCGCTCGGTTTCGTGCACCGGCATCGGGTTGCATTCCGGTCGCAGGGTCACCCTGCGGCTGCGGCCGGCCCCGGCGCACCACGGCATTCGCTTCCGACGACTGGATCTCGACGGACTCGAGGTGCCCGCCACCGCGGCGCGCGTGGCGGGGATCGACTACGCCACCGGTCTTGCCCAGGATGCGGCGTCGGTCGATACGGTCGAGCATCTGCTGGCGGCGCTCGTCGGTCTCGGGATCGACAACGTCACGGTGGAGCTGAACCAGGCCGAGGTGCCGATCATGGACGGCAGCGCGGCCTCTTTCGTCTACCTGGTTCACGAGGCCGAGGTACGCCGGCTCAAGGCGCGGCGACGCTACCTGCGGGTGGCGCGTACGATCTCCCTGTCGCGCGGAGACAAGAGCATCGCCCTGTACCCGGCCGACGACTTCCGGGTCACCTACAGCATCAGCTTCGACCACCCCCTGCTGCGGCACCAGACCCGCAGTCAGCGCGTGACCGAGGAATCGTTCATCGAGGAGGTCGCGCCCGCGAGGACGTTCGGCTTCCTCAAGGAGATCGAGCAGCTCCGTCGACGCGGGCTGGCGCTGGGCGGATCGCTCGACAACGCCATCGTCCTCGGCGAGACGGGCGTGCTGAACAGCTCCCTCCGCTTCGAGGACGAATTCGTGCGCCACAAGATTCTCGACGTCATCGGCGACCTGGCGCTCGTCGGCCACCCACTGATCGGCCATCTGGTCGTCCATCGCGGCGGCCACGCGCTGCACGCGGCCTTCGCCCGCAAGATCCTCGACGAGACGGACGCCTGGTATCTCGATGACGCGCCGGAAACGGCGGTTGCGAAGGCACCGGCTCCCGCCGTCGCCGGACCCGCGCTCAGCCGCTGATTCGACCGCGCTCGCCAGGATCTGCGCCGTGGAACGGTGCCGGATTCGCGTACGTCAGGCTGCGCGCCGGGCGGAACCGTCAGGCGACGATCGGCGCGCTACTCGCCGCGGGTGAGCTTACGCATGTAGGCGCCGAGCTTCTCGTTCTCGTAGGTCACCGAGTTGAGAAACAGGCTTTCGATGAGGTAGGCGCTCCGATCCTCCTCGCCCATCTGCTCGACGAGGTGGCGGATCTCGCGCATCGTGTCCTCGAAGCGGTAGTCGAGGCCGTGGCGCGCGTGCAGCGTCAGAGAGAGGGCTTCGAGCACCGCCAGCAGGTCCCCGTCGAGTCCGATCTCGGCGCCGGAGCTCGTCTTGATGGTCCGCATGCTCAGTCCTCGAAGCTCTTGATGGCGCTCGGCTCGTCCGGATGGAGCTCGATGAAGTGGTGGGCACCGGTCATCGTCAGCATCGTCTCGACCCTGCGCTGGACGCCGGAGAGCTTCACCTTGGCCCCGAGCTTGTCGGCCTGCCGGTACAGGTCCATCAGGCAGCCGATGCACGCGCTGTCGAGGTAGACGACGTGCGACAGGTCGATGATTACGCGCCGGTCGCCGCCCGACAGCAGGTCGGAGACCGAGCCTGCGAACGTCGGCAACAGGGGATGGACCAGCTTCGCCTCGCCCACTCGCACGATGACGATCCCGCCGCTGCGATCCGTCGATAGGTTCATTCCGATACTCCAGTCGCCGGGGTGGCCGCGCGCGCGGCAATCGGGGCGTCCCGCTCCCGCTCGATCCGCCGGATCTGACGGGCGAGCTCATGGCGGCCCCGGTTGATCCGTGACTTCACGGTCCCTTCCGGCAGTTCGAGTCGGGCCGCGATTTCCTGGTAGGACAGCTCCTGGAGATCCCGCAGGGCGACGGCGGAGCGGAGCGTAGCCGGCAGTGCCTTGAACGCCTGCCGGAGCAGCTCGCGCCGGTCGAACTGATCGAGCCGCTTGAACGCGTCCGGCCCCCGCGCGACAGGGTTCAGATCGGCCGTGTCGACGTGGCGGTCGACCGTCTCGCGTTCCTTGCGCACGCTTCGGTAGTGATCGATGCAGAGGTTGCGGCTGATGCTGATGAGCCACGTCTGGAAGTTGGCCCGGCGGTCGAACGTGTGCAACGCGCGGAATATCTTGACGAAGATGTCCTGCGTCAGATCCTCCGCCTCGTCGTGCCGGCCCACGAACTGATACGCGACGTTGAACACCTTTCGGCGATACCGCTGGACGACCGTCTCCCACGCCTGCTGCTCGCCGCGCAGACAGGCCTCGATGAGGGTGTCGATCGGCACCGACGGCGCGGGGGCAGAGCCGGCGGACATACCCAAGCGCGGATCTTCGCATGCCCGAGGCCGAAATGGGAACTGCTCTCGCCGCCGCCTGGATCGGCCCTCGGGCTTGCGCGTACAATTCCGGCTCGGCCCGGGAGGCTGCGCCGGAGAACGGCGCGGCCTCCCGCGGGTCGGTCGCGACCAGGCGGGACCGTCAGGGGGCAATTGGTGGGCGTTCGTGCGAGGCAGGAGTGCGCGCCGCGCAGACTCCCGACGCTCCCGTCAGGGCGCGCGATCGGGCGGCGGGTGGCGATGGCTGGCTTCTCGTTCACGGCAACGGCTGGGACGTGCGACGGCGCCGATCTGGCGCTGGTCGCGCGCACTGAGGGGACGCCCCTCTACGTCTACAGCCGCGCTTCGATCGAGCAGCGCTACCGGGCGCTCGACGCCGCGCTGGCCGCGCACCCGCATCGCATCCATTACGCGCTGAAGGCCAACTCGACGCGCGGCTTGCTGGAGATCCTGATGGCGGCGGGTGCGGGCGTCGACGCCAATTCGGGAGGCGAGATCGCGGTTGCGCGCCGCGCCGGCTTCGCGCCGGACGACATCGTGTTCACCGGGGTGGGGAAGTCCGCGGCCGAGCTCGAAGCGGCGGTGGCGGCCGATCTGCACGCGATCAACGCCGAGTCCGCCGGCGAGCTCGAGCGCATCGACCGCATCGCGCAGGCGCGGGGGGTCCGGGCGAGGGTCGCGGTGCGCGTCAATCCGGACATCGACGCGGCGAGTCACCCCGGCATCTCCACCGGCGGCCGTGGGCACAAGTTCGGCGTGCCGATCGACGACGCTCGGCGCGTGTGCCGCGAGGCCGCCGCCCGCCCGGGCCTCCGTCTCGTCGGCGTCCACGCGCACGTCGGGTCGCAGATGACCAGGCTCGATCCGGTCCGCCGCACCGCCTCGACGGTGGCCGCCTTCGCCGGGGCGCTGCGCGACGACGGCGTCGCGCTGGAGCACCTCGACCTGGGCGGAGGTCTGGGAATCTCCTACGACGGCGCGCCGGCCGTCGACGTGGGCGACTACGCCCGCACCCTCCTCGGAGCGGTAGCCCCGACCGGGCTGCGGCTGCTGGTCGAGCCGGGCCGGTGGATCGTCGGCCCGACCGCGGTGCTGCTGACGACCGTCGTCGACGTCAAGCCGCAGAGCGGCGACCGCCACTTCGTCGTCGTCGACGCCGGCATGAGCGAGCTGATGCGTCCTGCCCTCTACGACGCCTACCACCGGATAGCGCCGGTCGCTCCGCGGACCGGGCCGTACGCGACGTGCGACGTGGTGGGCCCCCTCTGCGAGACGACCGACGTGGTCGGCCTCGGGCGGCGGATGGTCCTGCCGGAGGTGGGCGACCTGCTCGCCGTTCTCGATGCCGGGGCCTACGGGTCCGCGATGGCGTCGAACTACAACCGCCATCCGCTGCCGGCGGAGGCGCTGGTCGACGGCGGGGACTGGCGACTCGTCCGCCGCCGTCAGACGGTCGACGATCTGCTGGCCTGCGAACCGGCCGCGCCGGCCGGAGAAGTCCTTCCCCGCGCCCTGCCGCGCGTGAGCCGCTGATGCTGATTGCCTTCGAGGGACTCGATCAGTCCGGCAAGGAGACCCAGGCGCGGCTGTTGCGGGACCGCCTGCGGGCGGGCGGCACGCGGTCGCGCGTGGTCTCGTTCCCCGACTACGGCACCACGATCGGCGAGGAGATCGCCCGCGCCCTCCAGGGCGAGCGCGACTACGGCGCCGAGGTGATGCAACTGCTTTACGTCGCCAACCGGTACGAGCGCAAGGCCGACGTCGAGCGGTGGCACGAAGCCGGCATCGTCGTTCTCTTCGACCGCTACGTGGCGTCCGGCGTCGCCTACGGCCAGGCCCAGGGCCTGGACGCGGCGTGGCTGGCCTCGCTCCAGCGCTTCCTGCCGCAACCGGAGTTGACGGTGCTGCTCGACATCGGGCCCGAGACGGCGGTGGAGCGCAAGGCGACCGGCCGCGACCGGTACGAGCGCGATCTGCAGCTTCTGTCCCTGGTCAGGGAGAGCTACCTGCGGCAGGCCGCGGACCCGAGCTGGGTGCGGATCGACGGCGAGCAGGCCGAGGACGCGGTGGCGGAGGCGATAGGGCAGGCGCTGGCGCCGCGGCTTGCGCCACCGTAAGGGCCCGCACGCGGCCGGCCCCGGCGGCGCGCAGCACCGCCGCGCAGGCCTCGATGGTGGCGCCGGTCGTGAGGACGTCATCCACCAGGACGATGGAACGACCGCGGACGACGGAGCTTCCGCGGGGCCGGGAGCTTCCGCGGGGCCGGGAGCCTCCGCGGACCGCGCAAGCACCGCGGGTGAGCGCAATGGCCCCGCGCACGCTCCGTGCCCGTTCCGACCGCGACAGCCCGACCTGTGACGGCGTGGCGCGCGTGCGCCGCAGCGCCTCCGCCATCGGCAGCCCGAGGTGGGCAGCGAGCTCGGCGGCCTGGTTGAAGCCGCGGTGTCGGCGGCGCCGCCAGTGGAGCGGCACGGGGACGACCAGGTCCGCTCCTGCGAGCACGTCGGCTCCCGCTCGCCGCAGGAGCTCCCCCAGGGGGCGGGCCAATGAGCGGTAGCCGTCGTACTTGAACGCGTGGAGGATCGCCCGCAAGCGGCCTTCGTAGGGTCCGGCAGCCCGCCCCACCGTCCGCGGCCCGCGGTCCCGCGGACCGATCAGGAAAGCATAGCGATGCGCCGCCGTGCGGGCGCGGCCGACGCCCGGCGGGCCGTCGAGCCTCGCCAGGGCGTCCCAGCAGCGTTGGCAGACGATGCCGCGGGTCGGCTCCGGGAGCGGCGCAGCGCAGGCGGCGCAGGCCGGCGACCAGACCACCGCGAGCACGGCGTCGGCCAGGACGCGGACGACATCCCGCAGGTCATCCGTGCGCCGCCTCGCCGAAGGGGTACTCGATGCGCTCGGCGCTGCCCCAGAGCCGTTCGAGGTCGTAGAAGCGCCGCGTCTCGTCCGTGAAGACGTGGATGACGACGTCGAAGCAGTCGATGAGCACCCACTCGGCGTGGTCGTAGCCCTCCACGAGCGATGGCCGCCGTCCCTCCTCCCGGAGCCGTTCGGTGATGCCATCGACGATCGCCTTGACCTGCCGGGTGCTGCGTCCCGAGCAGAGCACGAAGTGGTCCGTGAACGCGCCGCGAGCCCGCAGGTCGAGCACGACGATGTCGAACGCCTTCTTGTCGTGCGCCGTCGCTGCCGCGAGCCGTACCGTCTCCGGAAGTGTGGTGCTCGTCATGCAAGCCGTTCGCCAAGTGGCCGGCCGTACAGGTCGTGACGCGCGATGTGTGCAGCCACCGTCGCCGGTACGAGCCGGTCGACGGCGTGTCCCCGCTCGACGCATGCGCGCACGGTCGACGAGGAGACGTCCCGCGTCGGCGCCGAGACGAGCCAGATGCGGGTCGGATCCGCTGCGGTGGTCGACTCCGTGCCGTGCGGCGCGTGCATCCGCCCGGCAAGGGTGGGCAGACGCTGCGGCATGCGGTCGGCGTCGTTCCCGGGGCGCGACACCACCACGAAGTGACTGCGGGAGAGGAGGTCGGGGTAGTCGCGCCAAGCGGTGATCTCCGCGAAGGCGTCCGTGCCCGCGATGAAGAAGAGCTGCGCCGGCCGGAGCCCTGCCCGGGCGAGCCGGTCCAGCGTCCACGACGTGTACGACGGCCCGGGTTGCTCGAGCTCGACATCGCTGACCCGGAGTTCCGCTCGATCCGCCGCCGCGAGCGCCGCCATGGCGAAGCGATGGTAGGCCGAGGCGAGCGGGACCGCCGCCTTGTGGGGCGGCACCCGCGCCGGCATGAGCAGCACGTGGTCGAGGTCGAGCGCGCGGCGCGCGGCTGCGGCCGCATCGACGTGTCCGAAGTGAATGGGGTCGAAGGTGCCGCCGAGGACGCCGATCCGCTTCGGGGCTGTCATTCGCGCTCGGCGTGATCCGGCGAATCCGTGCCGGCCGCCACCGCCGCCCAGATTGCCTCCTGGAGCGGGCGGATGCCCTCGCCGGTAACGGCCGAGATGGGGAAGAGCGGTATGGAATCGGCGGCCAGACGCCGCTCCAGGGACGCCAGCCGCTCCGGGTCGCCGAGGACGTCCATCTTGTTGGCTGCCGCGAGCTGCGGCCTGCCGGCCAGCGACGGGGCGGAGCCCGCGTCTCCCGACAGCTCGACCGGGAAGCGGGTGAGCTCGTTGCGGATCGTCGCGAAGTCGGCTACGGGATCCCGCCCACTGGCCGGCGAGACGTCGATTACGTGCACCAGCACCTTCGTCCGTTCGAGGTGGCGAAGGAAGCGATGGCCGAGGCCGTGTCCGTCGTGCGCACCCTCGATGAGGCCGGGGACGTCGGCCAGCACGAAGCTCCGTTCGTCGTCCAGCCGCACCACCCCCAGATGGGGATTGAGCGTCGTGAACGGGTAGTTGGCCACCTTCGGGCGGGCGGCGGAGAGGCGCCGCACCAGGGTCGACTTGCCGACGTTGGGGTAGCCGACGAGGCCCGCGTCGGCAAGGAGCTTGAGCTGCAGCCGCAGGGCCCGGGCCTCGCCCGGCTGACCGGTCTCGACGCGCCGCGGCGCGCGATTCGTCGAGGTCGCGAAGTGCTGGTTGCCCCGTCCGCCGCGTCCCCCCGCCGCGACGCGGACCTCCTGGCCGACGGCCACCAGGTCTGCCACCTTCCGGAGCCGGTCGTCGTCGCGCGAATGGATCAGCGTGCCCGGCGGCACCTCGAGCACCAGATTGTGCCCGGCCCGCCCCGTGCGGTTCGACCCCTGGCCGTGACTGCCCCGCTTGGCGCGGAACTCGGGATGGAAACGGTAGTTGACCAGCGTGTTGCAGTGTGGGCTGGCGCGCAGGATGACGGAGCCGCCGCGCCCTCCGTCGCCGCCGTTCGGGCCGCCGCGGGGGACGTGCTTCTCGCGCCGGAAGCTCACACACCCGTTGCCGCCGTCGCCGGCCGCAACCTGGATGTCGACTTCGTCGACGAACATGCGCCGATCAGTTGGCCGTGGGGATGACGCTGATCACGCGGCCGCGGCCGCCGTGGTCCTTGAACTGCACCCGGCCGGCGATCTTCGCGAACAACGTGTCGTCCTTGCCGAGCCCGACGCCGGGTCCGGGCCGGAAGCGGCGCCCGCGCTGGCGGACGAGGATGGCGCCGCCCAGGACGAGGTTGCCGTCGAAGCGCTTGACCCCGAGCCGTTGGGCTTGGCTGTCGCGGCCGTTCCTCGAGCTGCCCTGACCCTTCTTGTGCGCCATGCCTGCCTCTGCTGCCGATCCTGGGAGACCGCGGCCCCGTCACGCGTCGATGCGGACGATGCGCACCGACGTCAGCTCTGCGCGGTGCCCCAGCGTGCGCCGCCACGCCTTGCGCCGCCGCTTGCGGAACACCCGGATCTTCGGTCCCCGGGTCTGCGCGTCGACCAGGCCCGAGACGGAAGCACCGTTCACGTAGGGCGTGCCCGCCACGAACATGCCGCCGCCCTGCTCGACGAAGAGCACGCGGTTGAACTCGACCTCGTCGCCGACCTCGGCTTCGAGCCGATCCACGTTGACGACGGCGCCTTCCTCGACGCGAAGCTGACGCCCTCCGGACTCGATGATCGCGTACACGCCCTGACCCTCCGATCGCCGCCGGGCGACCTTGCGCTCCAAGCCTACCCGCTCGGGCGGCCGCCTGTAAAGGCAACCGCCGGCGGGAGCTGCTTCAACCGGCGTCGGCTACTTCAAGGCGGCTACTTCAAAAGGATGCGCGAGCCTCGGATGCTCTGATCGCTGAGGGCGCCGAGGAACGACGGGACCAGGCGGTCCATGAGCTCGAAGTACGAGGAGAGCGCCGGCGTGTTCGACGACGCGTCGTAGAGCACCTCCTCGCGGTGCTGCTCCGTGTAGAGCGTGACGCCGGTCCGCCCGTCGATGAAGATGAACTTCGGGCTCAGCACGAAGCCGCGGCGGTCGCGGTACGCGCGCACCGGAACGACGCGGCGGCGGCCGAACTCGTCGTAGATCTCGCGCTCGCTGGTCACCATTCCGGCGCGCGCGTGCGGCGTGAAGTGGATGGTGCCGGTCACGATGAGCGGGTTCTGGTGCTCCTCGCCGAGCTGCCGCCAGTAGCTGATGTTGGCGAAGATGTGCTCGTACGCCTCGATCTCCTCCTCGCTCAGGTCCCCCGCATCGTCCTCGTCCCCGATCTCTCCGTTGCCGTTGCCGTTCGCGTCCTCGCCGTCCGCGTAGTCGAGGTCGCTCTCGTTCCGGGCGACGGTCAGCAGGTCGAGGACCTCGGCGTCGACCACCTGCAGCCGGGACTCGGAGCGGAGCTGGCTGCGGAGCAGTCGCGCCGTTTCCAGGTTGGCGTCGACGTCGTCGCTCCCCCCGGCCACGAAGCCGGCGATCAGGACGCGCTGGAAGCGGCTCACGTCGAGCTTGGGCTTGAGCGGCGTCTCGATGGGGATCTCGTAGTAGCTGGTGCAGGCCGGAGCGACCAGCAGCAGCGCCAGGCTAGCGAGCGTCTTCGTCAAGCCGGTCATAGATCTCCCTGAACAGATCGTAGTTCTGCTGGATCATCAGGTTGTCCGGTTCGAGGTCGAGCGCCGTCTCGTACGCCTCGAGCGCTTCGTCGAACAGCCCTCCGCGCTCGTAGGCGATGCCGAGGTTGTTCCAGGCCGCGGCATAGCTCGGGTCGATCTCGGACGCGCGCTTCCAGCGGTAGATCGCCTCCTGCCAGAGCTCGGCCCGTGCCACCGAGATCCCGAACTCCACGTGGGCGCGCGCGTCGTCGCGCTCGTCCGCGTCCACGCCGGATGCCAGGGGGGCCAGCCACAGGAGACCCGCGACCGCCAACCCTCTCGTCGCCGTGGTCGGTGTGCCTGAGAGCATCCCTCTCTCGCCAAATATAGTCACGGCACCGCGACCGGAGCAAGCGCCATCCGTCTCCCGCGAGCGGCGCCGCGCGCCGACCGATGGCTGACGCCGGAACGCTGCGGAACGAATCTTGCTTTCCGGAACGGTTCTTGCACGCCGGAGGCGGCGTGACATGCGGCGACTCGCCGGTGACCCTGCGCGAGGCGGTGGTGCTGTCGCTCGTCCTGTCCAGGTCCGCTCTGCGTGGCCATCTGGTGGGCGGGCGCCGGCTCCGCGACGAAGCGGACCAGCGGCGCGTGCCCGGGCTCGCGGAGCTGGCGGAGCGGCTCCGGGATCCACCGGCGGCTGTCGCCTCCCGCCTGCCCGACCTGCGTGCGCGCGCGGCGCGGCTGCTCGACCGGGGAGGTCGCGCCGGCATGCGGGCCCTACCCTGGTCCGACGCGGCGTATCCGCGGCAGCTCGCCGAGATCGACGATCCGCCGGCCGTGCTCTGGGTGCGGGGCGACCCGGCGCTGCTCTCGGCGCCCGCCGTCGCCGTCGTCGGCTCCCGCACGGGCTCGCCGTACGCCTGCGCCGTTGCGGAGCGCCTGGCCGCGGGCCTGGCGGAGCACCGCATCGCGGCGATCAGCGGGCTCGCACGGGGCGTCGACGGGGCGGCCCACCGCGGAGCGCTGGCCGTGGGTGGGCCGACCGTGGCGGTGCTGGGGTCGGGCGTCGACGTCGTGTACCCTCCCGAGCACGCATCGCTGGCCGAGGAGATCGTCGCGCACGGGGCGCTGGCCAGCGAGCTCGGGCCAGGGGCGCCTCCGCTCCGCCATCACTTCCCGCGGCGGAACCGCATCCTGAGCGGGCTGTCGCGCGCCGTGGTCGTGGTCGAGGCGACGGTGCGCAGCGGGTCGCTCATCACGGCCCGGCTCGCCGCCGAGCAGGGCCGCGAGGTGATGGCCGTGCCCGGCAACGTCCTGAGCGGCCGCAGCCGCGGCGCCCACCGCCTGATCCGCGACGGCGCCCGGATCGTCGAAACCGCGGAGGACATCCTGGAGGAGCTGGGCGTGGCGGCGCACGCCGCAGGCGAGGGGGAGTCGCCGGTGGAGGCCGACCCGGTGCTGGCGCGGATGGAGCCGGGAGATCCCTGTGACGTCGAGCGACTGGCGCAGCAGTCCGGCTTGGCGTTGCCCGTGCTGCTCACGCACCTCACGGAGCTCGAGCTCAGGGGCCGCGTCGCGCGGATCGGGGCAGGGCGATTCGTCCGTTTGCCCTCGCCGGTGGTAACGTAGAAACAGGGAACCGTACCACCCATGGCCAAGACTCTCGTCGTCGTCGAATCGCCTGCCAAGGCCCGCACCATCAACCGCTACCTGGGCAAGGACTACAAGGTCGTTGCCTCGATGGGCCACATCCGCGACCTGCCGAAGACCCGGCTGGGCGTCGATGTGGAGGCCGGTTTCTCCCCCGCGTACGAGCCGATTCCGGCGCGCAAGAAGGTCATCAAGCAGTTGAAGGACGCCGCCAAGGGCGTGAGCCGGATCTACGTCGCGACGGACCCGGATCGAGAAGGCGAAGCGATCGGCTGGCATCTGGCGCGCGAGGTGGGAGCCAAGAAGCAGGTCGGCCGCCTCATGTTCAACGAGATCACGCGCACCGCCGTGTCGGCCGCGCTGGACCGCGTGGGGGAAATCGACCAGCGCATGGTGGACGCCCAGCAGGCCCGGCGCGTGCTCGACCGGCTGGTCGGCTACAAGCTGAGCCCGCTGCTGTGGGACAAGGTGCAGCGGGGCCTGAGCGCGGGCCGCGTGCAGTCCGTCGCCCTGAAGCTCGTCTGCGACCGCGAGGCGGCCATCGACGCCTTCGAGGTGGAGGAGTACTGGCACGTCACGGCACGTCTGGCCGCCGGCCTCCCGCCGGAGTTTGATGCCCGGCTGGTGAAGAAGGGGAAGCAGGCCGTCAAGCTGGGCAGGGAGGCCGAAGCGAAGGCCGTGGTGGCCGACCTGGAGCGGGCGACCTACGTCGTCGAGTCGGTGACCGAGAAGGAGCGCAAGCGACACGCGGCGCCGCCGTTCATCACGAGCAAGCTGCAGCAGGCGGCGCGGTTTCCCGTGAAGCGCACGATGCAGGTCGCCCAACAGCTCTATGAGGGGATCGAGATCCCGGGCGAGGGCTCGGTCGGCCTGATCACGTATATGCGGACCGATTCGACGCGCGTCTCGGAGGAGGCGATCGCGAGCGTGCGCGACCACATCACGTCCACCTACGGGCCGGAGTTCCTTCCCGCCCAGCCCAAGCGATACCGGGCCGGGAAGGACGCCCAGGACGCGCATGAGGCGATACGGCCGACGTCCATGGCGCTCGATCCCGCCGCCGTCCGGCCGCACCTCACGCGCGAGCAGGCCTACCTGTACGAGCTCGTGTGGAACCGCTTCGTGGCGTCGCAGATGCCGCCGGCGACGTTCGACGATACGACGGTCGAGGTGCGCGCGGGCGACTACCTGCTGCGGGCGAAGGGATCGGTACCCAAGTTCAGCGGCTGGCTCGCGGTCTACGAGCGGACCCCGCAGTCCGGCTCCGAGCCCGAGACGCCGGGCGACACCGGGAGGGGCAGCGACGAGGCCGCCGCCACCGGCCTGCTGCCCGCCGTGCGGGAGAACGACCGCCTCGACCTCAAGGGACTCCGGCCCGAGCAGAAGTTCACGCAGCCGCCGCCGCGGTTCGGGGAGGCGACACTGGTCAAGGAGCTCGAGGAGAACGGCATCGGGCGGCCGACCACCTACGCGTCGATCATCGGCACCCTCCAGATGCGGGACTACGTCGAGAAGCTCGAGGGGCGCTTCAAGCCGACAAGGCTCGGCCGGCTCGTCACCGATCTCCTCACCCGCAGCTTCGACGACATCATCCAGGTCGCCTATACGCGCGATCTGGAGAATCGCCTGGACCGGATCGCGGAAGGCCAAGCCGACTACCAGGGCACGCTGGCGAGCTTCTACGAGAAGTTCCGCACGGACCTCGAGAGGGCCGCGACGGCGATGCCCAACGTGAAGGCGGAGGGGCTCCCGAGCGACGAGACCTGCGACAAGTGCGGGTCGAAGATGGTTCGCAAGATCGGGCGCTTCGGGATGTTCCTGGCCTGCAGCGCCTACCCGGAGTGCCAGAACACGCGGGAGATCGAGCCGGCCGACACGGCGGCGAAGGAGCAGGAGGAGGAATCCTGCGATACCTGCGGCCGGCCGATGGTCGTCAAGCGCGGTCGGTTCGGCCAGTTCCTGGCGTGCTCCGGCTATCCCGAGTGCAAGACCACGCGCAAGCTGATCGCCACCGCCAAGGGCGTGGCGGCGGCGAAGCCGGATCGGCCGCTCGACGAGCCCTGCCCGAAGTGCGGCACCCACCTGATCGTGAAGCACGGGCGTTTCGGCGAGTTCACCGCCTGCAGCAACTACCCCAAGTGCCGCTACGTGAAGCTTGAGAGCACCGGGGTCGCGTGTCCGCGCGACGGCGGCGACCTCGTAGAGCGCAAGTCGCGCCGCGGGCGGGTCTTCTACGGATGCAGCAACTACCCGGACTGCGACTTCACGCTCTGGAACAAGCCGCTCGCGACGCCGTGCCCGAAGTGCCGGGCGCCCTTCCTGCTCGAGAAGGTGACGAAGCGCTGGGGCCGGCAGTTGCTCTGCCACAATGACGACTGCGACTACCAGCGCGACGACGAGGAGCGGGCGGCCGGCTGAGCCGGGCGGGCCCCGTCACGACCTCGCGGCCGGGGGCGCACCGTGATTCGCATCGTGGGCGGCGGGCTGGCCGGCACCGAGGCCGCGTGGCAGGTGGCCCGTCGCGGGGTGCCGGTTGCCCTCCACGAGATGCGCCCCGTCCGCCCGACGGCGGTCCATCGCACCGGCCGCCTCGCCGAGCTGGTCTGCAGCAACTCGTTCCGCGGCGACCGGCTCGAGAACGCCGTCGGGTTGCTGAAGGCCGAGATGCGGCAGCTCGGATCCCTGGTGATGCGCGTCGCCGACGCGACCCGGGTACCGGCGGGCGGCGCTCTGGCCGTCGATCGGGAGCGCTTCGCCGCCGGCATGACCGAGGCCCTCGAGGACGAGCCGCTCGTGACGATTCACCGCGAGGAGGTGACGGCCATTCCCGCGGCGGACGACCCCTGCCGACCCGTCATCATCGCCACCGGACCGCTGACCTCCGAAGCGCTCGCGGAAGAGCTCACGGCGCTGGTCGGACACGAGCAGCTCTACTTCTTCGACGCCGTGAGTCCGATAGTCCATGCGGACTCGATCGACGCGAGCATCGTCTTTCGGGCCTCGCGGCACGGACGGCAGACCGCGGCCGACGCGGAGGCGGGGCAGGCCGCCACCGGCGACTACCTGAACTGCCCGTTGGACGCGGCGCAGTACGCGCGATTCCACGAGGCCCTGATCGGAGCCGAGGTGGCCGAGCTGCACGACTTCGACCGCACGCCGTTCTTCGAAGGCTGCCTGCCGATCGAGGTGATGGCGCACCGCGGCGTCGACACGCTGCGCTTCGGGCCGCTGAAGCCGGTCGGGTTGACGGATCCGGCGACCGGCCGCCGGCCCTACGCGGTCGTGCAGCTTCGCCAGGACAACCTCGCGGCGGACCACTTCAGCCTCGTCGGGTTCCAGACCCAGCTCAAGTGGGGCGAGCAGGCCCGCGTGCTGCGCATGGTGCCCGGGCTGGAGCGGGCGGAGTTCGTGCGCTTCGGGATGATTCACCGCAACACCTACATCAACGCCCCGTCGGTGCTGCGGGAGACCTGGCAGATGCGCTCGCGGCCCGCCCTCTTCCTGGCCGGCCAGCTTTCCGGGGTGGAGGGTTACGTCGAGTCGGCGGCGTCGGGGCTGATGGCGGGTCTTGGCGCGGCGGCCCTGGCTCGCGGCGAGGCACCCCGTCCCCTGCCGCGAACGACCGCGCTGGGGGCGCTGGCGCACTACGTCTCACACGCCAGTCCGACCAACTACCAGCCGACCAACATCGCGTTCGGGCTCATCCCATCGGAGGCGCGGCCGCCGCGCGGGCGCGCCGCGCGGCGGGAGGCGCTGGCGCGCCGCGCCCTCGCCGACCTCGACGCCTGGCGCTCGGCCGAGGAGGGCGCCGATGGAGCGGCTGCAGCGCGAGTTTCTTGAGTACCTGCGCTTCAACCGCAACGCGTCCCCCCACACGGCACGGGCCTACGCGTCCGATCTGCGGCAGTTCGTCGACTTCGCGCGGCAGCGGCTCGGGCGGGAGCCGGCGCCGGCCGACGTCGATCACCGGCTGATCCGGACCTTTCTCGCGGACCTGTACGCGCAGGGGCGCGCCCGGGCCTCGTCGGCCCGCACGCTCGCCGCGATCCGCTCCTTCTGCCGATACCTGCGGCGGGAGGGCGTCCTCGCCGACAACCCGGCCGCGCTCGTCGCGGCGCCGCGGCCGGAGCGGCGGATGCCGGCGCACCTCGACATCGCCGACATGGACGTCCTGCTGGCCGCCCCGGACGCCGCGACCCCGTTGGGCCGCCGGGACCGGGCCATCCTGGAGTTGCTCTATGCTTCCGGCCTGCGCCTGAGCGAGCTGGTCGGGCTCGACCTCGACGACGTCAACCTCGGGGGACGTCTGGTGCGGGTGCGCGGCAAGGGCGGCCGCGAGCGCATCGTGCCGTTCCATGAACGGGCGGCGGACGTCATCCGTGACTACCTGCCGGTTCGCCACCGCCTCTGCGCGACCGCCGGCTCCGAGGCGGCCGGCCGGCCGCCGGGGCGCCGCCGCGACCCCCTGTTCGTCAACTATCGCGGCGGCCGTCTCTCGGGGCGCAGCGTGGATCGGCTGGTGCGGCGCTACGTGGCCCTGTCTAGCACCCGGCTCGGCATCAGTCCGCACGCGCTGCGGCACTCGTTCGCCACCCATCTGCTGGAGCGGGGAGCGGACCTGCGGTCGATCCAGGAGTTGCTGGGCCACGCGCGGGTCAGCACGACCCAGCGCTACACGCACGTCAGCGCGGCCCAGATCACCAGCCTCTACCGCAAGACGCACCCCCGCGCATAGCGCGGGCGCGGGCAGTGTCGCCGGCGCGCTCGGTGAGCGAGCCGTGGTGAGCGTGCCGTGCGGTGAGCGTGCCGTGCGGTGGGCGTGCCGTGCGGTGGGCGTGCCGGGCGGTGAGCGTGCCGTGCGGTGAGCGTGCCGTGCGGTGAGCGTGCCGTGGGGGCGGCATGCCGTGCGGGCGGCATGCCGTGCGATGAGCGTGCCGTGCAAGCCGCTCGGCGCCGGGCGGCGGTCAGGACGACGCCCGCTCGGCCGCCTCGCTCTCGAGCGCTTCCCACTGGTTCATCAGGTCGCCCACTTCCCACATGAGCCTCTGGTGACGGTCCACTGCCTGCCGCGCCCTCTCCGCATTCTCGTAGAAGCCGGGCTCCGCCATGCTCGCCTCCAACGTGCGGACGGGCTCCTCGCGCGCCGCGATGCGCCGCTCGAGGTCGGCGATGCGCGTGCGCAAGGCGGCGGTACGCCGCTCCTGGCGCCGCGCCGCGACCTGCTGCCGCTTGTGCTCGGCGGCGCTCGTCGAGCGCGCCCCGCGCCTCGGAGCCGCCTCGCCGGACGGCGGAGCCGCCGGGGCGCGGCGGGACGGCGGGACGGCGTGT
>JAGWAJ010000116.1 GCA_021296475.1 Acidobacteriota bacterium
AGCTGTTCGGCCAACGCATGCCGAGCCCGATCCTGCTCGCGCCGACGGCCCGCCAGCGCGACCTCCATCCCGACGGCGAGCTCGGCATGCACCGGGCGGCGACCACGACCGGCACCACGATGATCGTGAGCAACGCGTCGAGCTTCCCCTTCACGCGGATCGCCCGGGGGGCCGACGGACCGCTCTGGTTCCAGCGCTACGCCACGCGCGAGACGGAGCCCAACCGGGTCGCGCTCGGCGAGGCGCAGGAGGTCGGCGCGCAGACGATCGTCGTGACCATCGACCAGCAGGCTTCCTACTACGAGCGCGATCTCCACGATCGCCATTTGGGCGGGACGCCGCGCCGCGTGACGCGGCGGGTGCCCGAGAACCCGCCCAATCCCTACCGCGTCAACCCCGGCCGACTGTGGTACGAGTGGAAGCTCTTCGACGACCTGCGGCCGATGTGCGGGGTCCCGATGCTGGCCAAGGGCATCCTCACCGGCGAGGGCGCGCGCAAGTGCCTGGAGCACGGCATCGACGGCATCATCGTCTCCAACCACGGGGGGCGCGCCATCGACTACGGCCCCTCCAGCCTCGAGGTGCTCGAGGAGGTGGTCGAGGCGGTCGGCGGACGCGTCCCGGTGCTGATCGACAGCGGCTTCCGCCGCGGCAGCGATGCGCTCAAGGCGCTCGCCCTCGGCGCCGACGCGGTGTGCTTCGGCCGGGCGTCCCGCTGGGGCCTCGGGGCGTTCGGCGAAGAGGGTGCGCAGAAGGTGCTCGAGATCCTCGACGCCGAGCTTCGCCAGGCGATGGCGGCGGCCGGCGTGGCCTCGATCGCCGACATCGACCGGAGCATCGTGAAGACGGACTTCCCGTAGGAGCCTGCGCCGTAGGACGGCGCTCCCGGAGGGTTGGCTGGGTGCCAGGCGGAGCCGTCAGGCAGCACATGGCCGGCCAGGAGTCGGGCGGGACAGGCGTAGCGCAATGAAGGTCGACAGACGCGATTCCCTGCGGCGGTTCGGCCGGTTCGTGGCGGGCTCGCCCCTCGTGCAGGCGCAGGGAGAGCCGGGGGGCGGAGCACCGCCGTCGGACCGGCTGGCGCCGGTGCTCGAGCTGGTCAACGTCCCCGAGTTCGAGGCGATGGCGCGGCTCGTGCTGCCGCGCGAGCGCTTCGAGGCGATTCGCGGCGGCCACCGCACCTCGTTCGACCGGATGACCTTCCGCCAGCGGTTGATGGTCTACGCGATGGACCTCGACCTGACGACGCGCTTGTTCGGCTGCGACATGTTCGCCCCGATCATCGTCGGTCCGGTCGCGCGACAGGGCGAGCTCCATCCCGACGGCGAGCTGGCGACGGCGCGCGGCGCGTCGGCCGCGAAAGCGGTGATGGTGGTCACGCGACAGTCGAGCCGCTCGCTCGCCGAGGTGGTCGCGGCGAGCGAGGAGCCCGTCTGGTACCAGCTCTACGCCGATGCGGGCGACCTGGAGGACGCCGCGGCGCAGGCGGTCGACGCCGGCTGCGGGGCGATCTGCGTTACCGTCGGCGTGTCCGCCGATCGTCGGCCCGCGCCCACGGACTGGGACGCCGTCGCCCGGCTCGCCGCAGCGGTCGACGTCCCCGTCGTGGTCAAGGGGATCATGAGCACGGGCGACGCCGAGACCGCGCTCGAGGCCGGCGCCCGCGGGTTGGTCGTCTCGAACCACGGCGGCCTGCCCGGCGGTGGCGAGACCCTCGCCGTCGACGTGCTGCCCGTGATCGCCGACGCGGTAGCCGATCGGGCGCCCGTCCTCGTCGACGGCAGCTTCCGGCGCGGAACGGACGTTCTCAAGGGCCTCGCCCTCGGCGCCACCGCCGTGCTCGTCGCGCGCCCGCCCATGTGGGGTCTCGCCGCCTATGGCGCCGACGGCGTCCGGACCGTCGTCGAAATCCTCCAGACCGAGCTCGCCCGCAACATGGCCGCCTCCGGCCGCCCGAAGATCGACATGATCGACCGCGCCCTGGTCCGCTTCGACTCGCGGTAGGCGCTCCCTACGATTCAGAATCGGGTGGATCCCCTTCCTGCATCCGCCCGACCGGACCCATCCCGGCCGGTTCGTGACGGGAGTGCTTCGTAGGAGCTTACCGCGGTAGACTCGGCGGATGCGCAGAGCGACACAGTCTCTCACGGCCGTCATCGTGCTGATTGCGGGTGCCTCCGTAGCCGCGCAACAGACGGGCGAGATGGTCGAGTGGCCCTTCGTGGGCAGCGACCAGGCGGCGTCGAAGTACTCGCCGCTGGCCGACATCGACGCGTCGAACGTGGAGCGGCTCGAGGTGGCTTGGACGTGGGAGCCGAACGAGCTTCCGAACCAGGAGTTCCGGACGCGGCCCGGCAGCTTCGAAGTGATGCCGCTGATGATCGACAACGTGGTCTACGTCTCCACGATGTACTCGCGGGTCGTCGCGCTCGACGCCGAGACGGGGGAGGAGCTCTGGGCGTTCGACCCCGAGGCGTGGCGCACCGGCCCGCGCGGCGGCCCGCCGGGGGGCTTCAAGCACCGGGGCGTGGCGGTCTGGCCGGCCAACGGCAACCGGACGGCGGGCACGGGCGACGAGATGCGCGTCTTCATCAACAGCCGCGACAGCCTGTATGCGCTGGACGCGGCGGCCGGGACGCTTATCCGTTCGTTCGGCGACGACGGGCGCGTCCTGCTGACGGAGAACTTCCCGAACCCGGTGACGCACGAGATGTTCGACCAGACGTCGCCGCCGGTCGTCTTCGAGGATCTCGTGATCGTCGGGAGCCGCGTCCCCGACCGCATCCAGCAGCGCTTCGACACACCGGGGTCGGTGCAGGCGTTCGACGTCCACACCGGCGAGCGGCGCTGGGTGTTCTACACCGTGCCGCAGTCGAACGACGCCTTCGGGGCCGACACGTGGGAGGACGGCTCGTGGCGCTTCACCGGGCACGCCAACGTGTGGGGGCTGATGTCGCTGGACGCCGAGCGCGGCCTGCTCTACGTCCCGACCAGCACCCCGAGCAGCGACTACTGGGGCGGCCGGCGGCTCGGAGCCAACCTCTTCGCCGAGTCGCTCGTCTGCCTCGACGCGCGGACCGGCCAGCGCGAGTGGCACTTCCAGGCCGTGCACCACGGGCTGTGGGACTACGACTTCACCTCGGCGCCGAACCTGATGACGCTCGAGGTCGACGGGCGGACCCTCGACGCCGTCGCGGAAGTCTCGAAGCAGGGCTTCACCTACGTCTTCGACCGCGTGACCGGGGAGCCGGTCTGGCCCATCGAGGAGCGGCCGGTCGACACCGAGACCGACGTGCCGGGCGAGGTGCCGTACCCCACCCAACCGTTCCCCACGAAGCCGCCGCCGTTCGCCGCGCAGGGCGTGTCGCTCGACGACGCGAACGACCTGACGCCAGAAATCCACCGCCTCGCGGTCGAGGAGCTCCGGACCTACCGCCTGGGGCCGCTCTTCACGCCGCCCAGCCTGCGCGGGACGCTGCAGCGGCCGCGCGTCGACGGCGGGGCCAACTGGGGCGGGGCGGCGCTCGACCCGGAGACCAACCGGCTTTACGTCCGGACGTCGGAAGGCGTCTCGCCGAACCAGGTCTGCGAGACCGATCCCGACCTGCCGGAGGTCGACGTTGCCTACACCAACAACTGCCCGCGCGGCGGCTCCGCCGGCATCTTCCGGGGCCTCGGCGGCTACGTCGCGGCGGAGCGGAGCCGGCTGGGGCCGATCCCGCTCATCAAGCCGCCCTACGCCCGGCTGGTTGCCATCGACCTGAACGCGGGCGACATCGCCTGGAGCGTCCCGTTCGGCGAGGGCAGCCGCGTCATGCGCGCGCATCCGCTCCTGCGCGGCGTCGAGCTGCCGGAACGCCTCGGCACCCCCGGCGCCCCCGGGCCTCTGGTCACGGGCGGCGGGCTCGTCTTCCTCGGCGGCGGCGACCCCTATCTCTACGCCTTCGACGCCGCGACCGGCCGGGAGGTGACGCGCGTGGCCACCGAGTTCCGGACCAGCAGCAACCCAATGACCTACCGCTCGCGCGCGGGCCGGCAGTTCATCCTGATCGCGACCGGCGCCGGGCCCGATGCGCGCCTCGTGGCGTTCGCGCTTCCGGACTAGACGACGCACGGCAGGCAACCACGAGGGGTCCCGCGGGCCGCGCCGACGACTCGGGGAGGCGGAATGGACGGCAGGACGTAGCGATGAGCGCGCCCGCGGACGGCATCGTCTCGCTCTACAGCGACACCGAGACCCGGCCGACGCCCGG
>JAGWAJ010000117.1 GCA_021296475.1 Acidobacteriota bacterium
GCGCGACCGGCGCGGTCGGGCGCGAGATTCTGCAATGTCTGGACGAGCGCGCCTTTCCGGTCGACGACGTGGCGGCGCTCGCCTCCGAGCGTTCGGTCGGGCATGAGGTCTCGTTCGGCGAGGACGAGGAGCTGCGGGTCAGGGATCTTTCTGGCTTCGACTTCTCCGGCTTCGACATCGCGCTTTTTTCGCCGGGGGCGAAGGTCTCCGCCGTGCACGCGCCGCGCGCCGCCAAGGCGGGCTGCGTGGTGATCGACAACACCTCGCGGTTTCGCATGGAGCCGGATGTGCCGCTCATCGTCCCCGAGGTCAACGCGCATGCCCTCGCGGGGAACAAGCGTAATATCGTCGCCAATCCGAACTGCTCCACGATCCAGATGGTGATGGCCCTGAAGCCGCTGCACGATCTCGCCAGGGTCAGGCGCGTCGTCGTCGCGACCTACCAGTCGGTCTCCGGCGCCGGAAAGACGGCGATGGACGAGCTGTTCAATCAGACCCGAGGCATCTACGTGAACGAGCAGGCCCGCAACGAGGAATTCACCAAGCAGATCGCCTTCAACGTCATCCCCCATATCGACGTCTTCATGGACGACGGGGAGACCAAGGAGGAATGGAAGATGGCGGTCGAGACCCGGAAGATCCTCGACCCCGATATCCGCGTCGCCGCGACCTGCGTGCGCGTCCCGGTCTTCGTCGGCCACGGCGAGGCGGTCAACGCGGAGTTCGCGCGTCCGATCTCGGTCGAGGAGGCGCGCGAGGCGCTGTCGGAGATGCCGGGCGTCGCCGTCGTCGATCACCGCGCCGACGAGGGCTATGTGACACCGGTCGAAAGCGCCGGCGAGGACCAGGTCTATGTCAGCCGGATCCGCAAGGATCCCACGGTGGAGAACGGCTTGAGCTTCTGGGTCGTCGCCGACAACCTGCGCAAGGGGGCGGCGCTCAACGCGGTCCAGATCGCCGAGCTCATCACGGAATCGCGCCAGCTGCTGCCCGCGGCCTGAACAGGGAGGGAAGGATGGTCGTCGAGATCGCCACGATCTACGTCAAACCCGGGGACGAGGCTGCTTTTCTGGAGGGTTTCGCCGAAGGCTCCCGAATTCTGCGCCGCCAGCCGGGCTGTCAGGGACTCCGCTGGGGCAAGCGGGTCGAGCCCGAGCTTGCCTACATGATCGCGGTCGAGTGGGACCGGATCGAGGACCACTTCGCCTTCCGCGAGACCGAAGACTACAAGACCTTCGGCTCGAAGTTCCGCGACTGTCTCTCCAGGCCGCCGGAGGTCTTCCATTTCGAGCCGCGCGGCTGAGCGCGGCCGGCGACCTGCCCCGCGACCGTATTGCCGGACTGCTGCTCGCGGCCTCCCTGCCGCTTCTGATCGCCGGGCTGGTGATGCCGGCGGTCTCGGTGACCAAATTCGTGCTGTTCGGCGCGACCTATTCCATCATCGACGGTGTGTTCGGTTTCTGGTCGGACGGGCGCTACTTCCTGTTCGCGCTGGTCTTCCTGTTCTCCGTCGTTCTTCCGTTGGGCAAGGTGCTGGTGGGCATCCGGGCCTGGATCTCGCCCGTTCATCCCGGATCGCCGGCCGGAAGGCTGCTGAGAGCGGCGGCCTGGGCGTCCAGGTGGTCGATGCTCGATGTCTTCATCGTCGCGCTGCTGGTGCTCGCACTCGAAGGCAGCCTGCTGACGACCGCCGATATCCATGCCGGGCTGGTGCTGTTCGCCGCCGGGGTCGTCGTCTCCACGGTCGCGACCCACCGTCTGGTCCGGCGCTAACGGCCCGCTTCCTCAGTCGACGGACGCGTGGCGCGCGATCAGGTTGCGCATCACCGCCGCCGCCGCGGCGCCCTTGTGGGCGCGGCGCCACAGGTCTTCCGCCGTCCTCTCGTGCAGCGCCAGCGCCTCCGGCGCCGAGGTGATCATCGCCACTCCCGCGTGAATGTTGGGCTGCTCGCCGAGACGGAACGGGCTCAAGGTCAGTACCCGGCGGTCCGTTTGGCGGAAGATCTGGAAACTGGTCGGCGGGAGGGTGGACGGGACGAGGCCGATCTGGACGCCGATCGGCTCGTCCTCCATCAGCCGCACGAGGTGCTCGGCCTCGCTGCGCGCCCGGGCGAGGCGGTCCTCGCGTATCGGCGCCGGCAGGTCGAGCCGGCCCACGAGCCCGTTCCTCAGAAACCGCCCCATCTCCGCCTCGGAGATCAGGTTGAGTACGCCCGGCCGGCGCTCGCGGTAGGTGCTCTTGCGCTGGCGAAGGATGGCCATGAGCTCGCGCACCTGATCGAGCCCGCGGGCGCGGCCCTCGGCGCCGTCGGGGATGCTTTCGCCGAGCACTTCTTCCAGCGTGTCGACGAAGGCATCGCTCGACAGCAGGAACGAGACCGGCCCGGCGAGCACGACGATGTGCTCCGCCGCCGCCTCGATCTGGCGCAGGCGTTCGAAGAAGCTGACGGCCGAGCCGATATACTCGACGCCGACACCGAGCAGCGTCGGCAGCGAAACCTCCAGCAACTCGGCGAGCTTCTCCAGCGTCTCGATCTTCGCCACCTGACCCTTCTCGAAGCGGTAGAGCGCGGTGCGCGAGATGCCGATGCGGCTCGCGATCTCGTCGGCGCTCAGCCCCGAGCCGAGACGGAAGGCGCGCAGCCGCTCGCCGATCTCCTCAAAGCGTGTGGTCATGCGCGAGCGTCCCGATGTCGGCAGGCGTAAGCGGCGTCCTGTCTATCGTACCGCCCGGGAGGCCGAGCGCGTCCTCGATCGCCGCGGCGATGGCGGCGGCGGTCGGCACCGTACCGCACTCGCCCACCCCCTTGACCCCGATCGGGTTGAGCGGGCTCGGCGATTCCATATGCACCGTGTCGATTCTCGGCACGTCGGTCGAACCCGGGAGCAGATAGTCCGCGAGCGTCGTCGTCAGCGGCTGTGCATCGCCGTCGAAACCCATCCATTCGTAGAGCGCGTTGCCGACGGCATGCGCCGCGCCGCCGACGATCTGACCCTCGACGATCGCCGGGTTGACGATGCGTCCGCAATCGTGCGCGATCACGAGCGCGACGAGCACCGCATGGCCGGTCTCGCGGTCGATTTCGACCTCCGCGACGGCGGTGCCGTTGGCGAACGGCATGTCGTCGAGCACGGTGTTTTCTTCCGCCGCGAGCCCGGGCGTCATGTTCGCTGGAAAGGTCACCCCCGGCGTGCCGGCGACCGTTTCGGCGAGGCGGCCGAGCCCAACGGCGAGACCGGGCGCCCCGCGCACCCGGACCTCGCCGCCGGCGATTTCAAGATCCTCTTCGGCCGCCTCCAGATGGCGCGCGGCGATGGCGAGCGCCTTGTCGCGGACCTTGCGGGCGGCGTTGAAGGCCGAGCTTCCGGCGGTGACCGCCTGTCGGCTGTTGAACCCGCCGATGCCGAGCGCGACCGCCGCCGTGTCGCCCGCCGTCACGCGCACGAGTTCACGATCGCAGCCCAGCCCTTCGGCGACGATGTCGGCCAGCATGGTCTCGATCCCCTGGCCCATCGCCGCCGCGCCGGAGGCGACCGACACGGCGCCCGACGGGTCGATGGACACGCAAGCGGATTCGAACGGCCCCCGCCCGGTCCCCTTGACGAAATTGGCAAGCCCGATGCCCAGCGTCCGGCCGCGCGCCCCGGCGGCCTGGCGCCGTGCCCCGAACCCGTCCCAGTCGGCTTCTTCTAGCGCCGCCCGCATGCAGCCCGGGTAGTCGCCGCTGTCGAGCACCACCTTGCGCCCGCCACGGCTTTCCAGCGGACGCGTGCAGGGCATACGTTCGGGGCCGATCAGGTTGCGTTCGCGGATGGCCACCCGGTCGATGCCAAGCCCGTCCGCCGCCTTGTCCAGCAGGCGCTCCATGGCGAACACCGCCTGCGGGTGGCCGGCACCCCTGACCGGGGTCACCGGCACCTTGTTGGTGAGCGCCGCGCGCGCGACCAGCCGGTAGGCCGGGACGTCGTAGGGAAGCGTAACCGTCAGAGCGGATTCGTAGGGCAGGTTGGCGCCCCGCGCGGTATAGGCGCCGTGGTCGTGCACCATATTGCCCCGCACGCCCAGGATCGTTCCGTCGGCGTCGAACGCGGCTTCGACATCCCAGTGCTGGTCGCGTTCCTGGGTGCTCGCCGTGAAATGTTCGCGCCGGTCCTCGATCCACTTGACCGGCCGGCCGAGCAGGAGGGCGGCGAGCGCCACCGCGACCTCCTCCGGATAGGTGACCAGCTTGGGCCC
>JAGWAJ010000118.1 GCA_021296475.1 Acidobacteriota bacterium
GGTAGAGGAGCGTGTTCTCGTCGACCGGGATGAACCGCTCGGTCACGTGCATGGCCTCGCTCTGCGGAATGCCCCGGATGCGGCCGGTGGCCACGTTCGTGCCGACGGTGCCTTGCGTGTTGTAGTGCGTGACCTCCACCACCAGGGTGTCGCCTTCCCAGCGGCCGCGGGACACCCCGTCCCACTGGCGGATGTTCGAAGGCAGCTCCGGCCGGTCGTCCAGCGGAATGATGCGCGAGACGTGGATCATCTCCGAGGAGATCACCACCTGGTCCGGCGTCTGCAGGATCAGGTGGCCGGTGTTGTAGGTCGGGAACATCGCGCCCGGCACCCCGCGCGTGATGCAGCGCTCCCACGGGGTGTTGTGCACCCAGTGGTCGGGGAGCAGCCGCAGGTTCTCGTCCCGGACCGCCGCCGCCGCCGAGAGGATGGGCACGACTCCGCTGGGCGGGTCGACGACCATCGACCGCCGGCGCTCGTTGCGCTTGGCATCGACCTCCCCGGGTGAGAAGTCGCCGGAAGGACCGACGCCGGGGCCGGTCACGCCGCTGTTGTCGATGCCGGGGAACCAGGCCGCCAGGCCCTTCAGGCCCTCCCACACTTCGGGACCCGGCGTCTCGAAGGGGGTCGAGTCGAAACTGGTCCAGATGCCCGAGATGTCGGGCTGCCCATCCGGCGTCCGCGGGGGCGAGTAGTCCTGTCCGAACGCGGGCGCCGCCAGCGCCAGCGCCGCGACGAGCGTGCAGGCCAAGTGCGTGCGTGTTCTCATCGGTTCCTTCTCCTGCGACCTCCAACGGAACGAATCGTCTCCCGCTGGCCGGCTTGCGGCCGGCACGAATGACACCTGCCAGGAACCGCCGGCTACTCGGGTAACGCGAAAACCCACATGACGCCGGTGCCCTGCGGGATCGTCGTGCCGGTGAACCGCGCGTAGGAGGTGGTCTGCCCGATGCGGCCGCCGGCGCCGACCGCGACGTACTGGCGCCCGCCGACCTCGAAGGTGACCGGGGCACCGGAGATGTCGCCGTTGAGGCGCCGCTCCCATAGCGGTTCGCCCGTCTCGGCGTCGAGCGCGAAGAAGCGCCGGTCCGCCGTGCCCCCGAAGACGATGCCGCCGCTCGTGGCGAGGGCCGCGGCGGTCATCGCGGCGCCGCTCTCCGGACGGTACTCCCAGGCCCGGCGGCCGGTGACGGGGTTGAAGGCGACGAACTCGCCGACGTAGTCGTAGCCCGGCACCATCTTCACCCGCGCCGCGAGCCCGCTGTAGAGCCGGCCCGGCCGGTACTCCTCGGAGACGAACGACACGTCCATGCAACTGTTGTTGATGCCGACGTAGTAGAGGCCGGTCTCGGCGCTGTAGCTCGGCGAGTTCAGGTTCCGCGCGCCGTGGTAGTGCGGGCAGACCTCGAACACCCGGTCCGAGTCGACGTCGTCCATCGTCGGGATGAGCTCGGGATTGAAGATGGGGCTCCCGCTGTCGGTCCAGCCGGTGATGAGGTTGTCGTAGCCGGTCCGGAAAGCGTTCAGGAAACGGCCGGTTTCGCGGTCGAGGACGATGCCCCAGCCGATCTTGCTCGTCTCGATGAGTGCCTTGTGCTCGACGCCGCCGATGACCAGGTCGACGAGCATGCTCTCGTGCGTGGCGTCGAGGTCCCAGTTGTCGGACGGCACCACCTGGAAGTACCACGCGATCTCGCCGGTGTCGATGTTCAGGGCCAGGATGCAGTTCGTGAAGAGGGCGTCGCCGGGGCCGCGCAGGGTGGAGGACCAGGGCGTCGGCTGGCCCGTGCCGAGGTAGACGAGGCGCAACTCGGGGTCGTAGCTGATGGTGTTCCAGGTCAGGCCGCCCAGCGGCGGGATCTCGTGCTCGGACCAGGTCTCGTAGCCCGGCTCTCCCTCCCGCGGCACGGTGTAGGTGATCCAGAGGCGCTCGCCGGTCTCGGCGTCGTGCGCCACCACCGCCCCCCGCGCGCTCCGGTCGCCGCCCGCGAAGCCGAGGATCACCTTGCCGTCGGCGACGAGCGCGGGGTGGGTGTGACCGAGCCCCGTCGTGTAGTCGCCGGTGCTCACCTCCCAGCGCTGCTCGCCGGTCCGCGCGTCGAGCGCCACCAGCGCCGCGTCGGCCGTGCCCCAGTAGATGGTGTCGCCGTAGATCGACACGCCGCGGTGCCGGTTCATCGCCTGCGACTTGTCGATGTCCTCCGGATAGCTGCGAGTATGGATCCAGGCCACGTCGCCGGAGACGACGTCGAAAGCCGTCACCCTGCCGCTCCCCTCGGCCACGTACATCAGCCCGTTGGCCACGACCGGCGTGGGTACCCAGCGGCTCCCGTCGCGCATCGAGTACGCCCACACCAGTTGGAGGTCGCCGACGTTGTCCCGGTCGATCTGGTCGAGGGGGCTGAACCCGGTGACGTCGTAGGTCCGCCGGAAGCTCATCCAGTCGCCGTCCTCGGGCGCGAGCAGGCGCTCCTCGGTGACCGACTCCCACGCCGCCTCGTCCGACTGCGCGAACGCGGTCGCGGCCGCGGCCGGGATGAGGGCGAGGCCGACCAGACCCACCAGCACGATTCGCCCGCGTACCCACTCTCGCATCGCGTATCTCCCTTTCGGCGACCGGCGCCGCGGCGTTTCCGGGCCGGTGCGTCACGTATCGCTGGCCGCCGCGCGAGGCCGCGACGACGGCTGGCGCGGCCCGATCCACAAGGCCGCCTTCGCGCATCATCGCCCATGCCGGCGGGCGGCGCAAACAGCACCGCGCCGCGGGCCCACCGAGGTGCCATCCTGTCCGCCGACGCTACACCACCCGCCACCAGGGCGCGGCCAGTACGCCCTCCGCCATCCACTGCGTTTCGCGGCCGCCGTGGAGAAGCAGGCCGCCGGCGAACCGTTCCGGGTACTCCTGCCGAAACAGGCGCAGGCCGCGGGTGTCCGCCAGTCCGGGAGTCGTGGTTGCCTTCACCTCGACGGCCAGCAGCCGGTCGCCGGTTTCGATGACGAAGTCGACCTCGCGATCCGTAGTCGTCCGCCAGAAGAGCACGTCCGGGGCAGGCGCCTGGCCGTCGCGCCACACCAGCAGGTCGGCCAGGAGGAGATTCTCCAGATGCGCGCCGGAGACGGAGTCGGCACCGCTCAGCCACAGCGCGAGGGCCGGGTCGCTCCAGTAGAGCCTCGAACTCTTGACCAGGCGCTTGCCGCGGTTCACCGAGTACGGCGGCAACCGCACCAGTTGGAACGAGGCTTCCAGCAGGTTCAGATGGCGCTGCACCGTGGTGCGCGGCATCTGGAGATCGCGTCCGATGTCCGCCTGGTTGATCAGGCCGCCCAGGCGATGGCTGGCGACGCGCATGAGACGCCGAAAATCGACCAGATTGCCGACGGTCGCCAGGGATTGCAGATCGCGTTCCAGGTAGGTGCGGACGTAGCCGTCGAACCAGAGCGAACGGGCGTCGTCGCCGGCGAGCGCCACCGCCGGCGTGGGGTAGCCGCTGGCGCGAACCTCGGTCCGCCAGTCGGCGGGAACCTCGTCGCGCGACTCGAGGACGCCCGGCCAGTCTGCAACGGGGGTCGCGAGCAGGTCGGACCAGATGCCGGGCGTCCCGCGCCCCAGCCGCTCCCGACGGCAGAGCGGCCATAGGTTCACGTACGCTGCCCGGCCCGCGAGCGTCTCGGACACGCGTTGCATGAGCAGCAGGTTCGCCGAGCCGGTGAGCAGAAAGCGGCCGTGGCGACGCGGCCGATCCTCGTCGACCGCTCGCTTCACGGCGAGCAGAAGGTCGGGCTCGCGCTGCACCTCGTCGAGGGTCAGCCGTTCCGCACTGCGGACCAGATCCGGCGCCGCCCGCCGGGCCCGCTCGTGCGTTTCGGGATCGTCGAGGGTGAGGTAGAGGCGGTCCGCCAGGAACGGCTCGGTCCGTGCCAGCGTGGTCTTGCCGGTCTGACGCGCGCCCATCAGCACGACGACGGGCGCGGCGGCCAGGGCGCGTCGCAGCAGCCCGGCCGCGTAGCGAGGCAGATAGTGGAGCATCGACCACCCGGTGGGCGATTATCGACGGTCTCATGGGCGATAATCAAGGCTCCCTTCAGATGCCTGGGACCCGCCCGACACCGTGTGCGTCGACGAGTTTCCGCGTCCAGTAGTGCCGCAGCTGAGCTATGTCACGCGCCCGAAAGTGCAGAGTTACTGGAACTGTTTTCGACGGAGACAGTCGCGGTGCCAGTGGATG
>JAGWAJ010000027.1 GCA_021296475.1 Acidobacteriota bacterium
GAGTGGTAATCCCTTGACAGGCAGTTGGGTATTTACCTACCATCCTGCAGTTATCGACGCACCCAAGGGGGTGAAACAGAGTGGCTGAAGTCAGGGTTCAGGACGGCGAAAGCCTGGAAAACGCCTTGCGGCGCTTCAAGCGCAAGGTCCAGACGGAAGACATCATCAAAGAGGTAAAGCGGCACTCCTTTTATCTGAAACCGGGCGAAAAAAAACGGGTCAAGCAGGCCTTGGCTCGCAAGCGGAGCCGAAAAAAGCAGCGAAGAGACGCCGAGTCGCGCTGACGAAAACGGAACCATCTTCGTCACCCATCCGGCGACGGGGGCGGGGACCCCGCCTGGACCGCGGTGACTACCGCGGTGTTCACAATGTCCTGGGCCGTACAGCCCCTGGACAGGTCGTTGGCAGGTTTTTTCAATCCTTGCAGCACCGGACCGATGGCGTGGGCGCCGGCCAGGCGCTCCACCAGCTTGTAGGCGATGTTGCCTGCCTGCAAGTCCGGGAAGATGAGTGTGTTGGCTTGCCCGGCAACGGGACTCTCCGGCGCTTTGCGGCGGCCGATCTCCCCAATCAGAGCAGTATCCACCTGTAGTTCTCCATCCACCCGCAGCCCCGGAAAACGCTCTCGGGCAGTGAGAGTCGCCTCCACCACCTTGTCCACCAGGGGGTGGCGGGCGCTTCCCTTGCTGGAGAAGGAGAGCATGGCCACTCTGGGTTCTACCCCCAGCAACGCCCGGGTGTTGTGCGCCGTCGCCATGGCGATGTCCGCCAGCTGGGAAGCATCCGGGTTGGGCACCACGGCGCAGTCGGCAAAGATCAGGCACCGCTCCTCCCGGCCGGAAGCTGCCGGCAGCAGCATCAGGAAGAAGCTGGAGACCAGGGAACAACCGTCCTGCAGGCCGATGCACCGCAAGGCCGCCCGGACGGTCTCGGCCGTGGTATGGCTTGCCCCGGCCACCGAGCCGTCGGCATCGCCCCAGCTCACCATGGCGTTTCCGAAATAGAGGGGGTGCTCCAGCTGGCGCCCCGCCTCCTGCCTGGTGATGCCCTTGGACTTCATGCTGTCATGGTAGAGCTCGGCATAGCGGTTCAGTTGGTCCGAGCGCCTGGGGTCGATGATTCCGACCGATTCCAGGTTCACGCCCAGGGCCTTGCCCATTGCCCCGATGACGCCGGGATCTCCCAGGAGAGTCAGCCGCATCAACCCCTGTTCCTGAATCCTGGCGGCTGCCGTCAATGTGCGCTCGTCGGTTCCTTCCGGAAGCACGATATGCTTGCCGGCCTTGGCGGCTTTGCGGGTCAACTGCTCCAGAACGGATGACTTGAACAAGGCAATTCCTCCGGCCCGCGTTTCTCAGCGGGTGGCTGGCTACATGCCAATCGACGATCAGCAATCAATCATTCATTAAACATCGCCTTCGCGGCCCTTGGTAGTCCTTCGTGTTTCTTCGCGGATATCTGTTCCCAGGCTCACCTGACAGAATCCAGCTTCTTCCCCAGACGTTCGGCAGCGGTCTTGAACTCCGGGTCGGGACGCAAATGGAGGGCTCGCCGATAGGAGTCCAGAGCTTGCCGGTGGTTTCCCGTCTTTTCCCGACAAAACCCCAAGGCATAGTGGATGTCCGGGTTGGCGGGCTCCTCCTCCACAGCCTGTTCCAGGGCCTCGGTCCCTTCCGGGTATCGGTGCAAACCGATGAGAACCTGCCCCAAGCTGTAGAAGATTCCCGGATGGCGCCTGTCGAGGGCAATGACTTCACGAAAGTGTCTCTCGGCAGCGGGGAAATTCCTCAAGCCCAAGTGGCCCCTGCCTGCCAGGTGGTGTGCCGCCACGCTGTCGGGACTCAAGGCCAAAGCCTCTCTCGCCAGGGCCACGGCCCGTTCGAGATGACCTGATCCTGCGGCGCCTCTCTCGGTTGCCGAGAGCCGCAAGCAGACTTCGCCCAAGGAAACCAGGACTCCCGGCTGTCCGCGGTCGAGCTCCAGAGACCGTTCCAATGCCGCCAGGGCTTGTGGAATACGTCCAAGGCTGTATTCCAGGCTGCCCATCTGAGCAAAGAAGGCAGGCTGTTTACCCGCAAAGGGTTCGGCCTTCCTGAATTCCCCGCGGGCCCGGGAGGGATGGCCCTGCCGCAGGAAAATCGAACCCCGGCAAAAATGATACTGGAATCTGTGCCGGTCGGTCTGAATGAACCCCTGCCCCTCGTCGAGGGACTCAAGGGCCGTACCATAGTTGCCGCGACCCGCCTCAATTCGTGCCAGGCCCAACTGGGTTTCGAAGTCGGGCTGAAGCTCCAACGCTTTTCTCAGATAGGTCTCCGCCTGCTCATAGTCACGCAATTGGTAGTAGCTGAGACCCAGAATGCGATGGATCAGGGCATCCTGGCGATTCTGCCTGACCTCGGGCAGCAACACTTCGACGGCTCGACGAAATTTGCCCTGATGGTAATAGCTCAGCCCGGCGAGCCAATCGGCGGCGGCGGGCATTGCAAACATTCCAACCGCGGCCGGCAGGCTCAAGGCCCGGGCCATCCACGAAAGAGTTCTTCCCCTCGGAAACGGGGGAATCAGGGGTTCCATGAGCACTCGGCGCCCGGCGAGAATGGCGGGCTGGCGGCAAGGTGAGAATGGCGGGCTACTGTCGCATTCGCCTGCGTTTGGCGTCAATTCCCAGGCGTTTGACCTTGGAGTTGAGCGTGGAAAGCGGCAATCCAAACCGTTCGGCCGCTTCGGTCTGACTCCAGTTGACGCTCTGCAGCATCTGCAGGATCAAGTCTCTTTCGAAGTTATCCAGAATTTCGCCGAGCGGCTTGCCGTCCATGGCAGGCACGCCGTTGGTCTTGTGAGTCGGTGCAGACGGCTCGACCTCATGGGAGATCAACTCCCGGGACAGATCGCCCGATGTGCTCAGCACCACCGCCCGCTCGATAATATTCTCCAGTTCTCTCACGTTTCCCGGCCAGTCGTACTGCACCAGCAGCCTCATGACCTCGGGAGAAACCGTCCCGAAGCTCTTGTTGTTCTCCTGGCTGAACTTTTTCAGAAAGTGATCGACCAGCCGGGGAATGTCCTCCTTGCGCTCCCGGAGCGGAGGCAGTTGAACGCAAATCACATTCAGGCGGTAGAACAGGTCCTCCCTGAAGGTGCCTTGCTCCACCAATTCCTTCAAGTCCACATTGGTCGCGGCAATGATACGCGCGTCCACTTTTATGGTGTCCACGCCACCCAGACGCATGAACTCTTTCTCTTGAATCACCCTGAGCAGCTTGGCCTGAGTCTCCAGCCCCACCGATCCAATCTCGTCAAAGAAGATGGACCCCTGGTCCGCCACCTCAAACAGTCCCTTCTTGGAAGCGACAGCGCTGGTAAAGGCTCCCTTCAGGTGGCCGAAGAGCGTGCTCTCCAACAGGTCGGCGGGAAGACTGCCGCTGTTCACCGTCACAAAAGCTTTCTTGGAGCGGCCGCTGTTGGCATGAATCGCCTTGGCGACCAGCTCTTTCCCGGTGCCGCTCTCTCCCTGAATCAGCACCGTGCTCCGGCTCTGAGCCACTTGAGAAACCAGATCGAAAACTTTCAGCATCCGTTCGCTCTTGCCGACCATGTTGGCGAATCCGGACTGCTGCTTGAGAGCGCGCTTCAGTTCCCGGTTCTCGTACTGAAGCCTGCGTTGTTGAATCCCGTTTCGGATATCCAACAGGAGCTTTTCGTTATCCCAGGGCTTGGTGACGTAGTCCACCGCTCCGGACTTGATGGCTCGCACCGCATTCTCGATGGTGCCGAAAGCGGTGATCATGATGACCGCAGTTTCCGGGGAGGAACGGCCGATCTCCTCCAAAACCTCCAGCCCGTTCTTGTCCGGCATCATCACGTCCAGAAGCACCAGGTCGAAGAGGTCGGATTCCAGCTTCTTCAAACCATCCAGCCCACCCGCGGCCAGGGCTACCTTGTAGTTGGCCTCGGACAGCAGGACCTCGAGACTCTCGCGAATCGCGGGCTCGTCGTCCACCACCAGAATGGATCCGGCGTTCTCAGACATTGGCCACCTTCCTGGCGGCAGGAAACTCCACGATGAACCGCGTGCCCCGGCCCGGCTTGGAGTCCACCATGATGTTTCCCGAGTGTTCCTGAACGATCCCGTAGGTCACCGAAAGCCCCAACCCGGTTCCCCGGCCCATTTCCTTGGTGGTAAAGAAGGGATCGTAGATCTTCTGCAGGTGCTCCTCGGGGATTCCATCCCCGGTATCCTCGATCTCGATCCGGAACACGGAATCCGGGGTGGATGTCCTGACCAGCAACTCTCCCCCGCCGGGCATGGCGTCCTTGGCGTTGATGAACAGATTGAGGAACACCTGCTGCAGCTTGCCGGGGTCGCCGTGGACGCGAACGCTCGTGGAACCCAACTCCGTCCTCAGACGGATCCTGGCTGCCTTGAGCTGGTGCTCCAACAGGGACAACGTCTCGGAAACGACGCTGTTGACCTCCAATTCCCGAAAGGCCGTTCCCTCGGTCCGGGAGAAGTTGAGCAGGCGGTTGGCAATCTCGGAGGCGCGCTTGGACTGCGCCACGATCTTTCCCATGATTTTCGCCTTGGGATCTTTCTGGCTCAACTGCTTGCCCAGCATCTGGCTATAGGTGGAGATCACCGCCAGCGGGGTATTGACCTCGTGGGCCACACCGGCAGCCAACAGCCCGATCGAGGTCAACTTCTCGGATTGCGCCAGTTGGTCCTCCATCTGGGCCCGCTCGGTCTTGTCGTCCAGAATGATGATCCGACCGGTGACTCCACGGTCCTTGTCCATGAGAGGAGTGACGGTGGCGTCAACCACGCGCGGACCCCCGCCAATCTTCAGCCGGCACTTGTAGAGCCGGAAAACCTCGGAATGTCCCGAGGGATCGGGTCCCATTCGCATCCGCATCTCACGGACCAGGTTCTCCGGAAGCACCTCGGACACCCCCTTGCCGAGGACCTCATCCTTGGAGACCCCCAGCAGAGTCTCCATTTGGGGGTTCCAGCTCTCGATCCGTTCCTCCAGGTCCACCACCACCACCCCGACGCTGATGGACTCGACGATACTCTCACTGTATTCCTTGAGCTGTCGGAGCTCTTCCGCCTTCTGATGAACCGACGAGTAGAGCCGGGAATTCTCCAGAGCGATGGCCACGTAGCCGGCGATGGTATGCAGAAGCTCCACATCCTCGCTGGTGAGCAAGTCGCCCCGATGGGTCCGCCCCAGACCCAGGTAGGCAATGGCCTCCCCTTTGGTGATGCAGGGAAGGTAGTAGTGCAGCCCCAGTTGTGCCAGGGCTTCACGATGTTCCGGCCTCTCCGCCAGGAGACTTCTGAGGTCCTCGTAGAACAGGAAGCCCTTGGACAGGGAGGGATTGCGGGGATGCAGAAAGCCCAGATCCAAGCCACGGGGTTCTCTAGGCAGGCCCACCGACTTGGCCAGCCGGAACTGCCGGGAGCCGCTGTCCGTCTCCAGAAATATGGCCACCTTGTCTACCGAAAGAGTCGTGCTGATCTTTTCCGTCACCGATTCCAGCAGCCGGGAGACATTCACCTCGGAGCCCAGCTTCTTTCCGAACTCGATCAGCGTCTGCCGGTAGTCGTAACGGTCCCTGTAGAAGTACTGGTCCACCTTGGACTGAATCCAGTTGCGCAAGGGAACAAAGGCAAAACCGGCCACCACCACCGAGATCATGGCGTACCAATTGATGGACTGGGCTCCGGCCGCATGGAACACCTGACTGACGATGGCGAGCAATCCCAGGTAGAAGCCCACGTTGGCCAAGGAGGCCAGCGTCGAGGCCATGCCCTTCTTGAAGATGATGTCCACATCCATCAGGCGGAACTTGATGATGGCGTACCCGAAGGTCAGCGGGATCAGCACCAGCGGCAGCACCGTGATCTCCATCCAGACCGTGGGGACGACTCCCATCCAGTAGGGGACGGCATAGACCAGGAAGAAGGGCAGGGTTCCGACCACGGTTCCCATCACGATCCACTTCATCTGCTGCCTCAGGATCTGGTTGGTGCTGGCCCAGTAGGTGTGGGCCAGGGCCAGCATCCCCAGGACGAACAGACCGGCGAAATGGAGCATGTGAAGCTGATCCAGCAGAATTCGTGTCCTCAGAGGCGCCTCAACCAGCAACAGGTTGAAGACAAACAGCAACTGAATCCCAAGCAGCAGCAGGGCCGGCAGGTAGAGGACGACCTTCAGAGGGGCGTAACGCTCCAGGAACGACTTCGGATGGGGAAAACTCAGACAGAAGTGGAGAAACAGCGGCGGCAAAAACAGCAGGCAAACGGCGTCCAGCCAATAGACACCCCAATCGAAAACGTTCAACTTTCCGGTGTAGGAAAACGCAAAGACCCCGAAGGAAGCCAGGCAGATGGTGTAGAAGTGCAAGGCCCCCTTGGCTTGCCACCGCCGCAAAAAAATGAAGACGCCGATGAGCAGGTAGAGGAAACCGACCGATTCCAGAAACCCTTTCAGGCGCAGATTGGCCGGCTGGGGAACGATCACCAGGGTGGTGGCGTAGGCGGCTCCCGAGCGTTTCAGGGAGTATTGCACTTTCGACCACACTCCCAGCTGATCCAGCTCCTCCGACACCTGGGTGGCCCGGGTGATCGGCCTGTCGTTGATGGCCACCAGCACGTCACCCTTGCGAATGCCGGCCTTGTCCGCGGCTCCTCCGTCTTCCACGATGAAGGCTTCCACCCCGCGAGCGGTCCTGATCCAACCGCTCCCGTCATCCGGCGTGACATGCTGTCGCTTTTGCCGGATATTCTGGATGCCGATCACCGCCAACAACGCGGTGAGAAGAACGATCAGAGTCGTCTTGAAGCCGAAATTGGCAACCATTGCCTTGCTCCAGGACAAATGCGGGGGCGGCCCGCTAGAACTTGAGCCTGATGCCACCCCGCAATGACCGCGGGGTCTGGAGGAATTCGGAGTGTCTCGAATCACCGGCAGCGTCCGTCAAATCGAACCGGTGCTGATCGAAGAGGTTGTGGACATCGAGCTGCGCTTCCAGTTCTCCCGGAATAAACCGCCCTACGTAGGGTATGGACTGAGTCACCATGAGACTCAAGCCGGGAGCGGAACTCTCGAAGTATTCCTGGTAGGGATCGATGACGGTGAGTGAAACGCCGGAAATATATCGATAGGTTGCGGCCACTCGCGTCCCGGAGGAATTCGCCTGCGCTTTCAACCGGGCCACCATCACGTGATAGTTCCTTGGCGTCAGGCCGAATGTGGGGTGCCCCCACTGCGTCCCTCCTCCGAAGGTATATCCCAGGTCCGTGTGAATGCCCTGACCCAGCGGACGCCCGTAGGCGATTCGAACGCCCTTGGAGGAAACCGGGACGATACGCCGCGAGCCGGCCGCCGCCCAGGCCCTGCCCTGAGAGAACTCATCCGAATAGACCCCCACGGCCAACAGCGATCCGTTGCCCAACTCCTGGTCCACCGTCATTTCCGTGTGGGTGGCTTCGGTTTGACCCAGGCGCATCTTGCTCCCGAAGGGGTGCAGAAAAGGAGATGAGAAAGAAAGCTCTTCTCCAGATTCGGTTGGGGCCGTGCGATAGAGCCGCGGCATGGACTTGGTGCGAATGAACGCCACCTGGTAGGCGGGATGGGGCCTCATTCTCAACCCCCAGCGCGGCCGCACCCGTCGAGCCTTCACCGAGGGATCGGTGGCCTGGATCTCCACCCCGTAGATCGCCGAGATCATCTCGGAAATGGCTACCTCGTCCTGGAAGTCCAGGTTGAAGAGATTGAGCCGCTGAAGGTGGCCCTTCTCCGATGGAACCTGCCGGTCCAAATAGGGAAAACTGCCCAGGCTCACTCGCAGGGAGGGACTGTGCCCTTTCAGGTTCTTCCATCGGATCAGCGAGTCCAGCTCGGTGTAGCCGCTCTCGGAAACCGTTCCCGCCATCAGCCAGCGGGAGTTCGTATCGATGTCCTTCACGAAGACGAACTCGGTAAAGGCACCGCCCAGGTCCAGCAGGTCCGGATCGGCGGAATAGGCGGTAGAGTAGACGTGAACCGAGCCGCGCCAACCCTGGTCGGCCGAGGCCGTCCCTCGGGGCGATTCCAGATCGAGCTCCAGGTCGGCCGCCGAGCCGGTCCCTTGGAAACGCAAAATCGGTCGGGTGGAAGAAGCCATCCTCAGCACCGAACCGATATCCTCTTTCGGGGCAGAGGAACGATCGCCCGGCGCCCCGGGGGAAAGGGTCTGGAGATAGAGATTCTGCAAGCTGAGGTTCAGGCGCTCCATCTTGCCGGCCGCTACCTCGATTCCCGACTTCAACATCGGCAGGTAGCTGGCCAGGCTGACGCTGAGAGTGTAGGAACCGGGCAAGAGGTTCTTGATCTCAAATTGACCGAATCCGTCGGTGGTGACCCTCTGAACCACTTGAGGGTTGAAGGTTCCCTGCAGAACCCTTACCAGCACGCCTCCGAGCGGTGTTCCCCGTGAGTCCTTGACGAAGCCGGAGATGTACCCGCGGTCGTCCTGCGCCAACGACTGGGCATGCAGGACCCCTCCAGCCAGCAGGGCAATGAGTAGCACGACAGTTGTCTGACCGATTCGCATCGAGCCTTTCCTCGTTTTCATTCTTCCGAACCCATGATGCTCCGCCAGCTTAATGCACCTCGAAGCGTCCGACCTGGACGACCGAGCGGTCCGACAACTTGTCGGTCACCTTGATCTCCAGGTGGTAGCGGCCGGGTTGCAGGGACTTGAGCGAAACCTTCCTGGCCAAAGTCATCTGCCGGGAAGCCCCCACGAACTCCTGCTGGTCCTCCTGTAATCGCGCGATTTCCTCTTCATCTCTCCTGAAGCGGTACTCTATGGCCGCCGAGGGCCGCTTCGTCTCCTGATCCAGCGTCAAGTTGTAAACCTGGAAGTAGATCCCCAGGCTCTGCTCCCGACCGAACTGCTCACTCACATTGGGATGGACCTTGGTTTCGCCGATCACGAACATTCCCCGCCCCACCTGCCGTTCGGGAAGCTTCTCGATGCGATCGGCCAGGATGAGACTGCTGGTGGCCAGCCGGTCGTCCTGATACTTGGGCACCACGATTCCGACGTACTCCGTCCCCACGTTGCCGCTGTGCAGGTCTTTCAGGACCAACTCCAGCTTGTAGCGGCCGGAGCGCAAGGGCACGGCACGCTGATAGAGTGATTTTCCGCCGAGGGCCTGCTTGAAAAGGGAGTTCGGAACGTCCTTGACGACCACATCCTCGAAGACCTGAACCACACGGCCGGTGATGGTGGACACCCTCCCGAAGATGTTGACCTGAGCGCGGCGAACTCCCGACTGATCCTTGAAGGTCATATCCTTGTGGAGCAGCTCGATGGTGACAGCCGTCAGCACGGTATCTTCGGTGATCCTCAGAAAGTCGGTGCGGGAGTTGAAGGGGAGCAGGTTGTAGGAGATCTTGGTGTTGACCACAGCCTCCAGGTCAGTGAACCTGACCTTGGGCGGGCGTTGCAGGGCCGCATATTGGGAGAGGCGTTCGAACTGATTGTACCGCCGGCTCCGGCCGCCGGGGGACGCCCCCAGACGCATCCCGGAAGGATCGGTGAAACGGTCCGCCTTGCTGGCCATTCCCATGCTCTCCATGGTGGTCAACCCAGCGTTGGGGACATGCAGCAAGGCGTCCTTCTCGGAAGGATCCATGGTCATGCGGTATTCGCCCGTCATGGTGGGGTCGACGAACTCGATCAGCACTTCGTTGCCCAGGTCCGGACCCTCCAGGTGGCGGTAGCGCCAGATTTCGAAGGGGTAGGTGCTGGTGATTCCTCCGCCTTCGTCAATCGGACGGGCGTAGCGGCCGCCGCCCGCATGGGTCTCGATCTCGTCGGGAGGACCGAAGGTGATATAGATCCGCCCGCGATCCGTCAGCCACCCCGGGGTCCCGGACGAAAATCGCTCATTGGCATAGGCGATGCGCCGGTAATGTTCATCCCTGGCCTCGTTGACGACCGTATCGGGGTTAGGATCCCGCCTCAACCAGAACTGTTCGATGAACTGGTACCGTTCATCGTCGGTGGTCAGCTGCCGGAAGGCTTTCTTTTCTTCCTCCGTAATGATGTAACGGGCGTCGTCACGAATCCACTTCTTGAGATAGCGATCCGATGTTTCACGCTTGAGGGATTTCTCCCGCCGCTCTTCATCCTGGACCGCCTCCCCAGGGAGTCGACCTGCCATCAGAACCGCGGCCACCCAGCAGAAGAGGATGAATCGGCTTGGCTTGCACACTCTCACGGACAGTCCTCTCAGTCCACGTGACATCGGTCAAATTGCGGCATTGGAAAGTGGACTGGAATCTTAGTTGATTATAGACCGCAACCGATTGATGTCAATACCATTATAGATTGTCGAGGGCTCGGGCCTGACTAACGGTGGCCGGCCGTGATAGTATGCCAACGCCCCGCGGCGGCAGACCTCAAACGGTCGATTTCGCCGGATCCCGGCGGCTGTTTCCGGACAGCCCGAAGCCTCCCATCGTTTCCATGACGCCCTCCAAGCGAACATGCCCGTTGTGCCAGGCCCGCAAGGCCAAGCGCTTCTGCCCGGCCAAGCAGGTCCACATCTGCCCGGTCTGTTGCGGGCAAAAAAGGGAGGTGGAGATCGACTGCCCCGCCGACTGTGTCTACCTGCACTCAGGTCGGGAATACGAGCGGGCCCGGAGAGCGAGGCAGGGAGAGGGAGGGCAACTCACCGCAAGGCTCTGGGACCGATCCTTTCAGGCCAGGAACAGCGAGTTGCTGACAGGTTTGTGGATGGCCATCCACGAGTCACGCTCCCGGTCTCCGGAGCTGGTGGATGGCGATGTGCGGGAGGTCCTGGAACGGCTGGCTCGAACCTATCGCACACTTGAGGGCGGCATTTACTACGACCACGTGCCCGGCACGCTCACTCAGAAAGCGCTCTATGGATCGCTGAAGTCTCTATTGGACAAGCCCCGGAAACCTGAGGATCTCTCGGCGTCCACCCCCAAGACCGGCGATGTGCTGGATTGCCTCCAAATGACCCTGGAAATGGCCAACCTCTCCGACTCGTCTCGGCCCAGGAGCCGGGAATTCCTCGACCGGCTTTCAGCCATGGCGTCGCAATCCACCAAAGAGCCGTCCCCTCTCGAGGACTCACCCAAAATAGTCCTGCCCTAGTCGGATTGTAGATTATTGAGCCTTTTGCAAAATTCGTCGTGAAGCGCTGGGGACGTTGTTGAATTACTGGAATAACTTCGATCGACCGCTCCTGAATTGCTTTTATTCAACAACGCCACCTACGCACTCTTTACAAACTATTCCAGTAGTTCAACAACGTCCCCTACTCCCCGACTCGATAATTTACGGAATCGGACAATCCAAGATTGTCCACCACAACCAGGCGGTGCCTGCCCGGTTGGAGGGACACAAACAACTTTTCCCCCGCGCCGGGAGCACCGAGAAGCAGGCCGTTCTGATACCAGTACAGTTTCTTGGAGTGGGCCCCAACCTGTGCGATCAATGGAATCTTTTGATACTCGGCGGGCGCATCGGGACGAAGCAGATAGGGCGTCTCGGGCATCGGAGACACAATTCTGGGCCGCTGCCGAAAAGGAACGCCGGAACACCCCCGACTTAACGCAGGCATTTCCGGCAGGGCTTGATTCTCAGCCCGCCACCAAGCCAGCAACTCGGCGGGATAGACCGTCAGCAACCGGGGGCCAATAGGACGTCCCTTCAGGCAGTCTCCCGTCACCTGTTGACCCGTATTGGAGTCAACGAACACCTGCTGGTGGTACCGACACGGTGACAGCTTGGATCGCCCGGGAAGATAACTGGCGGAAATCCGTTCTCCACAAAAAGGACCCGGCAACTGATGACTGAGAAAGCAGAGTTCCAATTCCTGGATCTTCAGCCCCCCCGGCCGGTCAAAACGCGCCCCTTCCGGCTCCATCGTCCGGAACATGTCGAAGAGCAGAGGTCCGGCATGCTCGGCGCCTGAAATTCCCTTGACCCCCCTGCCATCAAAATTACCTACCCAGACCCCAATGGTCATGCGATTGGAAAAGCCAACCGCCCAGGCGTCTCGATGCCCGTAAGAGGTTCCCGTTTTCCAAGCGACCGCCGGAACGCCGCGGGCCAGATCCCATGCTCTCGGAAAATCGGGCCGGCTAACCTTGGTTAGAATCCGCGTTACAAGGTAGGCAGCTTCCTCGGAAAACAGGCGCCTTTCGCTAATCTTGTCCCCAGCCAGAAGCCGAACAGGACGATAAATTCCCCCATCTCGCAGACTTGCGTAAAAGTTGGTCAACTCCAAAAGGTTGACCTCACAACTCCCCAAGACGAGCGATAGTCCGTAATCGGCCTGGGGCCGGTCCAGCGTCGAGAGTCCTCCCCGTTTGAGCAACCGAAAAAAATGATTCAACCCCACTTCTGCCAGGAGGCGCACCGCCGGGGCATTCAAAGAATCAATCAAAGCTTCGGCCGCCGTGACTCGCCCCCGATATTCACCATCGAAGTTCTCGGCTACATACCCCGAGAAATCGGTTGGAATGTCCAACAGATAGGATTTCGGCAGGATTCGACCCTGGTCGATAGCAACGGCATAGAGAAATGGCTTGAGGGTAGAGCCCGGGGACCGGCTGGCAGTGGCTCCGTTCACTTGCCCCTCGTAGCGGTGTTCGAAAAATCCCGCTGAACCCACCATGACTCTCAGGGCTCTTGTGCCGTTCTCAATCACAACCACGGAAGCATTCTCGATCCCGTGCCGTCTCAAGCCCGGCATGCGTGATGCAACCTGCCGCTCCGCAATCTGCTGGAGTTTCCAGTCCAGAGTAGTCGATAACTCCGACTCGCCTTGCAGACGACGCACCGCATACTCGCCGAAGTGGGGAGCGCGAAAGGGGGGTCTGTGGAGTCGAGCGGGAACCGATTGGCGCAATGCGTCCGCAGTCGCCTTACGGGCAAAAGTGCCTTTGGCTCCCAACTGGCGAAGAACTCCATTCCTTACTTGGAGCGCAACCGAGGGGTTGCGAGTCGGGTCGTACCTGACGGGAGAGCGAGGAATGATCGCCAGGAGGGCGGATTCTCCCAGAGAAAGACGGGACGGGTGCTTACCGAAGTAAAAGAAGGCGCCGGCGCCAACCCCCTGTCGATTTCTCCCCATAGGGAGCAGGTTCAAGTAAATTTCCAGCAATTCCTCTTTGCTGTAGTACCACTCCAGTTGCAGCGCCCGGAACGCCTCCTGCAGTTTGGACCGGAGGGTTCTGGGTTTTGGCTCCGCCAACCGTGCAATCTGCATCGGGATGGTCGATGCACCGGACACGATTCGACCGCTTTTCCAATTGGTCCAAGCCGCCCTCACAATGGACATCGGGTTGATGCCCACGTGCCAGTAGAACCAGCGGTCTTCGGTAGTGACGATCGTCTGGACCATTTCGGGAGACACATCCGCGGTAGCCACCGGAAAACGCCACTGCTCATCCCGAGCCAGAAAGGACCGCAAGACTTTTCCGTTTCGGTCCCGCACCAATACCGAGGTCGGACTCTCTAAACCGTGACCGGGAAACGGAAAGACGGCATCCAGCACTAGAAAACCGGTAAGAGCCAACAGTGGCGCCAGAAGACAGACCACAACTCCAAGTCGCTTGCTTCTCGCTTCCGGCAGCAAACGCAGGAAAGATCTCACCGTGGCACCTCGATGCCAATGGTTCCCCGATGGCCGGTCGCACGGAGTGTTTCGTCGTACATGGCTTCGGCCTGGACGGGCGGCAACCGAAACCTCCCAGGCGTAACCGCTCGGAGCAGTGAATAGACCGTCTGCCACTGATATGGAGGTAGATCGGTAAACACCAGTATCCGGTCGTCTCGAAAATCCTGGTGAGCGAGTTTCAGGGTCTCGCCGCTCATCCAGGGGAGCTTTTCTGAAGTATCGAGCCGGGGATTCTCAACTTCCAGTCCGCTGGGCAGCAGGCTTTGAACCACCACATTCTCCAGGGTTCCTTGAAGGCTCCTCACCTCTGTGCGGGCGACGATCAAGTCACCCTGCTGAACCCTATTCAAGTCCAGAGGTGCGCCGTCGCGAGCATAAAATGCGCGTTTGATTTCCAATCCCTCGCTGTGAGGGCTGAAGGCGGCATCCGTGGGAGTGCCTCTCACTGACAGAAAGTAGAAAGCCGATCCGGGCTGATATCCAGAGTCCATTTCTATACGAATGGTGGCATCTACGGGCAATTCGGAAAAGAGCTTTGATTCCTTGGTGAAGGTGCCAACTTGACGATCCCCGGCGAATACTCGACCCGAAAAGGGCGGAGTCTCCTGCTGTCGGCGAAAGAACTGGCCTAAGGCCATCAAAGCCATTCCGCTTTCCTGCGTATTCCACCGCCCTTGGGTCAGGGCGTCCCTCGAAAGGCTTTGGACCAGACGAGGAATTCGGGGGTCGCCGGGAGATGCGTCCAAAAATGCCAACAACAAGAAAGCCCGGTTGCGAATGGTGGAGTTTAGATTCCTCCCCGTCTGACGTTCGATTTTCCGGACATCGTCCAGTCCTTGCACCATGTCGTTCAGGACCTGGCGATTCCCTACGGCCGCGTAAGCAGCCCCCAGCAAAGCACGGGACTTGGGTCTCAGCTTGGCGCCGTGTCGTTCACGGACGTAATCCATGGTCCCTAGGTCGGCCTGTCCCGACCGTGCCAATACGTAGAGGGCATAGACAGTTCGCTCGATTTCTTCCGCATCGTAGGAGGCCCGGGCCTTCAGGTCATTGCCCAGAAATCGGAGGGCACCTTCGTAGAGATAGGTCTCGACGTGGTGTCCGGCCCGGTGAGCCTCCACCAGAAAGTGGGTGGCATAAATGCTGGCCCAGGAGTGAAACGTGCTGGATCCAGGCCACAAGGAAAAGCCGCCCTGTTGCAGTTGCATGCTACCGATTCGCCGAATCCCGGACCGAATCAACTCTTCGGGGTTGCTATTGCCGAAGAGTTCCGGGTCCAGCTCCTTGGCCAGGCTGCCGAAGTAGATCAGAGGAAAGGCACGGGAGGTTACCTGCTCCAAGCATCCGTAGGGATAGCGGAGTAACCGGCGAAGATGACCGGAATACTGAGTCAGGGGAAGCGGGCTGATTTGTAGCCTGGACTCCACCGAACCCGGGCGAAATGCGGCGGTATCCTCGGTGGGCAGAAGGGTGGAGGCATCCGTAATGGCGCCCGTCCGCATCCATGTTCGATCGGGAAGATCGGGCCGCACCTGCAAGACGGCGGAGGTTGCCGTCGATTCCCCATTTCCAGCAACCCTCAGATTCAGATGGACATCTCCAACGTGCTCGCCGCTCTTCAGGTCGAAATAAACGGTTTGTTCGGAATCATCGTTGATTCTCACGGTTCGGGCCGTCACTCCGGTCTGTGAAACGGGCCCCTCCGCGGCCAGGGATATTTTAAAATCTCCCGGCCGGCCGGTGTCGTTTCGGACAGTGACGGGAACTCTCACCTCCTCCTGGAACGAAAGAAAGCGCGGAAATGTCGGAAGCAGGACCAGAGGGTTTCGTACCCGTGTGAAATGCTGGGCAGACCCAAAGCGGCCGACCGTGTGGGCCACGGCCATGATGCGGACCGCACCTTGAAACTCGGGGACATCGAACTTGGCCACGGCTCTTCCGCGGGAATCCGTGCGGAGGATTCCAGACCAGAAGGCGACGGGCTTGGCTCGTCGAATCCCTTCGGTCCGGACAAACTGTGTCAATCGATCCAGAGCTGCGCCACCGCCCGGGTCGGATTTTCCTTCGATGGGACGACTTTCAGGCATGAGGAGGGAAAAGATATCGTAACTTTGAACCCCCAAGGCCAGCTTGCTGTAGAAGAAGCTGAACGGATCGGCTGTTTTCTGGTTGACAAGCTGCAGAATACCTTCATCTACGGCAGCCACGGTGACGGTCGCGCCCCGCCGTGTGCGCACCTCCACCTCAAGTGTGGTGTTGGGTCTCGTCTCATCGGAGGCGGTCACTGTAACCGCCAGACGATTCCGCTCAATGTCGACGTAGAGAGGCACGGCTCCAAAGGCTCGCCCCGGTTGCCCTGCGGGCAAGTCGCGAGCTGACCGGACCAGCGTCGCGGTAACGTAGACGTTGGGCCGATATTCAGACCGAATGGGAACACTGATCCGGGCGGTGTTACCCGTAAGGTCGAAGACCCGTGAATAGTAAACCTGGTCCCGTTCCACGGTAAGCCAGAGCTTTCCCGGAAAGGGAGCTCTCACCTGCACGATGGCATTGGTTCCCAGGGGGTACTCTTTCCTGTCCAAATCCAACTCCAGCCGGGCCGGATTCTTGATGGCCCAAGGAGAATAACCCCATCCACTGGCATAAAATTCGACTTCAGAGGAGGCTCCGCTCTCGGAATCGGTCACAACCACACGGTAGTTCCCATAGTCGGGTGGGACTACGGTAAAACTCCCTCGGGTATTTCCCTCAGCCAGGTTTCGTGTGGTCACCAGCACCGGTTCAAGGGTGGATTCATAGCGGAAGTTTCCAGAGGACGTCTCGCGCAGGACCGTGTGCCACCGGTCTCGAAAAAACTCCACTCGGAGGTCTCCCGACGGTACCGGATTCCCTTGCGGGTCGAGGGCCACATACTCAAGCCGGACAGAGCGCCCCGGCTCAGCATGGGAATCTTCCGTCTTTCGCAATCCGACGTAGTAGGGGTAAGGATGTACTCCAACTCGCTTGAGTGCCGTTACGCCTCGCCCTCCCTGCTCTTGAACCCGCGCCGTTATCACTGCTTCCAGGGAGGAAGGCACTTTCAAACCGGGAGGGAGCTTGAAGGAAAAAGTCCGGATCCCGGATTCATCCAGACGGTCTTGCGCGGAATACAACTCGCGAGGCTCCAAACTTCGGCTAGGGTTGTGAAAAACATAGTCCGGGTACTGCTGGGAGGCAAATACGGTCGGACGAAGAAAGACCCGGTTCTCGACAGCCAAGTCACGGGCCGGCGCCCCAAAAAGATAGGCTCCGGCCACCTTGCATCGCACGGCTTCGTCAGCTGCAAACTCCTCCTTTTCGGTCGAGACGTCGACCTTGATCCGATCCGGGACAAATTCCTCGACCTGGAATCGATAGTTGCCGACTACGCTGGCGGCGATCTCCAACTCGACCTTGTGATGACCCGTGCGTGCGTAGGCTGGAATTTCCAGACTAAACTCAGCCAACCCGTCGCTGGTAGTTTTCAGCCTGGAGAGACTCCGCTCTCGACCCTGCGGGTCTCGATGGCGGATCAATACCGGCATGGATTCCGGGACGCGTAGGCGTTTGTCACGAATAATCGCCAGCCCTTTGAGGGTCTCACCGGGGCGGTAGATATCACGTTCTCCATACAAAAACGCTTGATATCCCGCTCTTGCAGGGGGTACCCCGGAAACGTCGAGGCCGGCGGTGCTGATGGCATGTCGATCGAGGAGCAAGAAACTGTAGTCGCTGCCCCTGCTCACGGTGAGCATGTAGGGCTTTTGTTTCGCGAGCTTTTCCTGCAGGTTCCGGCTCCTCCACATTCCGTTGGTGTCGGTATACCCCGAGGCCAGTATTTGTTGCTGGTCGCTAACAAGATCTACCCGAGCACGGGAAATCGGACTCAGATCGGCAAACGAAGACACCCAAACCAGATATTCGTTACCGCTCCTTTTCGCCACGACTCCGAGGTCCGTGATCAAGAGCCAGCGGTACGCACCCCGATATTTTCCGGGCGGAAACAGCCCAATTCGATAGAGCCCCGGAGCTTCAGTCCTGACGTATCCATCAAGTTGAACCGGTGTAGAAATCAATTCGTTACGCGGGCCGCCCAACCGCAACGTCTTGGTGGCTATCCGATCTCCCAGACCGCGAGTGATGCCACTCCGAGAACGACGGCCATGGCGATACAGATAGCTCTCAAAACTGAATAGCGCGAACAGGTTGTTCCGATAGACCCGATCGACGGTCAACTCCGCTCGGTCCAGGTTGGTGCTCTGGACTGCAACCGTTCGATAACCGCTGGCGGAAAGAAATTCCCCCTGGTGCTTGAAGTCAACGAAGGGCTCGAGATCGGCGAAACGGAGCGTCTCTATGCGGCCTTCGGCCAGCACCGCATCGTCGATGGCCGGCAGCCCCTGGCTGACGGACAATTCATAGACCATGCCAGGCCGGAATTCCCCGCTGAGGGACAGCTCGTTGTGAGAACTGGAAATGCGGTAGTCGACAGCGGGACTTACCTCCAGGTACTTACGGGCGATGTCTGGCTCCACTGGGGAAGAGAAACGAAGATTAATGACCGAGCCCTCGCGCCCGGGAACCGCGGAAAGGCTGCGCAGGCTAAGATTTTCGCTGGAGCCAATGGGCACGGTCCTGATGAAATCCGAGGTCAACGATACATTTCCTCGGCGCGGCTTCAAGTCGGACGAAATACGAAGGGTAACCTCGCGTTCATCCTTCTGCTTAGCGACGGGAGCGCTTCGAAATTCGATAACCCGGCTCGCATAGGTCGCTTCCAGCGTGATGGCAACGGGATTCCCGTCCCCCTTGAGTGGATCCGACAGGCGGAAGTACTTGGCAAGCTCTTCAGGAACAACCGGATAATTGAATCTCACTCGACCGCGCAACGCGACATGTCTGAGTGGATCCGTCAACGGTTCTTCATTGACGGCCAGTTCCCGAACAACAAATTGATTGGTAACGATGGAAAAATGAGTTTCCCCATTGAAGACCTGGTTTGGGCGCAGGAGGCGGCGGACCGAAAGCTCAATCCGGTATCGGGTTGCGATGGAAAAACTGTCGGTGGGCGAAAAACGCAACACATTCGTTGTCCTCCATCGCCAAACTCCACGAACGTCAGGTTTAATCACGGCCGGGTCGGGGAGTAGAATCTCTCCAAGCTGACCCTCGCCCAGGGCTCGATCGAAAATGATGTCCAACGAACTCAATTGGCGGCGGTCCAGGACAACATCCAGCACGGACACTGGTTCCCCTGCCAATTGTTCTCTATCCGAAGAGATCCAGTTGGAGGCGTGCTCGGCAATCCAGGCTCCCCCCAGGACAAACACCAGGAGCGCCAGCAAGAGGATGGTGAGATTCTTCGGATCCCTCATCGATGGCATTCGCCTGATGGCCAGTCCCCGAAAAGTCGCAGCAATGCGGATCCCGTGGCCTCTGATCAATGAGAACAACGCGGCCAAGGTTGACATATGGGTTCCTCCTGACCCGCACTTCCCGAGCGGGCCTGCGCGCGCGGTGCGTGCAGGATGGTGCGGCCAGCGCTGGGTTCGTGCCGGAATTGCCATTTCAGCGCGGACTCATTGCCGGAGAGCATAGTAGGGAAACTCTGATCGAAAACGACGCAAATCACGACCCTGACCTTCTGCATTCGTCTCAAGGTCGCAAACCCTGGTGAGTATGCGGGCTAGCCCGCATTTTTCACCAGAGGTAGGAGACATCGGTTCTCGGAATCTGTTAAAACACTCTTGTCTAAGGAGTTAACCAGATTCTTAAAGGAGAACCGATACCAATACAGTGTAACACCAAACCCCTGGAGTTTGAACCCCACGGCCGCCGCCGCGTGGTGGCTGATTTCGACGGCGGTCCCATCACCTCCGATGCCGGCTCCCTGCTGTTGCGCCGGGTAGACCAGCACCTGTCTGTTTCTGACCAGGTAGCGGCCTGTTTCACCGATCACCGCGATCCCAGGCGGATCCGGTACAGCCTGCGCAAGCTCATCTCCCAGCGCATCGTCTCCCGCCTACGGGGTGTCTGGCCTCAGGTCAAGATCCTGCTGCGGGCCGACTCCGGCTTTGCCCGTGAGGAG
>JAGWAJ010000028.1:0-26801 GCA_021296475.1 Acidobacteriota bacterium
GGGCCGTCGCGGTCAGGAGGGCGTCCATCGGGCTCAGGCCTGCCGCCACCATCAGCTCCAGCTCGCGGTGCGCGGCGAAGCCGTAGAAGTGGTCCTGGACGCCCGAGTCCGAGCCGAGCACGAGCGGCACGCCGGCCGCCGCCAGCCGACCGAGGCTGCGCTCCATCGCGGCGAACGAGGCTTCCGCGCGAGCGGCGGCTTCCGGCGAACGGCGCGCGAAGGCGCCCGCGGCCCGCTCCCGCACCTCCGGGGATACCGTTTCCGCCAGCAGCGGCTCCGCCAGCCAGGCGGGGGGGCTCGTGTGCCGGCCGCGTTCCGAGACGCCCATGTTGGGCATCACGAAGACCCCGCGGCGGGCCATGGCGGCCACCAGCGCCTCGTCCATCTCGCGGTCGCGCACCAGGTGCGCGAAGCCGTCCACCCCCGCCTCCACGAGGTCGGTAGCGTCGTCGTGGTAGAAGACGTGCGCGATGACCTGCAGGTCGAGCCGGTGGGCCTCGTCGATGATCGCCCGGTAGATCTCGGGCGCGAGCTTCTCGACCGTCCCCCCGCGGTCGTCGACCCAGATCTTGATGAACGCGACGCCCTGCTCGGCCAGCGTGCGCACGAACTCGCGACCCTCGGCAGGGCTCGTCACCCCGCCGGCCGACGGCCGGAGCGCCGGGGCCCCGGGGCCGGCGTTCGGCGCCGCCAGTCCGCGGCCGGCCGTGAAGAGCCGCGCCCCGCCGAGCGTCCCGGCCTCCTGTTCGCGCCGAATCTCCCGCCACAGACTGCCCGCGTCGGTGCCGAGCGAAACGACGGTGCCGACCCCGTAGTAGGCGTAGCGATTGATGTGATCGAGGACGTTCTCGCGCGTGTAGTTGGCCGCGTCGTAGCTCAGGCCGCGCTGGAAGCCGACGTGCCCGTGGAGGTCGACGAGCGCGGGGATGATCGTCTTGCCGGTGGCGTCGACGACGGCCGCGCCGGCCGGGATGTCGACGGCGCCGCGCGGTCCGGCTGCGCCGATGACGCCGCCGGTGACGACCAGCGTCGACTCTTCGATGGGCGCCGCTCCGTCGCCGGCGATCAGCCGCGCGCCCTCATAGACCACCGTCCGTTCCTGCGCCGCCGGCGTCCGTTCCTCTGCAAAGCCTGACGCGGCCACCGGAAGGGCGCCGACGAGGCTTGCGGCCAGCAAGAGGGCCGTCGCCTGCCGTCGACGCCAAGCCGCCTGCGTGACCGACAGAAGCTGAATCGGGAGGTCGGAGGCTACCCGGCCGGTCTTCTTCGCGTGCATGCTCTTCTCTACTCGGTTCGCGCGAATTCGTGAACGCCCGCGCCCGGGTTCCGGCCGGCGGAGGAGGCTCGACTCCGGATGCTGCTGGAGCGACTCGAGGCGTGTTCAGCCATCGCAACCGTTGTTGAACAGGGCATTACCGTGGCAACCGATCCAGTCGTCATCCGGAAGGGGTGTACGAGGTGCCCTCTTCGCGGACGCGGACGCTGCCACGTTGCCGACGGCGCACGATGCTGGCCACGGCGTCCGTTCGCTCGTCGCGAGTCACGCTGAGGCGCACGCGGCCCACCGCCTCCGACACGTCTTCCGGCGTGAGGTGCGGGAGTACGCTCGAGGACGTGAGACCACAAGGTGCCTTTCGGGCGTGGAGAGCGAGGAACTCGACTCGCGGGGCTTCGGCACTCGCTCGACCGTCGAGCAGCCAGAGGTCCGCGGCTTCCTTGCCGGCCCCGAGCGCCGCGCGGTAGGCCCTGGCCCTTTCGCCGACGTAGAACGCGCCGTCGGGCTCCATGCCGGTGCCGGGCGGTGCGCCCGGCTCGCGCAGGCGCGAGGTCTGGAGACCCTTCACCGCGCCGCCGAGCGCACTTGCCGCAACGTCTACCACGTGGTCGAGGATCGTGGCCAGCTCTTCATGGAGGCGCGACGGCGCCATCAGGGTGATGAGGCCGCGCACGGGATCGAGGCAGACCCGCCGGAAGGAGCGGTTCCAGTCGATGGCCGCGAGCTCGACCACAGTCCCCGCGTCGGCGCGGATGACGTGGATCGTGGAGCCGAGCGGCCCGGTGTGCATCGTGGACGGATGCCCGGTCTCGACGCCGACGGAGTTGCCCGCCACGATTCTGATTGCTCCTCGACTACCGCGCGTGCGTCACGGCTGGTTGTCGTCGCCGGTGTCCTCTTCCATGAGGTAGTCCCAGTGCCGCCCGGCCTGGGCCAGGATCGGCGCCAGATCCCCGGCGAGGAGGTAGCCGTCGTCGACGAGCGCGAGCGCCGCCTCCGTCACCCGGCCGAGATACTCGGCGCGGCTGCCGTAGCGCTCCTCGATCGAGGAGCGCGGATCGCCCGTGCGCTCGCGGTCCGCGGCCGTCCGCGGGAAGGGCACATAGGAGCCCTGCATGCTCGACAGCACGTCGGTCGGTCCCGCTCCGGCGTGGAACAGGTTCCAGCCGGTGTAGGTGGCGAGGGGAACGGCAACCTCCGGCATCATCAGGCCGCCGGTCTCGTTGCCGTCGGCGTCGACGCTCGGCACCAGGATCGGGAACGGCGAGAGCACCTCCGGAGGCTGCACCGAGGCGATGCCCCGCGTCCGGAACTCCGGCCCGTAGACCGCGCGATAGGCCAGGTGCGGCACCGCGGGCTGGCCGACGCCCGGCAGGTCCGGGAAGCCCAGCGCCTCGGGCGGGACGAGATCGCCGTCGGCGATCCGCGGATGGACGCTCGGGGGCGGGACTGCCGCGTCGTCGTCGATCCAGCGGTCCATGGCCAGCAGCAGCGGGCGCAGGAACCAGGAGTAGTCGTTCGGATTGCTGAGCTGCTGCCCGATGGTGCGCCGCGGCGGGAAACGGCCGGGGCCGTGCTGCCCGCCTGCGAACGAGTAGACCCGCACGTTGTCGAGGAGCGGCGCGTCCGTGGCTCCGTCCAGCGTGGTGTGGATCAGCGACGCCGCGCGTCCCCAGTACTCGTAGGACGAGTTCGTATAGAAGATCTTCGGCATGTGGGCCGGCCCGATGCCGGCGAGCAGGCCGTCGCGCATGTCGGTCTCGGGGTCGTGCTGCGCGACGTCGGTGAACGGGAAGATGTCGCTCGGGTAGAGCTTGTTCAGGAAGGGATGGCCGTCGCGCGACGGCTGCGCGAAGCGGTGGTTGAAGCTGCCGCGGCCCGCGCCCGCCACGTGGGCGATGACGCCGTCGAACGCCCGGCGGCCCTGCTCGTCGGCGTTGAAGCCGTGGTAGAGGAACGTCCGCAGGAAGCGTCCGCTCTGCGAGACGCCCCAGGCGACGGCGTGCTCGATGGCGCCGGCCGGGAGGTCGAGCTCCGGCGTCGCGGCATGCTTCAGTTGCGAGATCATGTCGCGGACCGCGGCCGGTCCCAGGCCGACCAGGGCCGGGTCCTGCGCGACGTAGACGACGTCGTAGATCTTGTGCGGCTCGAAGCCGCCTTCGAGGTAGACGCGCGTCGGATCGGCGACGATCGAGCCATCGTCGTTGCGCCGGGCGAAGCGCCACCGCTCGCGCGGGATGACGCGCCGCGGCCGGTCCACGCCGTCGCGGACGGTCAGGACGTTGCGCGCGTCGTCCGGGTCGGCGACCGGGTACGCGATGTGGCTCCGGTCCGCCAGCGAGCGGTCGTAGGCCGGCTCGTTGACGATCACCTCGCTGCGCACCAGCCCCGTGATCGGACTCCCGCCGTCGGTCGCCACCGGCGTGTGCAGGCGCATCTGCCCGTCGCGCACCGGCACGTCGAACTGCCAGCCGAGCCACAGCAGCGAGAAGCCGTTCTCCAGTAGGAACCCGTCGCCCATCTCGGCCGCCGTCTGCGGGTCGCGGCTGCCGGCGGCGTTGTTGAAGTAGCCGAGCATCCCCTTGCCGCCGCGGTTCGACACCTCGTAGAGGACGGTACCGTTGCCGCGTCCGACGGCCTTCGGCTTCAGGAGGAAGAAACTGGACCGGAACTCCACCCGCCCGCGCTCGTTGCGCGGCGCGAGCTCGATGTCGGACACGGTCCGATTGGCCGCGTTCGTCGGGTCGACCTCGAAGTGGACCATGCCGGCCAGCTTCTCGTACGGTCCGGCAAGGCCGTAGGCTGCACCGTCGGCCACGACGGAGCGGCTCTCGACCACGACCCGGACCACGTCGGCGTGCGACGGTGCGGCCGCGAGCAAGACGGCGGCCAGGAGCGCGGAAACGGCAACGGAGCGGGGACGGGTCATCGTCTTCTCCTCGAAGCGGTCCGTGAATTCGATTCGCCGGCGCGGTCGAAACCGGAAGGGCCCTGACGCCCCGCAACGGCAGTCCGTGACGTTACCACGGAAGATGCGCGCGCTTTCCGTCGTTCGCCGGGTGGTCCGGCGTCCGGCCGCCGAGCTGGCGGTGGGACGGTTCCGGCCGAGCGGGGCCGCACCTGCCTAAACGGTTTCCTCGCGTGCTGCGTATCTCGGCTTAGTCGGAGGCCGCATTCGCGGCCCGACTCGGTACGCATCCGCCATGACCTCCAAGTACATCACCGCGCTTCTCCTCGTGGCCGTCGGCGCGGCCGGCGTGCTCGTCTACCAGCGCGTGCTGCCCGGCGGCCCGGCCGGACAAATGGGGCCGGGCGGCGGTGGCCGTCCCGGCGCCGGCTTCGGCGGCTTCCGGGGCGGAGGTCGGTCCCGCTTCGCGCCGCAGCCGATGCTCGTCGAGGCCGCGCCGGTCGTGCGCGACGTCATCGAGGAGCGCCTCGAGCTCGTCGGCAACCTGGTGGGCGCGGCGACGGTCGAGGTCGCCCCGAAGGTCGACGGGCGGCTGCGCGAGATCCCCGTTCGCCTGGGCGATGCGGTTACGCAAGGGCAGGTGGTGGGCAGGGTCGAGGACGACGAGCTGCAGCAGCAGTTGAGCCAGCGCGAGGCTGCGTACGAGGTCGCTCGGGCGACTGTCCGGCAGCGGGACGCCGACCTGGCGCTCGCCCTGACCACGCGCGACCGATCCCAGAGCCTTTTCGCCCGCGAGCTCGTGGCTCGCCAGGAGCTCGACGACGCCGAAGCCCGGCACCAGGCTGCGCAGGCCCAGCTCGACCTGGCGCGAGCACAGTTCGACGAGGCCGGGGCCCGGCTCGCCGAGCTCCGCATCAACCTCGAGAACACGTCGCTCCTGTCGCCGGTCGACGGCTTCATCGGCCGGCGGTATCTCGACGTCGGGGCGTACGTCACCTCGAATACGGCCGTCGTCTCGGTGGTGGACATCAGTCTCGTCCGGCTCGTGGCCAACATCGTCGAGCGCGACCTGCGGGCGGTCGGCGAGGGAGTGACGGCGCACATCGAGGTCGATGCCTTCCCGGACGAGTCGTTCACCGGCCGCGTCGCCCGCGTGGCCCCGGTGCTCGACCCCGCCACACGCACGGCGGAAATCGAGATTGAGATCCCGAACCCGGACTTCCGCCTGAAGCCGGGGATGTATGCCCGCGTGGGCCTCGCCGTCGGCAGCAAGGAACGGGCGCTGGTCGTACCGCGCGAGGCGGTCATCGTCCGCACGAGCGCGCGCGGGGTCTTCGTCGTCGACGGCTCCGGCGAAGGCCCGAGCGCCCGCTTCGAAGCCCTGGTCACCGGGCTGGAGGACGATCGCTACGTCGAGGTCGTCGACGGAGTCGCCGAGGGCGACCGCGTGGTGACCACCGGAGCGGCGGGCCTGCAGCACGGGGATCCCGTCCGGCTTCCCGGCGAGGACCCGCCCGGCGCCGCGGCGCGCGCGGGACGAGGCGCGTCCGCGGGGGCGTCGCCGGGTGGAGGTCCGACCTCCGGAGGTTCTCCCGGTGCAGGCTCGCGCGGCGGTGCGCCGCCCGCCGAAGCGCCGAACGGCAGCGCCCCGCGTGCCCGCGCGCCCGCCGCCGCGGGCGGCTTTGCCCTGGCCAACGGGGGGGCTGCCACCGGCGGGCGGGAGAGCGGCGGACCCGCAGCCCCGGCCGCCGCGGCAGCGGCCCGAGGTGACACTCCGTCCGGCGCACGACCGGCAGCCGTTCCCGGCGAGGCGCCGGCTCCCCAGGGCACACTCGTGGGCGCGGCGCTGGTCGAAGCCCTGCGCTCCGGCACCGATCGCCCGACCCCCAACCCCGACTGAACGGAGTCCGCATGAGCCTGCCCCGCACGGCCGTCCGTCGTCCCGTGACGATGACGATGATCAGCGCCGTCGTCATCCTGCTGGGCGCCGTCGCGCTCGTCCGCCTGCCGGTCGACCTGATGCCGGACGTGACCTTCCCGAGCCTCTCGGTCAACGTGACGTACGCCGACGTCGGCCCGCTTGAGATGGAGGAGCTGGTCACGCGGCCCCTGGAGCAGACGGTCTCGGCGATCGCTGGCCTCGAGGAGGTGACGTCGACGTCTCAGGAGGGAAGCAGCCAGATCCGGCTCAACTTCGGTTGGGGCGCCGACCTGAACGAGGCGGCCGACGATCTCCGCTCGCGCCTCGACCGCATGCGGAACCGGTTGCCGGAGGACGCTGAGCCGCCGGTCATCTTCAAGTTCGACGCCGCGAACGCTCCCATCATGTTCCTGGGGCTCGAAGGGGACGCCGAGCCGGTGGCGCTGCGCGAGACGGCCGAGAACGACCTCGGGCCGCGGCTGGAGCGCGTTCCCGGGGTCGCCACGGTCACGGTGCGCGGCGGCCTGCGGCGGCAGATCCGGGTCGAGCTGGCGCGCGACAAGATCACGGCCCTCGATCTCTCGGTGAACGAGATCATCACGCTGCTGCAGACCGAGAACCGCAACATCCCGATCGGGGAGCTCGACGACGGCGACATGACCTACCTGCTGCGGAGCCCGGGGCAGTTCTCGAGCCTCGAGGACATCCGCAACATCGTCGTCATGACCCGCGGCGGCATCCCCGTCTACATGCGCGACATCGCCGAGGTGAGCGACGGCACGGAGGATCAGGAGGAGCTGGTCCGGATCAACGGGCGGACCGCCGTCCAGATCATGATCAGCAAGCAGTCGGGCCGGAACACGGTCTCCGTGGCCCGCGGCGTGCGCGCCGAGATCGACCGCATCAACCGCGAAATGCCGTCCGTGCGCCTGAGCACCCGCATGGACTCGGCGATCTTCGTCGAGCGCTCCATCAACGCGGTGCGGAACGTCGTCCTCTGGGGCGCGATGCTGGTCATCGTCGTCCTGTTCGCCTTCCTGCGCAACATCCGGACCACGCTCATCATCTGCACCGCCATCCCGATCTCGATCATCGGCACGTTCGCGATGGTCTACTTCGCCGGCTTCACGCTGAACACGCTGACCTTCGGCGGCTTGGCGCTCGGCGTGGGGATGATCGTCGACGCGTCGATCGTCGTGCTCGAGAACACCTACCGCCACATGGAGGGCGGGAAGGACCGCAAGACGGCCAGCGTCGACGCCTCGGAGGAGGTCACCGGCGCGATCGTCGCCTCGACGCTCACCCAGGTGGCGGTGTTCCTGCCGCTCCTCTTCCTCACCGGCGTGGCGAGCATCATGTTCGGCCAGCTCGCGATGGTCGTGATGATCTCGCTCGCGATGTCGTTGTTCGTGGCGGTGACCCTGGTGCCGGTGCTGACGTCGAAGCTCCTCCGGCTGCCGCCTCCGCCGGAGGAGCGGCGGGGCGTCCTCGGCGGCCTGATGAACCTGAGCGAGCGCGGCCTCGGTTGGCTCGACGACCGCTACCAGCGGTGGATCCACCTGGCGCTGGCGCACCGGCCGACCGTACTGCTGGTCGCCGGGGCGCTGGTCTGGGTCGCCGTCATGATGCTGTCGACCATTCCGGTCGAGTTGACCCCGGACGTGGACGAGGGCGAGGTGCGCGTCTACGCGGAGCTACCCATCGGCACGCGCTTCGAGCGGACCCGGGACGTGATGCTCGACCTTGAGGAGCGGGTGAACGCGGCCGTGCCCGAGGCGGTCAACGTCACCACGCAGGTCGGCGGCGGACGCGGTCCGTTCGGAGGCGGATCGAGCCACCGCGGGTCGATGACGGTGACGCTGTTGGAGAAGACCGAGCGGGAGCGGACGAGCAACGAGATCGCGATGGCGCTGCGCCGCTCGCTGAACACCCTGCCCGGCGTCATCGTCCGGGCGCGGGCCTCCGGCGGCAACCGCATGATGACGCGCATGATGCGCAGCGGCTCCGGCGAGGACGCACGCCTGGCGCTGGAGATCCGCGGCCACGATCTCGAGGACGCCCGGCAGGTCTCGGAACGGGCGATGTCGGTGATGTCGAGCACGGAGGGCATCGCGGACGCCGAGATGGCGGCCGAGCAGAGCCGCCCCGAGCTGGCCATCCGGGTCGACCGTTCCAAGGCCGCCCTGCTCGGCCTGCGGGTCTCCGAGGTGGCCGACGCCCTCCGAACGGGCGTGGCCGGGACCGAGGCCGCCTTCTACCGCGAGCGGGGCGACGAGTACCCCATCGTCGTCCGGCTCCAGGAAGCGGACCGCCTGCGCACTTCCGACATTCAGGACGTGCCGCTCAGCACGCCCGGCGGCCTGGTGATCCCGGCGCGCAGCGTCATCGACGTCAACCCCGATTCCGGCCCGGAGCAGATCGAGCGCAAGAACCAGGAACGGATCGTGCGCGTGAACGCGGAGATCGAGACCACGCTCAGCGAGGCGGTCGCCGCGGTCGCAGAGCGCATCCCCGACATCGACCCGCCGCCCGACTTCTCGGTCGGCTTCGGGGCCGAGGTGGAGGAGCAGGCGCGGTCGTTCGGCCAGCTCCAGTTGATCCTCATCCTGGCCATCGTGCTGGTCTACGCGGTGATGGCGGCGCAGTTCGAGTCGTTCCGCGACCCGTTCATCATCCTGCTGTCGATACCGCTCGCCGGCATCGGCATCGTCGGCTCCCTGATGGTGACGGGCACCCCGTTCAGCATCCAGGCCTATATGGGGGTCATCGTGCTTGGCGGCCTCGTCGTCAACAACGCCATTCTGCTGGTGGACTACACCAACATCCTGCGCCGGCGGGACGGCATGCCGCTGCGCGCGGCGGTGGAGCGGGCGGGCCGGACGCGGCTGCGGCCGATCCTGATGACGACGGTGACGACGCTGCTCGGGATGGTGCCGATGGCGCTCGGCATCGGCGAGGGCTCGGAGCTTCAGGCGCCCCTCGCCCGCGTCATCATCGGCGGGTTGCTCTCGTCGACCCTGGTGACGCTGGTCGTGGTCCCGGTCGTCTACACGCTGTTCGAGGAAGGGTTGGCGGGGCTGCGCCGGCGACCGCAGCAACCCGTGCCCGAGGTCTCCGCGTGACGGCGCCGGAACGAGCGTGCGTCAGGCGGCGTCGCGGTCGCGACGGCCGGCAAGGAATCCCTCGAGCGAGCCCTCGAGCTTGGCCATGCGCTCGCGCTGGTCGGCGAGTTCGCGGTTGACCTGGTCGAAACGCTTGTTCATATCCCGATTGACTTGGTCGAAGCGCTTGTTCATCTCGTCGAAGCGCTTGTTCACCTCATCGAAGCGCCGACCCGTTTCGTTGCTCAACCGGCCCATCTTCTGCTCGACATCGCTCTTGAGGTCGTCCACACGCTTGTTGACGTCCTGACGGAGGTTGCGGATATCGGACCGCAGCCAGCCGAAGAGCCCGATGATGAGCGCAGGTGTGAGCCAGGGGAGGAGCGCTTCCATCTACCTCTACCTACCGCAGCCTAGCACGGCGGGGTGGCGACTCAGGGTCGCGCAGTCCGTTGACCGGCGGGGCCGGACTCGCTGATGGAAGGAGGTGCGGGCGACGAGCCGAGCCGCCCGCACCTCCCGGAAGGCGTGCTGGTGCACTACTGCCGCGCCGCGAGCGCCCGCTGGCGGTCGAGCGGCGAGACGGTCAGGGTCCAGGTGAGCGGCACGGACGCCGGGTTGAAGCAGACCGCGTCGTCGCACGCCTGGTAGTCGAGCCGGCCGGTCAGCGTGAGCGCGTCGATCTCTGCGATCTTGGCGGCCGATTCCGGGTCCCCCTCCACCACGATCTCCTGCACCAGGCGGAACGGCCGCTGATAGACGGGGACGTGCTCGTCCAGCGGCTCGAAGTGGTAGATCTCCGAGGCCGGGTACTCCGCCGGCAGCACGCGCAGGAAGCTCGGCACTTCGAGCTCGAGGCCGATGACCCGGTAGCCGAGCTCCTCGGCGCCCGGCGCGTAGACGTGCATCTTCGGCTTGGGTGTGATGTCGAGCGCCAGGTGGAAGCGGCTGCCGACCAGGATGTCGGGGTTGCTCTGCGAGGCGCTGATCTCGAGGTGCGCGGTCTCGCCCGAGGAGCCGGCGATGCCGGAGATCGGCGTGCCGAGCTTCAGCATGATGTTCGCGGCGGTGTTCCGCTCGCGGTAGAACTCCTCGAAGAAGCGCGACGTGACGCGGCCCTCGCGGTCGACGATGAACGTGCCGGGGAACGGCGTGCCGACGATCATCGGGTTGGCGCCGAACACGGAGACGTACTGGTTCACGTCGGCCTTCACGTCCGGGTCTTCCGCGTTGGGCCCGATGCCCTCTTCGGCGATGTGGTTGTAGATGCCGAAGGCGCGGATCACGGCGGAGTCGTCATCGGACAGCAACGGGACGTCCTTCACGCCGCGGCGCTCCGCGAAGGCGGCCAGGACTTCCTCCGTGTCGTAGCTGACGGCGGCGACGCCGAGCCCCTGCGCCCGCAGGTCGTCGATCCGGTCTTGCAGCTCCACGAGCTGCGCTTTGCAGTACGGTCACCAGTTGGCCGAGCGGTGGAAGACGATCATCGCCCCCCGCTCGCCCATGATCGAATCGAGCGTCCGGACCTTCCCGTACTGATCGGGGAGCGCGAACTCCGGGATCCGCTCTCCCACCTGCGGTCCGAGCGACGATACGTCCACCGTCTCCCTCTCCTGCGCGTCCGGCGCGGCGGGCATCGCCAGCAGCAGGCCGGCGGCGACGATTGCGGCGTACAGCATGCGTTTCATGCGCGGGATCCTAGCACCTGCGCCGGCTGGCGCGCACGAGCGAAGCGGCAGACGAGCCCGCACGCGGCCGCGGTCTGGGCGTGGCGGGTTGCGGCGAGAGCCGTCGCCGTGCGGGTGCGGCGCCGAAGGGCGAGCCGCGGATGCGGCAGGGACCGGCCGGCGCAACTTCTTCAGTTGGCGGGCTCGGTGGGCTTGATGGCGTCGACGAGCAGCGCGCGCAACTCGCGGATGTCGTCCTGCAGGTCGTCGATGCGGGCGTTCACGTCGTCGATGCGGGCGTTGACGTCGTCGATGCGGGCGTTCACGTTGGCGTTCACGTCGTCGATGCGGGCGTTCACGCTGGCGTTCTGCTGGACCAACAACCCGGCCAGCATCAAGAGCAGGGTAGCGAGCCCGATTCCGGTACCGACGACGCTCCTGAGGATGGCCTTCGCGTCGGCTGGCGGGCCGGCCGGGCCGGCAGCAGCCTCGGGCGCCGCCGCGCTGCTCATACGGTAGCGTAGCACTGTCCCGGGGACTCCGGGGCGGGAGTCCGACACCGCGATGACGGACGCCGACCACGGTATATCCGACCGTGTGTGTCCGAGCGTGCCAACGGCCGCCCTTGACACCGCCGATCGACCCGCGCAATGATAGGCAGACGGTCGGTCTATGAATAGAGGGTCATGGCGCGGACGGTGAACGAGGCGGCGCACGCCGAGCGGCGGAGCGCGTTCCTGGATACGGCCCAGCGGTTGATGGGGACCAAGGGCTACGAGCAGATGACGATCCAGGACGTGCTGAACGACCTCGGCGCCTCGAAGGGAGCGCTCTACCACTACTTCGACTCCAAGCAGGCGCTGCTCGAGGGCATCGTGGAGCGCTACGCGGAGGCGATGGAGACGCACCTCGCCCGTTGTGCGGCCGACCCGGACCGGACTGCGATCCAGAAGCTGCGGGGGTTCTTCACCGGCCTCCGCCCCAACGCGGCGGAGGTGCGGCTGAGCGTTGCCGCTGTCCCGACCTGGTACTCCGACGACAACGCCGCCGCGCGCCATCGCTTCCGCGTGCGGGTGACGGACCGGATCGTTCCGCTGCTCACGCAGATCGTGAAGCAGGGCGTCGCGGAGGGCGTGTTCACGACCGCGTTCGCGGACTGGGCAGGCCAGATTGCGATCGAGCTGATTCTCGATGTCGAGGAGACAGCCGGCCGGCAGATGTTGGCCGTCGCGCCCGAGGGGCTCGACGCGGCGAGCGTCGAGCGGATCGTGGCCGCGTACACCGACGCGCTGGAGCGGGTGCTCGGAGCGCCCGCGGGCTCGCTGGTCCTGATGGATCCCGCCGCGCTGCAGACGTGGCTGGACGTAACGAACGACGCGCAGTCCGACGGGGCTGCATGAACTGGAGGGGAAGACGCAATGGCACGGAGCAACGACGTGAGACGGCGGGTCGCGGCCCTCGTGGTGCTGGCCGGTCTGACGACGGCGGGCACGGCGCACGCGCAACTCGATCCCATCGAGATCATGAACCGCGTGCAGGACGTCTACCGCGGCCAGTCGAGCCACGGTCAGATGACGATGGAGATCGTCACCGAGCACTGGTCGCGGTCGTTGACGATGGAGTCGTGGTCGTACGGGGAGGATCACACGCTGATCCGGATCCTGGCCCCGGCCCGCGAGGAGGGCACCGCCACGCTGATGGCGGACGACGACATCTGGAACTACCTGCCGAGGGTCGACCGGACCATCAAGGTGCCCGCTTCGATGATGGGCGGCTCGTGGATGGGCTCGCACTTCACGAACGACGACCTCGTGCAGGAGGGCCGCCTGGTCGACGACTACGACATCGAGATCACGTTCGACGGCGAGCGCGACGGCATGCGGGTGTGGGAGATCACGCTCACGCCGAAGCCGGAGGCGGCGGTGGTCTGGGGCCGCGTCGAGTACACCGTGCGGCAGGCGGACGTGCTCCCCGTCTCCGTCCTCTACTACGACGAGGACGGCGAGGTGGCGCGTTCCATGGAGTTCCAGGAGTTCGAGCGCATCGGCGGCCGCACCATGCCGCGCCTGATGGACATGCGGCCGGCCGACAAGCCCGAGGAGCGCACGACAATGCGCTACGACGCCATCGAGTACGACGTGGGCATCGACGAGTCGTTCTTCTCGCTCCGCACCCTGCAGAGCCGGCGGCGGTGAGCACGCCATGAGCGAGTCCCCCTGGTCCCGCATCGGCTGGCGCAACGTCGGCCGCCACCCCCGGCGCACGATCCTCACCGCGCTGGGCCTGGCCGTCGGCTACGGCGCCGTCGTGTTCATGATCGGCTGGGCGAACGGCCTCATCGCCGAGATGGTCGAGAACGCGACGGGCCTCATGAGCGGTCAGATCGAGATCCACGACGCCGAGTACCGGCCGGAACGCAGCATCTACGACACCATCGGGGGGCGCGACGGCGTCGACTTCGCGGCGCTGATGGACCGGATCGCGGAGGACGAGCGCACGGTGGGGGTGGCCCCGCGCGTCTTCGCGGCCGGCCTCGTCAGTTCCGGCGAGGCGACGACGGCCGGGCAGTTGATGGGCATCGACCCCGCGCGCGAGACGGGCGTGACCCGGTTCCTGGAAGGGTTGACGGAGGGGCGCCTGCCCGAGCCGGGCCGCAACGAGGTGGCGATCGGGTCCGAGATGGCCCGCCAGCTCGAGTCGGGGGTCGGGGACGAGCTGGTGGTCGTGGCGCCGGGGGCCGACGGCTCGATGGGCAACGACCTCTACACCGTGTCCGGCATCTACACCACCGGCCTGGTCGAGCTCGATGCCACCAACGCGGTGCTGCCGCTCCCCGACCTCCAGGCCCTGGTGGTGCTGGATCCGGCCCGGATCCACGAGATCGTCGTGGCGACGACCGATCCGTTTCTCGCCGACGAGATGGCGACGGGCGTCGCCGCCTCCCTGGGCGCGGCCGACCTGGGGATGGAGGTCGTGTCCTGGAGCGAGCTGAATCCGACCATTCTGGAGTTCAGCGCGCTCATGGACAGCTTCTACTGGATCATCTACCTCTTCGTGTTCGGGATCGCCATCTTCGGGGTCGCCAACACGATGTTGATGGCGACCTACGAGCGGCGGCGCGAGATCGCGGTGATGCTGGCGATGGGCGCGGTCCCGGGGGCGATCGTGAAGTCCATCCTCTACGAAGCGGCGGCGATGGGGCTGCTGAGCCTCGTCATCGGGGTGGCCATCTCGCTGCCGCCCATGCTGTGGTGGTACGCCGCTCCGGCCGATCTGAGCTGGCTCTACGGCGACATGACGCTGCAGGGGGTGCTGCTGCGGCCGGTGATGCGAGTCACGCTCGAGCCGGCGAGCTGGGTAGGGGCGGCGTTGGCGCTGGTCGCGACGGCGCTCCTCGCGGCCCTCTATCCGGCGTGGCGGGCGTCGCGCGTTCCGCCGGCCGACACGCTGTCCGGTATCTAGCAAGTTCCAGCGGGGGAAACGGCTGATGAAGGCACGACCTTCCATGCATTTCGGCGTCATCACGATGCTGGCGTTGCGCAACCTGCGGCGCAACCTGCGGCGGACCATCCTCACCGCGACCGCGTTCATCATCGGAGGGGCGCTGCTCACCTTCGCCCAGACGTTCGGGGACGGGACGCACGAGCAGTGGATCGACTCCGGGGTCCGGACCGGGAGCGGACACGTGACCGTGGAGGTACCCGAGTTCCGCGTCAGCCGCAAGATCGAGGACCGGCTGCCGGGCGGCACGCTGCAGCTCGTCCGGAAGGCGGTCGAGTCGTCCGCGGCCGCCGACCGGGTCACCGACGTCTTCTACCGCCTGACCATCAACGGACTCGCCACCTCGGCGTCCGGCGCCCGCCCCGCGCAGATCCTGGGGGTCGATCCGACGATCGAGGCGTCGCTCAGCCCCCTCGACGAGCAGGTCGTCGAGGGGCGCTACCTGAAGAAGGACGACCGGCTCGCGGCTTTCGTCGGAGCCGGCCTCGTCGACGCCCTCGACCTGCGCATCGGCTCCCGGCTGGTCGTCATGGCGCAGGATGCGCACAAGGAGGTGGCCGGCCAACTCGTGCGCGTCGTAGGCATCTTCCGGACCGGCATCGCCGAGCTCGACGACTCGGTGATTCACGTGCCGATCGCTACCGCCGGCGAGTGGCTCGGCACGGGCAGGGACCTCACGAACGTCGGGGTGATGGTCGACAGCAGCGTGGCCGTGCCGGGGCTCGTCCGGCACCTCCGGCGGGAGCTGGCCGAGCCGATCGCGAAGGGCGACGCCACGGTGATGGGCTGGCGCGAGGCGATGCCGTCGCTCCACGCCGCCGTCCTGGTCGACGAGTGGGGCGGCTACCTCATGCTGGGCATCCTGTTCGTGATCGTCGGCTTCAGCATCATCAACACCGTCCTGATGTCGGTCCTCCATCGCCACCGCGAGTTCGGCGTGCTCCAGGCCCTCGGGCTGACCCCGCGGCAGACCGCCTCGGTAGTCCTGGTCGAGGGCCTCCTGCAGACCGTCGTCTGCGCGCTCATCGGGGTGGGGGTGGGTCTCGCCATCACCGCCGCCTTCAGCGGCGGCATCGACATCAGCGAGCTGTACAACGACCAGGAGATGCAGTTCTCCGGGGTGGCGATCGATCCCGTCATCGTGCCCATGGTCACTCCGGTGCGCATCCTGTACATCCTCGGCTTCATGATGTTCGTCGGCATCGTCTCGTCCGTCTACCCGGCCATGCGGGCCGCCACGATCGACGTCACCGAGTCGATGAAGTTCGAGCGCTAGGATTCCGCGCCGCGGAACGGCGTGGACTCCTGAAGGATTGGGTTGGGCGCCGAGCGGAGCCGCAGGCGACGAACAGCGGGCGAGGGAGAAGAGATGAGCGAATCGAACGGTTACGCCGTGCGCACCGCCGGCGTTTGGAAGATCTTCCAGCAGGAAGCGGAAGAGGTGCAGGCGGTCCGCGACGTCAGCCTGACGATCGAGCGCGGCGAGTTCACGGCCCTGGCCGGGCCGTCGGGGTCCGGGAAGACGACGCTGCTGAACCTGATCGGCGGGCTCACCCGCCCCACCCGCGGCGAGATCTGGGTCGCGGGCAGCGAGCTGGGTGCGCTGTCGAACCGGGAGCTGGCCCAGCTCCGGCTCGAGGAGGTCGGATTCGTCTTCCAGGCCTACAACCTGCTGCCGGTGCTCTCGGCCCTCGAGAACGCGGAGTTCCCGATGCTGCTCCAGGGCACTCCGGCCGCGGAGCGCGCCGCGCGGGTTCAGGAGCTCTTCGAGCGCACCGGCATGACGGGGCTGGAGGACCGGCGGCCGGGCAAGCTCTCCGGCGGGCAGCAGCAGCGCGTGGCGGTGGTGCGGGCGGTGGCGAGCCAGCCCGCGCTGGTCCTGGCCGACGAGCCGACCGCCAACCTCGACTCGCACGCCAGCGAGGCGCTGCTCGACATGATGGCCGAGCTCAACCGCGAGCTGGGCGTCACCTTCGTCTTCGCGACGCACGACGGACACGTGATGGAGCGGTCACGCCGGCTGGTCCGGATGGTCGACGGCGCCATCGATTCGGACGAGACACGCTCGTGACCCGCCGCGCCGCCCGCGTTGCGATTGCCGCCGTCTGCTGGTGGGTTGCGGCGGCCGGCGCCGCCCGCGCCCAGCCGGACTGGATCTCGGGCTACCTGCTCAGCGCTCCGCTCTTCAGCGGCGCCAGCGTCTTCGGCCCGAGCAACGCGGGCAACTTCAACCGCTTCCGGCTGAACGTGGAACCGTCCGCGGGGCCGTTCTCGCTGGAGGTCGCGTACGAGCACGGCGTCACCTTCCAGCAGCATTCGCTCCAGCTCGGCCTCGGACTGACCGGTCTCCAGAGCGGCGCCGAGTGGTGGGATCTCGGTGGCACGATCACGCCGGCCCGGCAGCAGAACGCGGTCTGGACGCACCGCTTCGACCGCCTCAACATCGGCTGGAGCCCGACCGACAAGGTCGACATCCGCGTGGGGCGACAGGCGATCTCGTGGGGCACGACCCAGTTCCTCAACCCGGCCGACCCGTTCGTTCCGTTCGTTCCCTCGGATCCGATCCGCCTGTACCGGGCGGGGGTGGACGCCTTCCGCGTCCGCGTCTACCCGAGCGCGCTCAGCGAGATCGACTTCGTGGTGCGCCCGACCCGCACCGAGGTGGGGGAGGAGCTCACCGCGCTGCTGCGCGGACTGACCACCTGGCGCAACTGGGAGATCTCCGGCTGGGGCGGGTCGCTCTACGGCGACACGGCGGGCGCGATCGGTCTGGCCGGCGGCATCGGGCCGTGGGCGGTGCGGGCGGAGGCGGTCGTCCGCGACTACGACGGGACCGTGGTCGGCCGCGGCACCATCGGCATCGACCGGGCCTTCTTCCTCGGCGCCGCCGGCCGCATGTTCAGCATCGGGTGGGAGTACCAGCGCGACGGACTCGGAGCCGTCGCGCCCGAGGACCTGCTGCGGGTGTTCACGTCGCCGCAGTTCGGCCGCGGCGAGTTCCAGGTGTTCGGGCAGGACGAGACGATGCTCAACCTCGCCTACGAGGTCACCCCGCTCTGGACGGTGTCGGTGTTCGGGCTCCACAGCCTCAACGACGGCAGCACCCTCCTGGCGCCGAGCGTCGGCTACAACGCCGCCAGCAACGCTTCGGTCTCGGCCAGCCTCTACTTCGGCCTCGGACCCGACGAGTCCACGCCCACCCGCCCGCTCGCCTCCGAGTACGGCCTCGTGAGCCCCCTCGGCATCATGATGGTCAGCTTTTTCTTCTAGACTGTCCGGCTGGATGGCGGAGTATCTCGACAGTCTGGTGGCCGGCCTCTCCACGCCGGTTCTGGTGGTCGCGCTCGCGGCGAGTATCGCGGGGCTCGCCAAGGGGGCGGACTGGATGGTCGAGAGCGCCGTCGCCCTCTCCGAGCGCTGGGGCGTGCCGCGGGTCGTGATCGGCGCGACCATCGTCAGCCTCGGGACGACGACGCCCGAGGCGGTCGTCTCCGTCGTGGCGGCCCTCCAGGGCCGGTCGGAGATGGCGCTCGGGAACGCGGTCGGCTCCATCATCTGCAATACCGGGCTCATCCTCGGCATCGGTTGCCTGATCCGGCCGCTGCCGCTCGACCTGAGCGTGGTCAACCGGCAAGGATGGGGCAAGGTGGTGACCGGCGTGCTGCTGGTGCTCGTCTGCCTCCCGTGGGCCGATCCGCTCTCCGCATTCACGGCCGGGGGAACGTTGCCGCGGTTCGCCGGCTGGCTCTTCCTGGGCCTGCTGGTCTTCTACATGGTCTGGTCGGTGCGGCTCGCGCGGGCGGGGGCCGGGAGCGGCGACGGCGGAGGAGCGGAGGGCGGCGGGCTCGGGGCGGCCCTCGGCACGCTGGCGATCGGCGTCGGGCTGGTGATCGTCTCGTCGGCGATCCTGGTCGCGGTGGCGGCCGAGCTGGCGGCGCGCATGAACGTGCCCCCGAGCATCATCGCCGCGACCCTCGTCGCCTTCGGCACGTCGCTTCCGGAGCTGACCGTCGTCGTCACGGCGACGCTCAAGGGGCACGGCGAGCTCGCGGTCGGCAACGTGATCGGGGCGGACGTCCTGAACGTGCTGTTCGTGGCCGGCGGCGCGGCGGCAGTCACCCCGGGCGGGCTGGCCGCGGACTCCATCTTCTTCGTGATGCACTTCCCGGCGATGCTGTTCCTGATCCTCGTCTTCCGCGTCGGCACCCAGACCGCCCGCCACGGTGTGCTGCCGCGGTCGGCGGGCGCTGTGCTGCTCGGAACGTACGTGGCGGTGACGGGTTTGAGCTACCTGATGGCGTCCCCGGCGCCGGGGGGGTAGATGTCACGGCGCCGACCGGAGGGTCAGGACGCGCCGCTCGATTCCGACCGCCTCGATGTCGCGCCCAGTCGCCCGCAGGACGCCGGCGTACTCCGCCAGCGTGTCGGCCAGTCGCACGTTGTCCGGCTCGAGCATCACTTCGAACACCTCCAGCGAGCGCTCGTAGAGCGGCGCCGCCTCGGCGTGGTAGCCCTGGAGGTAGTAGGCCGAGGCGAGGCCGGCGAGCGCGTTGGCGACGTCGAGGTGGTAGCGCCCGAGCGAAGCCTCGAGAAGGGCGACGGCCCGCTCGTAGTAGGGTGCGGCCTCCGCATGGAGGCCCTGGCCGGCGTAGAGCTCAGCGAGGGTGATCAGGAGCGGGGCGAGATCGAGATGAGCAGGGCCCAGCGCCTGCTCGGCGGCCGCGAGCGCCTGCCGGTAGAGCGTCTCGGCCTCGTCCGGGCGTAGTTGTGCGTCGGCGAGCTCCGCCAGGGCAGCGAGCGTCGTCACGCGGCGCACGTCATCGGGCGGGAAGCGGTCGGCGCGGGCCAGCGCCTCGAGCAGCAGCTCCTCCGCATCGGCGTGCTGGCCGTGCAGGCGGGCCTCGTGGCCGGCGTCGATCAGATCCTCCCAGGAGAGCTGCGGGTACTGACAGGCCGCGAGCCCGGCGGCAAGCGCGCAGATCGACAACCGCTGGATCATCCGCCTGCGACTCATCGTTCGCTCGCCTCCGCCTCCGGCACCCACCGGCGCCCAACCGCGATGATAGCGCCGACCGCGAGCCCCCGCCGGGTCATGCGCGTGTACGCGCCGCGCTTCTCGTGGCGACCGTCACCGTCACCGTCGCCGGACGCGGAAGAAGATGCGCCTATACTCAACGGATCGAGAACATGCCCGTCGTCTCCCGCCGCCCCGGCCCCGGAGGTCGCCCATGAGGAGGAGCGCCGTCGCGCGGCTCGCCAGGTCGGTCCGCTCGCTCGCCGGTGGGCTGGTCCTCACCGCGGTCGTCTCTTCCGCAGGGGCGGCGACGGCGGCCGAACCGGCAGCACGGGCCGAGCCGACGCCGACCTCGGGACCGTCCGCGCAAGGCGCGACCGCCGAGGCCGTCGCACCGCGGGCCGTTCTCGACCGCTACTGCATCGCCTGCCACAACGAGCGCCTCCGGACGGCTGGCATCGCGCTCGACACGGCCGATGCCTCGCGCCCCGCCGACGACCCGGAGCTCTGGGAGCGCGTCGTCGAGAAGCTGCGGGCCGAATCGATGCCGCCTCCCGGACGCCGGCGTCCGGACCCGGCGACGTACCGCGCGGTGGCCGCCGCCCTGGAGGACGCCCTCGACGCGGCGTGGCTGGCGGATCCCGATCCGGGCCGCATCAACGCAGTCCATCGGCTCAACCGCACCGAGTACAACAACGCGATCCGGGATCTGTTCGCGCTCGAGGTCGACGTCAAGCCGCTCCTGCCCGGCGACGAGACCGCCGACGGCAGCTTCGACAACTTCGCGGATGTGCTGACCGTCTCGCGCGCGCACCTGGAGCGCTATCTGTCGGTCGCCCGCCACGTCACGCGGCTCGCGACCGGCCTGCCGCCCCCCGCCCCGGGCATGGATGCGTTCGACGTGTCCATCCACGTCGTGCAGGACGGACGGCAGAGCGAGGACCTTCCGCTCGGCTCGCGCGGCGGCATCGCCGTGCCCTACACCTTCCCGGTCGATGGCGACTACCTGATCAAGGTGCGGCTCCGGCGCCAGTACCAGGACTACCTGATGGGGATGGGGTGGCCGCAGTCGCTCGACGTCCGGGTCGACGGGCGGCTGGTGCGGCGCTTCACCGTCGGCGGCTCGGCGCCGGGCCGGCCCGCGGCGGCGAGCTACGCGGGTGACGGAGAGCCCGGGTTCGCGGGCGCGTTCGAATGGGAAGCGTTCATGCAGACGACCGGCGACGCGAACCTCGAGGTGCGCGTGCCGATCGATGCGGGGCCGCACGTGGTGGGCGTGTCGTTCGTGCGGGAGCAGTGGGAGCCCGAGGGTTTGCCGCAGCCGCTGCAGCGCGGGCGCGTGCTGACCAACGACCAGATCTACATGGGCTACGCCGCGGTCCGCTCGGTCGAGATCGGCGGGCCGCTCCAGGCCGCTACCGCCGTCGCAGGCGATACGCCCAGCCGCCGCGCGATCTTCACCTGCCGGCCGGCCGACCCGACCGAGGAGCACGCGTGCGCGGCCGAGATCCTCTCGTCCGTCGCCCGGCGCGCGTTCCGGCGGCCCCTGCGCGCCGGCGAGGACAACGAGTTGCTGGCGTTCTTCGACGCCGGGCGCGCCGACGGCGGGAGCTTCGACGCGGGCATCCAGTTCGGCCTCGAGCGCATCCTCGTCGACCCCGACTTCCTGCTGCGCGTGTATCGGGACCCGATCGACCTGCCGGCCGACGCGGCGGCGTACCCGCTGACCGACCTGGAGCTCGCCTCGCGCCTGTCGTTCTTCCTCTGGAGCAGCGTCCCGGACGCGCGCCTGCTGGACCTGGCCGAGGCCGGAGTCCTGGACGACCCGGACGTGCTGGACGGCGAGGTGCGGCGGATGCTCGCGGACCCGCGCGCCACCGAGGCGCTCGTCGGCGACTTCGCCGCGCAGTGGCTCAACCTGCGCCGCGTCGGCGAGGTGGTGGTCGACCCGCTGCAGTACCCGCACTACGACGAGAGCCTGCTGGAGGCGTTCGAGGAGGAAGTCGAGCGGTTCGTGGCGAGCACGCTGGAGGACGATCTCTCCGTTCGCGCGCTGCTCGACGCCGACTACACGTTCGTCAACGAGCGGCTGGCGCGCCACTATGGCATCCCCGGCATCTATGGCAACCGCTTTCGCCGGGTGCGGCTTCCCGATCCCGAGCGCCGCGGAGGGCTGCTGGCGGCCGGCGCCCTGCTCGCGACGACGTCGTACCCCGACCGCACGTCGCCCGTCCTGCGCGGCAAGTGGCTGGTGGACAACATCCTGGGACTTCCGGTCCCGCCGCCCCCGCCCGGGGTCGACACCGACCTCGAGACCACGCCCGGCGAGGCGCCGGCGACGATACGCGAGCGGCTGGCGCAGCACCGGCGGAACCCGTCGTGCGCGAGCTGCCACGCGGTCATCGACCCGCTCGGCTTCGCGCTCGAGAACTTCGACGTGATCGGCGGCTGGCGCACGGTCGACCCGCAGGGCCGCCCGATCGACGCCACCGGCACGACGACGGCAGGCACTCCGATCGAGGGACTGACGGGCCTGCGGGCACTCCTGCTCGACGATCCGGAGCGGTTCCCGCGCACGGTGACCGAGAAGCTGCTGAGCTACGCGCTCGGGCGGCGGCTGGAGTATTACGATCGACCGGCGGTCCGCCGCATCGTGCGAGCGGCGGAGGCCGACGGCTATCGCTGGTCGGCGCTCGTGCGCGGCATCGTCCGCAGCCCGCAGTTCACGATGCGGGCCGCACCGGATGCGCCGCCGGCCGAGCGTCGCGCGGCGGCCGGGGCGGGGACACGGCGCCCGCAGAACGCGGGGCCGTGAACCGGAGATTATTCGGATGATCACGACGAGGAGACGGCCGAGATGACCTTCATTCACAAGGCGTTGCCGCGGCGGACCGTTCTCCGGGGGCTCGGCGCGACGCTGGCGCTGCCGTTGCTCGACGCGATGGCCCCGGCATCGTCCTCGGCGGCGTCCGCTCGTGCGGCCCGCAGGTCGGCGCACCGGTTCCAGGCGTTCTACGTCCCGAACGGCATGGCGATGCCGTACTGGACGCCCGCATCCGAGGGGACCGGCTTCGAGCTGCCGTCGATCCTGGAACCGCTGGCGCCGTACCGTGACCAGCTGATCGTGCTGTCGGGGCTTCGCTCGAGCTGGAACTACATCCACGCCGGCGCCTCGGGCTCGTTCCTGACCGGGATGACGCGCGGCGGGCGCAACGAGGTCGAGATCATCGGCGACGTGTCGATGGACCAGTTGCTGGCCCGGCACTTCGCGCGGGAGACGCAGGTCGCCTCGCTCGAGGTCGCGATGGACCGGCCGAACAACGCCGGCGCCTGCACCGGCAATCTGAGCTGCGTCTACACGCACACGATCTCGTGGCGCAGCCCGACGCAGCCGCTCCCGATGGAGTGGAACCCGCGGGCGGTCTTCGAGACGATCTTCGGCGACAGCGGCAGCACCGAGCGCTCGGCCCGCGCGGCGCGGCTGCGCCAGCACAAGAGCCTGCTCGACGCCGTCACCGGCAAGCTCGCGGGTCTGAAGCGCGAGCTCGGCCCGACCGACCAGTTGAAGCTGGACGAATACACCGAGTCGGTGCGCGACGTCGAGCGCCGCATCCAGCGCGCCGAGGAGCAGAGCGAGCTGGAGCTGCCCGAGATCCGGCAGCCGCAGGGGGCGCCGCCGCGCTTCGAGGATCACCTCGAGCTGATGCTCGACCTGCAGCTCCTCGCGTTCCAGTCCGACATGACGCGCGTCATCACGTTCATGATCGGCAAGGAGCAGAGCCCGCGCGCGTACCCGCAGATCGGGGTGCCGGAGGCGCATCATCCGCTTTCGCACCACAACAACCTGCCGGAGCTGGTCGCGCACATGTCGAAGATCAACCGCTACCACGTCGCGCTGTTCGCGAGCTACGTGGAGAAGCTGCGCGCGACGCCCGACGGGGACGGCACGCTCCTCGACCACACGACCATCCTGTACGGTTCGGGCCTGTCGAACAGCACGCGGCACTCGGGCGACAACGTGCCGCTGCTGCTCGTCGGCGGGGGGGCGGGGCGGCTTCCGAGCGGGCGCCACATCCGCTACGGGAACGAGCCGTCGCAGGCGAACCTGCTCGTCACGCTGATGGACAAGCTCGACGTGCCGGTCGACCGGATCGGCGGGAGCACGGGGCCCCTGCCGCTGGACACCCTCTCGGACCTGTAGGCAAGGGTCGACCCGGAGGAGGGTCAACGAAGATGCGCACCGCGTTGCGCCGACTCGCCGTACTGTCGGTCATGGTGGTCGCCGGCGGGCCGGCGGCGTCCGCGGGGGCGCCCGCGCCGGCAGGGTCGGCCGAGCCGAGCGGGCGCGACCTGATCGACGCGGTGCGCCAGGGCGACGCGGCCGCCGTCGAGACGCTGCTCGCCGCCGGCGCCGACGTCGCCGCGACCGGAGGGGACGGGTCGACCGCGCTCCTCTGGGCGAGTCATCGGGACGACCTCGACATTGCGCGGCGACTCCTCGACGCCGGCGCCGCGGTCGACGCGGCGAACGACCTCGGGGCGACCCCGCTCTGGGCGGCGAGCCAGAACGGCAGCGCCCGCATGGTCCGCGCGCTGCTGGCGGCGGGGGCCGATCCGGACCTCGCGCTCCTGAGCGGCGAGACGCCGGCGATGGTGGCGGCCCGGGCCGGGAGCGCGGACGTTGCGGAGCAGCTCGCGCAGGCCGGTGCCGACCTCGACCGTCGCGGCTCGCGCGGGCAGACGGCGCTCATGTGGGCGGTGACCCAGCACCACGCGGACGTGGTCGCGGTGCTCGTGGCGCGCGGCGCCGATCCGCGCGTGCGGTCGGACGTCTGGAGCCAGGTGATGGGCGTTCCGCCGCACGGCCAGTATGGCTACAACCGGGAGATCCCGCACGGCGGGAACACTGCGCTGATGTTCGCGGCCCGCGCCGGCAGTCTCGCTTCGGCTCGGCTCCTGGTCGCGGCCGGGGCCGACGTGAACGACGCCAACGCCTGGGGCGTGAGCGCCGTCACCATGGCGGCGCACTCCGGCTACCGGGAGCTGGTCGCCTTCCTGCTCGACCGGGGCGCGGACCCGGACGCGGACCAGGCCGGCTTCGCGGCGCTGCACGAGGCAGTGATGCGGCGCGACGCGGAGCTGACCGCCATCCTCCTGGAGCACGGCGCCCGTGGACCCCGGCCCGCCGCGCTTCGCGGGACCACAATTTCCGCCCCTCGCTGATCGGCGCCACGCCCTTCTGGCTCGCCGCCCGGTTCGGCGAGGTCGGCCTGATGCGCCTGCTCGTCGCCTTCGGCGCGGACGCCGGCTTCGTGCACCATGCCGATTACATCGCGGACGGCAGCTTCGCGCGGCAGCGCGAGGCGACTACCGCGCTGATGGCGGCTCTCGGGATGGGCGGCGGGCGGCGGCTGCGGGCGTGGTTCCCGCCACCGCCCGGAGATGCCGAGGCGCGCGCCCTGGCCGCCGTGACGCTCGCCGCCGACCTCGGCGTCGACCTGAACGCCGCCGGTACCGACGGCCGAACCGCGCTGGACGAGGCCGAGGCCCTGCAGTACGTCTCGGTCGTGCAGTTCCTGGAGGCGCGGGGCGCATCGATCGACGGCCTCCCGTAGAGCGGATCGATGGCCTGGATCCGGACAATCGAGCCTGACGCCGCTACCGGTGCGCTGCGCCGCGAGTACGGCAAGGCCACCGGCCGCGCGGGTCGCGTCTTCAACATCCTGAAGATCATGGGGCTGAACGCCGAGCACCTGCGGCGCAGCGTCGATCTCTATATCAGCCTGATGCACGGCCCCTCCGGACTCAGCCGTGCCCGGCGAGAGATGCTCGCCGTCGTCGTCTCGGTCGCCAACGACTGCCACTATTGAATCGAGGCGCATGCCGAGGACCTCCGGGGCGAGGTCCGGGACGACGAGCTGGTGGAGCGGATCAAGCGCGACTGGCGCGCGGCGGGGCTGGGCGAGGCGGACCGGGCGCTCCTGGCGTTCGCGGACAAGCTCACGCGCGAGCCGTCGGCGTCCACCGAAAGCGACTTGGCGGAGCTGCGCCGCCACGGTTTCGGCGACGAGGAGCTGCTCGACGCCGTGCAGATCATCTCCTACTTCAACTACATCAACCGGATCGCCGACGGGCTCGGCGTCGATCTCGAGGACTTCATGGCGCCCCGTCCGGCGGCGCAGGCCGGAATCGGGGCCGGCAGGGCGGAGGCCCAGCGATGATCGAGGACTTCGCTTACGCGCTCGCGGACAGCCGGGCGCAGGAGCTAGCCGTGTACCTGCTCGGGAACGTGCCCGGCCTGCCGCCGATCACGCAGGCGGTGCACATCCTGGGGATCGCGGCGGTCACCGGGTCGAGCATCTTCCTGAACCTGCGGATCCTGGGAATCGCTGTGCCCTCGCAGAACGTCAGCGAGATGATCCAGCGCCTGATGCCGTGGACCTGGTGGGCCCTGCTGTCGAACGCGCTCACCGGATCCATCTTTGTTATCGCGCGGCCGCTGCGCTACTACTTCAACCCGGTCTTCGCCATCAAGTTCTCGCTGCTCGTTCCCGCGCTCGTGCTGGCGTTCGTCATCCACTGGCTCAGCCGGCGGGAGCCGGGGTACTGGGAGATGTCGGTGGGCCGCCGCGTGGCGCTCGGCGCCATCGCACTGGTGTCGCTGGTGCTCTGGGTCGGGGTGGTGCTGGCGGGCCGCTGGATCGCGTACTCCGAGTACCTGTTCTACCCCGAGTGAGGACCGCCCGATGCCGTTTCCGGAGTTCTGGGAGTGGGTGCAGGCCCGGCCGCTGTCCGAGTACATCGGCTTCACGTACTGGTTCCCGTTGCTCGAGTCGATCCACGTGCTGGCGATCGGCTTCGTGGTCGGTTCGATCCTGATGGTCGACCTGCGGCTGCTCGGCGTCGCCGCCGCCGGCTACGCCGCGAGCCGGATCACGCACGAGCTGGTGCCGTGGACCTGGGGCGCCTTCGTGGTGGCCGTCATCACGGGCGTCGGGATGTTCATGACGCGGGCGACCGCGTACGTGGAGAACCCCGCCTTCCAGATCAAGCTCCTCCTGCTGATCCTGGCCTGCGCGAACATGGCGGTGTTCCAGTTCCGCACGTTCCGGGGAATCGTCTACTGGGACGTCGGGGTGGCTCCGCCGCCGGCGGCGCGCGTCGCCGGGGCGGCGTCCCTCCTGCTGTGGGCCGGCGTCGTCCTGGCGGGCCGCTGGACCGGGCACATCATCTGAGGGTCGGGCGGGGGAGGACGCGCGGCCGGCCCCGCCTTCGGCCGCGCGTCCCCGAGCTGAGCACCGCCCGGAGCGAAACCCCGGGGCTACGCAGAGCGCAGCGGGCGGAAGAACTCCCGCAGGTCGTCGACGAGCAGGTCGGGCTCCTCGACGGCCGGGAAGTGACCGCCGGTGTCGT
>JAGWAJ010000028.1:26854-27224 GCA_021296475.1 Acidobacteriota bacterium
AGCGGGCGGAAGAACTCCCGCAGGTCGTCGACGAGCAGGTCGGGCTCCTCGACGGCCGGGAAGTGACCGCCGGTGTCGTACTCCGTCCAGTGCGTCACGTTCTCCGGCAGCTCGTCGACGTACGAGCGTGGCATCCGCCGGCGGGCCGGGATGCCCGGGAACCCCGCGAAGCCCTGCGGGACACGCACCGGTTCCGGCGCCGGCCGGGGCCGTGAGCTGCCGAGCCCGTTGGCGTGGTAGTAACGGACGCTCGTCCCGATCGTGCGGGTGTGCCAGTAGATCGATACGAGCGTGAGGATCTGGTCCTTGCTGAAGCGGTTCTCGACGTCGCCGTCGCAGTCGCTCCACGACCGCAGCTTCTCGGTGATCC
>JAGWAJ010000029.1 GCA_021296475.1 Acidobacteriota bacterium
CGTCCCGGTCGTCAGCCGCCGCGAAGTGGACGCGCCGGACGACGAGACCGGCCCGCGCTGCGGTCGTGTCGAGCACCTCGATCGCCACGGGCAGCAGGTCGTCGAGCAGAAAGTCGAGCCGCGCGGGCAGGGCGGACGGTGCCGCCGGGAGCGCTACGTCGAGGGCCGGACGAGCGTCACCCAAAAATGTCCTTGACGCGATCGAAGAAGGGACGGCCGTCGTCGTCCGCCGCGACGGGCCGGAGGGGGTCGGTCCTGCCGCGCGGCATCGTCTTGTCGAGCTCCGCGAGGAGCGCCTTCTGCTCGCGGGTGAGCGAGGTGGGCACCTCGGCCCGGGCGGTGACGTAGAGGTCGCCGCGCCCGCGCCCCGAGACGCGCGGGAGACCCTTCCCGCGCAGACGGAAGCGGGTCTCCGTCGGCGTGCCCTTGGGCACCGTCACGGTCTCGCTCCCGGCCAGCGTCGGCACCTCGACGGTGCCGCCGAGGGCGAGGGTGGGGAAGCTCACGGACACGGCGCAGTACAGGTCGTCGTCCTCGCGCTGGAAGAACTCGTGGTCCCGCACGTGGACTACGACGTAGAGGTCCCCGGGCGAACCGCCGGTCTCTCCGTGTTCCCCGTCCCCGAAGAGACGGAGGCGCTGCCCGCTGCCGATGCCGGCCGGCACCTTCACTGTCAGCTTCCGCTGCTGTTCCGTGCGTCCGCGCCCGTGGCATTCGCTGCACGGCGTCCGGATGACGGTGCCCGTCCCCCGGCAGTGTCCGCAGGTGCGGGCCACGGTCAGGAAGCCCTGCTGAAAGCGCACCTGCCCTCGCCCGCGGCACTGCTGGCAGGTATCGGGGCGGGAGCCCGCGGCGGCGCCGGAGCCGTTGCAGGCCTCGCACAGCTCCTCGCGGGGGATCTGCAGCGTGGTCTCCGTCCCCGAGGCCATCTCCTCGAAGCCGATCTCGAGGTCGTAACGGAGGTCGGCGCCGCGCGCGGGGCCGCGTCGCCCCGTGCCGAACCCGAACAGGTCGCCGAGCCCGCCGAGTCCGCCGAAGATGTCGTTGAAGTCCGCGAAGATGGTCGGATCGAAGCCTTGGCTTCCGGCCGACCCGCCGACGGCCGCGCGGCCGAAGCGGTCGTACCGCGCGCGCTTCTCGCTGTCCGCCAGGACGGCGTACGCCTCCGCCGCCTCCTTGAAGCGCTCCTCCGCCGTCCGATCACCCGGGTTGCGGTCCGGGTGGTACTGCAGCGCGAGCTTCCGGTAGGCGCTCTTGATCTGCTGGTCGTCGGCGTTGCGCGGAACGCCCAGTACCTCGTAGTAGTCGCGCTTGCTCACGTCTTCGCCACCCTGACCATCGCCGCCCGCAGCAGGCGGCCTCCGAGCATGTATCCGCGCCGCACCTCGCCGATGATCTCGCCCGCCCGGTGATCCGCGCTCTCTTCGTGGGCGATGGCCTGGTGCACGTTCGGGTCGAAGTCCTCGCCGGCGGTCTCGATCGGGGTCACGCCCCGCTTCCGCAGCAGGTCGAGCATCTGCCGGTGAATCATCTCGACGCCGCTGCGGTACGCCGCCGCCGCGCCGTCGTCCACCTGCGCCTCGAGCGCCCGCTCGAGGTTGTCGACCACCGGCAGCAGCTCCTCGAGCAGATCCGCCGCCGCCGCGGACGCAAGGGCGGCGCGCTCCCGGTCGACCCGTTTGCGATAGTTGTCGAACTCGGCCGTCTTGCGCAGCAGGAGGTCGTAGTACTCGTCGCGCTGCGCCACGGCGTCCGGTTCCGCCACGGCGTCCGGTTCCGCCACGGCGTCCGGTTCCGCCACGGCGTCCGGTTCCGCCACGTTCCGCCACGGCGTCCGGTTCCGCCACGGCGTCCGGTTCCGCCACGGCGTTGGGCTCCCCGGCGGAACCTGCGGCCGGCTCCTCGCCGCCTGCCGGCTCCTCGCCGCCTGCCGGCTCCTCGCCGTCTGCCGGCTCCTCGCCCTGTGCCCCGCCGGAGGCCACGTCGGCGGCATCCGCGGGGGGCTGCGGTTCGGAGGCGATGTTGGCGGTTGCGGGTCGTGCCCGGGTGTCGTCAGGCGATTGGGCTGTCACGTCGTCTGTCATGGTCGGACGATGCCGCCTGCGTGACGAGGACGCGGCTCACGGCCCGCGAGACCCTGTCCACGGCGGCGATGGCGCGCGAGTAGCGCATCCGGCGAGGGCCGATGATGCCGATGCTGCCGGTGCACCCTCCGTCGAAGTACGTGGAGGTCACCAGGCTGAAGTGCTGCATCTCGGGAGACATGTGCTCGGTCCCGATCACCACGGTGAGGCCGGGACCCTCGATGTACTCGTTCAGGAGCCGGACCAGCAGGTCCTTGCGCTCGATCAGCGTGAGCAGGCCGCGCAGCGTGTCCAGAGGCACGCGGTCGTCGCCATCCGACACCCCCTCGACGAGGAACCCCGCACCCTCTACGAAGAGTCGGTCCTGCGGCGCCATGTCCTCGAGGGTCGAGCTGGCGAGCCGCAGCACGCACGAGCGAAGCTGGTCGTAGAGCATTCGCTCCTGCCGGAGCTCCTCGACGACGGCGGCGCGGACTTCCCAGAGGGGCAGACCCGCAAACTCCTGGTTCAGGTGCAGCGCCCCTTGCTCCAGCGCGCCGCGACCGATCGCCTCCCCGAGGTCGATCGTCTTGTGCGCGACCTGGCCGTCTTGCGTGGATACGACGACGAGGATGCGAGTGCCGTCGAGAGGGACGAACTCGATGTGGCGAAAGGTGCCCGACGCGACCTGCGGCATCAGTGCGAACGCCAGGTAGCGCGACGCCAGCGAGAGTTCGTGCGAGACGTTCGACAGCACGTCGCCGAGCGTTCCCGCCTGGCGCAGGCGCGCCTCGACCTCCCGCGTCGGCTGCGTGCCGCGCCGCCGCTCGAGCAGCAGATCGACGAAGCAGCGGTAGCCGTGGTCGGTCGGGACGCGGCCCGCCGACGTGTGCGGCTGGTGCACGTAGCCGAGCTCCTCGAGCTCCGCCATGATGTTGCGCACCGATGCCGATGAGAGCCCGATGTCGCCGTGCTCCGCCAGCCAGAGCGACGATACCGGCTCGCCGGTGTCGACGTAGTGCTTGACGAGCGTGGCCAGGATGGCGCGGGAACGAGCCGACAGGCCGTCGCCGGCGGCGCCACGCTTGCCGGAACGTCGAGTCATGGTGACCTGGCCCACCATTCGTCGCCTGACGGCTCCGCCTGGTGCCCAACAACCCTCCAGAAGCCCGCGCCGTTCTACCGCGCAGACTCCTGGTCGGCATTATACAGCCGCCTCCTGCCCGCCCCGGCTCGCGAGCGGTCGCGTCAGGATTCGGCGGTTGCCACGGCCGGTGCTGCCGCGGTGGGGGCGGCGGCCGCCTGGGGCAGCCAACGCAGGCAGCGGACGCGGGTGTCGCGGGCCGCTTCGTCGTGGTCGAGCTTGCCGTACTTGACGGCGATCAGCTCGGCGAGAATGCTGACAGCGATCTCCTGCGGCGATACCGCGCCGATGTCGAGGCCGACCGGGGCGTGCAAGCCGTCCGGGTTGCTGATCGCGACCCCCTCGTCGCGCAGCGCCTCGTGGAGGCGCGCCACCTTGGCGCGGCTGCCGATGAGGCCCAGGTAGCGCAACTCGCGGGTCGCAAGGGCGCGGAGCGCGTCCAGATCGTACCGATGTCCCCGGGTGAGGATGACCACGTAGGCGTTCGGCGGAATCGGCGCGCGGGTCAGCCATTCCGGGATGTTGTCGACGGCCACCTCGACCGCCTCCGGGAAGCGCTCCGCGTTGGCGAACTTCTCGCGGTCGTCGAGCACGTGGATCCGGAACCCGACCGTCGCGGCCAGCCGGCCCAGGTGGTAGGCGACGTGGCCGCCGCCGACGAGATAGAGGTGCGGCGCGGCTTCGAGCGGTTCGATGTAGACCTCCATCTGCCCTCCGCAGATGAGCCCGGATTCCTCGGCCAGGTCGTCGGCGAGCTCGTACTTCGCCACGAGCGGCTGGCGTGTCTCCAGGGCGCGGCGGGCCTTCCAGAAAGCGTCGTTCTCGTAGCAGCCGCCGCCGATGGTGCCGACGGACCGCCCGTCGGGGAAGACCAGCATCTTGGCCCCGACCCGCTGCGGGGTCGACCCCTGCGTGCGGATCACGGTCACCAGCGCGGCCGATTCGCCGCGCCGCAGCATGTCGCCGATGGCCTGGAACACCTCTTCGTTCATAGGTAGGTCTCGATCTCTCCGGCGGCGCGCAGCCGGGCAATGAGCTCGGCCGTGAGCGCCTGGCGTGCCTGCTCGACGAGCATGCGGCGGATGCCGCCGCCGGCCTCCTCGAAGGGAACGACGCGCGCGTCCCGCCGGGCGTCGGCGCGAATGACATGGAAACCGAAGCGCGACTCCGTCACCGGGCCGATCGCGCCGGGCTGGAGCATGAACAGGGCCTCCTCGAACGGGGGCACGGTCTGTCCCCGGGTGACGAAGCCGAGCTCGCCGCCCGCTGGCGCCGTCGCGCCGTCGTCGGAATGCTCTCGCGCGAGGGCGGCGAAGTCGGCCCCGGCGACGGCTGCCTCGCTGCGGATCGCTTCCGCACGCGCCCGGGCCGCGTCGCGCTCGGCGGGGGCGGCGTCGGAGCCGGTCTCGATCAGGATGTGGCTGGCCCGCACGGCCTCGGTTTCCGCGAACTGGTCCGGGTGCTGGTCGTAGAAGGCGCGCACCGCCTCGTCGCCGACAGCGATCCGCGGCGACACGTCCGAGTCTATGAGCTTGGCGATCCGCAGGTCCCGGCGCCTCTCCGCCTGCAGCTCCTCGAGCGACGTGCCCCACTCGACGAGTTGCGCCTGGAAGGCCTCCTCGGACGGGAAACCCTCGCGGATCCGGCCGATCTCGGCGTCGACCTCCGCGTCGTCGATGACGAGCTGCCGGGTCTCGGATTCCTGGAGAAGCAGGTGAAAGACGATCAGGCGGTCGAGCACGCGGTCGTAGACCGCGGCGCGGAGCGACGAGGGGACCACCTGTCCTGCTCGCACCTCCGCCGAACGGACGGCGCGTTCGAACTCGTCGCGCAGGATCGCGGTGCCGTTGACGCGCGCCACGACCTCGGGCAGCTCGACCTGGGAAGCCGGCGCCGCGGCGGCCGGGGACGAAGCGCCGCCCGGCGCCGCGCCGCATCCCGACAGCCCCGGCCCCGCGAGGAGCACGGCGGCGAGAAGGGTTGGGATCCGGTGTCGCATCGACTTGTCCTGTCCGCTTGGCGTCGACCGCGGCCAGTATAGCGCCATCCCCGGCGACGGACGCCCGGCAACGGCCGCGCGAGTGCCGGCGGTGCGTCCGCCGTCGGACGGCGCCGGCGCGCCCTGACCGATGCGCCCGGCGTGCACGACCGGCGGTCACGCGGTCGCGCCGAGCTCCTACACGGTCAGCAGCCAGTGGTGGCCGGGGTCGAGAGGGAGATCGGCCAGCAGCCGGTCGACGAACGCGGGGCCGTAGCGGTTGAGGAAGTAGACCGTGCCGACGCTCCGTTCCTGTGGTTCCCCGTTCGGAAACGCCTGCGCGCGGGCGCGCCGGAACTGCCGGCGGAGCGTCTCGTCCCGTCGCTTCGCGGCCTGGACCACCTTGTTCCGGAGCGTCGCGAGATCGCGCTGCATGCGGCGCCGCGTCGATTGCACGACCCCCGCGAGAGTGGGGTCGAGCAGCGGGACGGCCGTCGAGACGGCGGCCAGCCGCTCGTCCATCGCGGCGTCCGCCGCCGCGAGCGCCGTCTCCAGCTCGGCCGGGATCTGCGCCGCGAGCAGGCGGTTCAGAACGGCGTCGTCGCGCGCCTGCAGGCCGGCGAAGTCGAGGTCGTAGCGCTCCAGGAACTTCACGGTCGCACGGTCGACGATGGTCGCGCTCGCCCGCGGAAAGATGATGGGCATCGGTACGTCGAACCGCGCGTAGACGTCGCGAAGCTGCCCCAGGTAGGCCAGCTCGTTCGGACCGGAGACGTAGGCGACCGTAGGAAACAGCGCGTCCTGCACGATCGGACGGAGCAGGACGTTCGGGCTGAAGCGCCCCGGCTGCGCGGCGACCTCGCGCAGCAGGTCGTCGGCGCCGACCGTGCGCTCGCCGACCGTGAACCCGCCCGGGGCCACCCGGATGGGCTGCCGCGTCTCGTCGAGGCGGAACAGTGCTACGCCGTCGGGTTGCGGCTCGACCTGTGCGTGGTAACCGGCAGCCGCGAGCGCCGCGCCCGCCGCAGCCGCCTGGCGCGCCGTCTCGCCCGAGGCGCGCAGCTCGTCGGCGAAGAGCGACTGCACCAGCGGCTTCGCCGCGGGATCGGAGGCGTCGAACACGACGAGCCCGGCGTGGCCGGCCAGGTGGTCGAGCCAGCGGGCGAAAGCCTCGACCAACCGCGTCCCCTCCTCGTACGCCGCATCGAGGCCGGCGATCACCTCGGCCGTGAACTCGGTGGATGGCAGCAGCTCGCGGAGGGAGGCCGTTGCGTCGCGTACGTTCCGCGTGAGGCGGACGGCCGCCGCCGCTGTCCCGCGCGGGGAGTCTAGCTCCAGCCCGACCGCCCGAGGGTCGAGATCCGCGTCGAGGAAGGGGCAGTGCCGAATCTCGTCGAGGTCGTGATCCTCCGCGTCGACCCAGAAGATCGGGACGACGGTCGCGTCGTGCTCGCGCGCGAGACGCTCGGCCAGCCGAATGCCGGTCAGCGCCTTGAGCAGCGTATACAAGGGCCCGCCGAATAGGCCCGCCTGCTGGCCCGTCACGACCGCGACCGCCCCCGGCTCCGCGAGGCGGCGCGCCGCCGCCTGCGCTGGGGCCGGAGCGCCCCGAGCCGCCAGTTGCGCGGTCAGCACCTCGGCGCTGGCGGTGAGCGGCCGCCCCTGGCGGCGCCGCTCGATCGCGTCCGCCCAGACCCCCTGCGCGGTCGGGGATCCCGCATAGAAGGAAGACAGCCGCTCGAATGCGTGGCTGTAGTCGCGCACCAGTCGACCCGTCCACGGCAGGCTGCGAAGGTCGATCGGAACGCCCGGCGAGGAGGGGGTGGGGGACGGCACGTCGGCGGGCACGCTCGCCCTACTCTCGCAAACGGGGGATTGCGCTGTCAAGGCCCCGCCGGCCCCGTCCGGGACCGGCCAACCCATTGAAACGAAGCCGCTTCCGTGGTACGATCGGCCCGCTGGCCCGGGGGACTGCACCACTGACATTCGAGGACGCCGAGTCGCCTTCCGCTCCCGGTGCGTTCGGCCCGTTTCGGGTTCTGCATCAGTTGGGGGCAGGTGTCCTCGGGCCGGTGTTCCGAGCCGTGGGGCCGGACAGCGGCCACCCCGTCGCGGTCAAGGCCTTCCACCTCGACCTGACGCCGGAGCTCGCCGACGAGCTCGCCGACGCCCTGCAGCAGTTGGTCGAGGCCGGGTTGACCCATCCCGGCATCGTCGCGCCGCTGGCGGCCGGGTGTGAAGGCAGCGTTCCCTACCTGGCCCAGGACTACGTCGCGGCCGAGTCGCTCGATGTCGCGATGCGCCACTACGCACCCGCCGCGGCCGAGCGTGCCGTGCCGCTGCTCCATCACCTGGCGGGCGCGATCGACGCCGCCCACGAAGCCGGCGTCCTTCATGGAAGTCTGCACCTGCGCGACGTGTTCGTCTCCCCCGACGAGGCCCGGGCGACCGGCTTCGGGGTTGCGCGCGCCCTTGAGGACGTCGGTCTCCGCGCGCCCGTGCGCCGTCCCTACGCAGCGCCGGAAGTGGTTGTCGGCGGCGATTGGGGTCCCGAGGTGGACCGCTACGCCGCGGCTGCGATCGCCTACGAGCTGTTGACCGGTCGTCGCGCCACCGGCAGCGGAGACGAGATCATCGAACGACTGGGGTCCGTCTACGTCGGGGACGAGGGGGCGCTGCCCGCGCTGCGAGACGTCTTCGCGTGGGGGCTCTCCGAGGATCCGGCCGATCGCCCGGGTCGATCCGTCGAGTTCGTGACGGCCCTGGCGGAGGCACTCGGTGTGGAGTTGATCGAGCCGCAGCCGGTCGCCGCCCCGGCTCCGGGGGAGCCGGTCGGAGTTCCGCCTCCGTTGCGTTCACCCGGGGCTCCGGAAACGGAGGCGGGTGTCGGCGTGGGGGCGGGGCTCGCCGCGCTGGCTCCGCACGACGCCCCCGACGATGCGCCGGCCCTGGAAGACGATGCGGCCGCCGTGGACGATGCGGCGGCCATGGACCAGGACGAGGACGACGACCACGTCGGGGAGTGGTCCGCGTCGACGGCAGCCGGGTCGGGGTGGGATGCGGCGGCGGTTCCGCCGTCGGCCGCCGCCCCGACGGACGATCTCGCTCCACTCGACGATCTGGAGCCCATCGAGGACGAAGAGCCGCTCTCCTTCAGTGGAAGGGTGCGCGCCGGCCTGCAGGTTGCAGCCGCCGTGGTGGTCGGCGTCGTGCTGGCCGGCACGGTCTACTTCCTGTTCAGGGCCGATGTCGGCGTCGGGGGCGGGGATGCCGTGGCTCCGATGGAGGGGGGCGCCCTGGCCGAGCTGCCGGTGTCCGATTCCGCCGCCGCCGCCCCGTCCGACCTCCGTACCGCTGGCGGTGGTCGATCGCCAGCCCCTCGGGCGGTTTCCCCGGCGCCGGGCGACGAGACGGATTCCGATCCGGCGAGCCGCGAGCCGGTCGGTCGCGAGCCGGCAGGCCGCGGGCCGGCCAGCGAGGATGTCCGGGCGCCGGCGAGCGTGCCGGCGCAGGGTCCTCAAGCCGAGCCGCCGTCGGCGCCCGAGGTCGAGACGGCGCCGGTGGGGGCTGCTGCGGGGAGCATCCGCGGTGAGGAGCCGGCTTCGCCGCAGGTCGGGTGGCTGCTCGTCCGGACGTCTCCGCCCGGGGCCACCGTAACGGTAGAGGGCGTCGACCGGGGACGGACCCCGCTCTCTCTCCGGGACGTGCCCTACGGCGTTCACCGGGTCGAGATCCAGGCGCCGGGCTACGAGCCGCAGACCCGGGAGGTCACCGTGTCCGCCGAGGCGACGGTGGCCGCGATCCGCGTCGAGCTGGCGCCGGGGAGCGGGCAGCAGGCGACCGCGGCTCCGCCGCCCGAACAGGCCGAGCGCTCCCCGCTGCCGGTCCCCGTCGCGGCCGACCCGGCCGTCGCAGCCGACGGAACGGTCGGGTCGGTCCTCGTCGAGTCGCGGCCCCCCGGCGCCCGCGTCGTCATCGACGGCGAGCCCGCCGGAACGACGCCGATCGTCGTCACCGATCTCCCACCCGGCCGGCGCGAGGTGCGCATCGAACGCGACGGTTACACGCCCTGGGTCACCGTCGTCGAAGTGCCGGCCCTCGACCGCCTGCGAGTGGCTGCGTCCCTCGATCGGGCCCGCCCATGAACGCCGTCCTCGCTCTCGAGAACGGCGTCAGCTTCCAGGGCCGAGCTGTCGGCGCGACCGGCCGGACGGCGGGCGAAGTGGTCTTCAACACGAGCATGACGGGGTATCAGGAGATCCTGACCGACCCATCCTACGCCGGGCAGATCGTGACTATGACCTGCCCGCAGATCGGCAACTACGGCGTGGCGTCCGACGACGTCGAGTCGGCGCGGCCCCACGTGTCGGGGTTCGTGATCCGCGAGGCGTCGCCGATCGCCAGCAACTGGCGCGCCACCGGCACGCTCAGCGACTACCTGGCTGCGCACGGCGTGGTGGCGATCTCCGGTATCGATACCCGGGCGCTGACTCGCATGCTGCGATCCTCGGGCGTGATGCGGGGGGTAATAGGCACCGGGACCGTCAACCCCGACGACCTCGTCGACCAGGCGCGCGCGGCGCCGGTGATGGAAGGCAGCGACCTCGTGCGCGGCGTCACCTGTCCGGAGCCGTTCGACTGGCAGCCGTCCGGCGCTCCGCCCGGCTTCGCTCTCGACCCGGCTCGCCGCGCGGAGCGACGCCTGCGGGTCGCGGCCTACGACCTCGGAATGAAGCGCAACATCCTGCGCCGGCTCGAGAGCCACGGATGCGACGTGCGCGTCTTCCCGGCCGCCGCGCCCGCCGCCGACCTCCTCGCCATGCAGCCCGACGGGGTCTTTCTCAGCAACGGACCGGGCGATCCGTCGCCGCTCGACTACGCCGTAGCCAATGCTCGCGCGCTGATGGACTCCGGGGTGCCGCTGTTCGGCATCTGCCTCGGGCACCAGGTCCTGGGGCTGGCCATGGGCGCGTCCACGTACAAGCTCAAGTTCGGTCACCGGGGAGCCAACCACCCGGTCAAGAACCTCGAGACCGGGCAGGTGGAGATCACGTCGCAGAACCACGGTTTCGCGGTCGACCACGACTCGGTGCCGGACGACGTCGAAGTCACCCACCGGAACCTGTACGACGGCACCGTGGAAGGGCTGCGGCACAAGCGCCTGCCCGTGTCCTGCGTGCAGTATCATCCCGAGGCCTCGCCCGGGCCGCACGACGCCGACTACCTGTTCGCCGCGTTCGTCGACGCGATGGAGCGGCCGGCGTCACGGTAAGCTTGCCCTCTGCACCGCCATGCCCCGCCGCACCGATCTGAAGAGCATCCTCGTCATCGGCTCCGGCCCCATCGTGATCGGGCAGGCGTGCGAGTTCGACTACTCCGGCACCCAGGCCTGCAAGGCGCTGCGCAGCGAGGGCCTCCGGGTCGTGCTGATGAACAGCAACCCGGCGACGATCATGACCGACCCGGAAGTGGCCGACCGGACCTACGTCGAGCCGCTCTCCTGGGAGTACGCACGGTCGGTCATCGAGCGCGAGCGGCCCGACGCGCTGCTCCCGACCGTGGGCGGGCAGACCGCGCTCAACCTGGCGCGGGAGCTGGCCGGCCAGGGTGTGCTCGAGGAGTTCGGGGTCGCGCTGATCGGCGCCTCCGTCGACGCCATCACTGTGGCCGAGGACCGCCTGAAGTTCCGCGAGGCGATGGAGTCGATCGGCATCGAGGTGCCGGCCAGCGAGTACGCCCGCTCCTTCGAGGAGGCGCTGCGGAGCGTCGACCGCTTCGGCTTCCCGGTCATCATTCGGCCGTCGTTCACGCTCGGCGGCGTCGGCGGCGGGATCGCGTACAACATCGAGGAGTTCCGGGAGCTGGCGAGCCGCGGCATCCAGCTCAGCCCGGTCCACGAGGTGCTCATCGAAGAGTCGGTCATCGGCTGGAAGGAGTTCGAGCTCGAGGTGATGCGCGACGGCGCGGACAATTTCGTCGTCATCTGCTCGATCGAGAACATCGATCCCATGGGGGTGCACACGGGCGACAGCATCACCGTCGCGCCGGCCCTGACCCTGACCGACAAGGAATACCAGCGGATGCGCGACGCGGCGCGGCGCATCATCACGCGGGTCGGCGTCGAGACCGGCGGGTCGAACATCCAGTTCGCAATCAACCCCGACGACGGGCGGATGTTGGCGATCGAGATGAACCCGCGCGTCTCCCGCTCGTCGGCCCTCGCGTCGAAGGCGACCGGGTTCCCCATCGCGAAGATCGCGGCGAAGCTCGCGCTCGGCTACCGGCTCGAGGAGATTCCCAACGACATCACCCGGCTCACCCCGGCGTCGTTCGAACCCACCATCGACTACGTCGTGGTGAAGATCCCGCGTTGGACGTTCGAGAAGTTTCCGAAGGCCGACCGCACCCTGACGACGCAGATGAAGTCCGTCGGCGAGGCGATGGCGATCGGCCGTACGTTCAAGGAGGCGTTTCTCAAGGGCATGCGCTCGCTCGAGCTCGGGCGTAGCGGCGCGCTGTTCGCGGCCGACGACGACGTCGACTCCGGCCAGCTCCAGCGCCGGCTCGTCTCGCCCAACGACCGGCGCATCTGGTCGGTCTTTCGCGCCCTGGAACTCGGCTGGACGGTGGAGCGGATCGGGGAGGCGACGCGCATCGATCCCTGGTTCCTCACGCAGTTCGCCGAGATTACGGAGCTCCGCCGGGCGGCGAGCCTGGTCGGCTTCCGCTCGCTCTCGCAGGAGTCCCTCGCCGAGTTGAAGCGCGCCGGCTTCGGCGACGAGGAGATCGGCGCCGCCCTCGGCGTCGACCGGAGCGCGGTCGCGGCACGCCGGGAAGAGGCGGCGCTCGCGCCGGTCTACAAGCGCATAGACACGTGCGCGGCCGAGTTCGAGTCGTTCACGCCGTACCTCTACGGGACGTACGAGCGAGAATGCGAAGCCGAGCCGACGGACCGGCCCAAGGTGATCATTCTCGGCAGCGGCCCGAACCGCATCGGGCAGGGTCTCGAGTTCGACTATTGCTGCTGCCACGCGGCGTTCGCGCTGCGCGAGCAGGGGTACGAGACCGTCATGGTCAACTGCAACCCCGAGACCGTCTCCACGGACTACGACACGGTCGACCGGCTCTACTTCGAGCCGTTGACCCTGGAGGACGTCCTGGCCGTCGTGCGGCGCGAGCAGTCGGCCGGGGCGGAGGTCTCCTGCATCGTGCAATTCGGCGGTCAGACGCCCCTGAAGCTCGCTCTCGGGTTGCAGGCGGCGGGAGCGAGCATCATCGGCACCTCGCCGGACTCGATCGACCTGGCGGAGGATCGGCAGCGATTCGCGCAGCTCCTGTGGGACCTCGGGGTTCCGCAGGCGCCGAACGGCATGGCGACGTCGCGCGCGGAGGCGCGGGAGGTCGCGGGCGGCATCGGCTATCCGGTCGTCGTGCGCCCGTCGTACGTCCTGGGCGGGCGCGCGATGGCGATCGTCTACGACCCCGGCGCGCTCGACCGCTACATGACCGAGGCGGTCGACGCCTCTCCGGAGCACCCGATTCTCGTCGACAAGTTCCTGGAGGACGCCTTCGAGCTCGACGTCGACGCCGTCGCGGACACCAACGGAGACGTCGTGATCGGCGGCGTCATGGAGCACATCGAGGAGGCCGGCATCCACTCCGGCGACAGCTCGTGCGTCGTGCCGCCGTATCTGGTGCCGGAGCGGCACCTGCGCGTGATCCGCGACTACACCCGCCGGCTGGCGCGCGCCCTCAAGGTCGTCGGGCTGCTGAACATCCAGTTCGCGATCCGGGACGACACGGTGTACCTGCTCGAGGTCAATCCGCGCGCCTCGCGCACCGTCCCCTACCTTTCGAAGGCGACCGGCGTGCCGCTCGCGAAGGTCGCGGCGCGCATCATGGTGGGCAGGACCCTCGCCGAGCAGGGTCTGGTCGACGATCTCGAGGTTTCGGGGGTGTTCGTCAAGGCGCCCGTTTTCCCCTTCGTCCGTTTCCCCGGCGTCGACACGATTCTCGGCCCCGAGATGAAGTCGACGGGGGAGGTGATGGGCGGCGCCGACACCTTCGGCAAGGCGTTCGCGCGGGCCCAGCTCGCCGCGGGCCAGCGTCTGCCGGACAGCGGCCGGGCGTTCATCAGCGTCAACGACGACGACAAGGAGAACGTCGTCCCGGTGGCGCGCGATCTCGCGGCCCTCGGCTTCGATCTCATCGCATCCAAGGGCACCGCGGCGTACTTGCGCGCGCACGGCCTCGACGTCGACGTGGTCTACAAGATCAACGAAGGGCGTCCGCATGTCGGCGACCGTCTGCTGAACCGCGAGGTGCAGCTCGTCATCAACACGCCGCTGGGCCGGGAGTCGTACTTCGACGATCTGACGATGCGCCGCGTCGCGATGCTGTACGGCGTGCCGTGCGTCACCACCCTCACGGGCGCCGCGGCGACCGTCGCCGCCATCCGCGCGCTGCGTGCCGAGACGCTCGCGGTCCACCCGCTGCAGGAATACCACGCCGGCATCACCGCCGGCAGCGCCGGCCAGTAGCCGTTCCCGCCGCGCCGCGGTCCCGCACCGGGCCCATCCCTTGCATGCCCGCGTCGCATGCTGCACGGAGCGCCGGCGCCGGCTGCCGCGTTGCTCTCCGGGGCGGCGGCGGGCTGGGTGCTGGGGCGCGCGGTTCCCCTGGCCGTCGTCGTCGCCGTTCTCGCCTGGGCCGCGGCCGCCCTGCTGCTCCGGAGCCGCGCAGAGCGGTGGTTCGTGGCCGCGGCGCTCGCCGGGTTCGCAGCCTGCGGCGCTGCGCTCGGCGGAACGGCGTGGGCGGAGCTGCGGACGCCGTTGCTGTCGTGGTACGCGGCGCACCGCGAGGAGGAACCCCGCACCGGGGAGCCGCGGCGGGTCGTGCTGATCGAAGGACGCCTGCGCCGCGACGCGCTGCCGACCGACTACGGCGCGAGCCTCGTCATCGACGTCGAGAGCGTGACCGACCGGGGCCGCGAGGTTGCGGTGCACGGCGGCGTTCGAGCCTCCGTCGGCGGTCGATTCGTCGCGGCCCAGATGTCCGCTTGGCGCGTCGGCCGGCGCGTCCGCCTGCCGGTCGCGCTACGCTGGCCGCCCCGCTACGCCAACTTCGGGACGCCCGACGAGAGCCACCGTCTCCGGACGCGCGGCATCAGCCTGCTGGGGTCGGTCAAGAGCGCCCTGCTCGTCGACGTGATCCGGCCCGCGTCGCGCCGCGCCGAGTGGGCGGCGGCCGTGCGTGGCCGCGTGCGGCGCTGGATCGCGGGCTCGGTCGGCGTGCACAGCGCCCGCTCCGGCGGCATCGTGACCGCGGTGCTGATCGGCGACCGGGCGGGTCTCGATCCGGAGACCACGCGACGCCTGCAGGAGGCGGGCACGTACCACGTCATCGCGATCTCGGGCGGCAACATCGCGGTGCTGGCCGGGTTGCTGGTCGCCGGCTTCCGGCTGGCCGGTGCGGGGCACCGCGCGGCCGCGTTCCTTGCCGCGGCCGGTCTCGTCGCCTACGCGCAGGTCGTGGGCCCGGAGCCGTCCGTCGCCCGCGCCACGTTCACCGGCGTCACATTCCTGCTCGCCCGTGCGGCCGATCTGCGGACGCGTCCGCTGAACACGCTGGCGCTCGCCGGCGCCTGCCTCGTGGCCGTCTCGCCGGGGCAGTTGGCCGACCCCGGATTCCAGCTCACGTTCGGCGCCACCCTCGGCATCCTCGCCGGCCTGCCCCGGCTCGCCGCGTCGGCGACGGTGTCAACCGTGGTGGACCGTCTCGGGCCGCTCGGCGGCCGGGTGGCGCAGGCAGCCGTCCTGCTCCTCGGGGCGACGATCTGTGCCGAGGTGGCGCTGCTGCCGATCGCGGCCACGTGGTTCTCGCGCATCAGTCTCGCCGGCCTGCTGCTGAACTTCGTCGCCATTCCATTGATGACCGTGACCCAGCTCGGCGGGATGGCCGCGGCGGCGCTCGCCCCGACATGGCCGTCTGCCGCGACCGCGGTCGGGTTCGTGGCCCATCTCGCAGCGTTCGGGATCGTCGAGTCGACCCGGCTCGTCGACGCGGCGCCGGGACTGGTGGTGGAAGTGCCGAGGCCACACCCGGCGCTCGCGGCCGCCTACTATGGCGGCTGGGCCCTCTGCCTCTGCGCTCCGCGACGGCGGATGCGTCGGGTGGCCTGCTGCTGGGCGGCGATGGCGACCGTTGCGATGGTGGTGCCGCCCGACGTCGTCCGCCCTGCCCGGTGGATCGCCGCCGCGACGTGCGCGCAGCTCGACGGCCCCGGCCGCGCCAGGGTCGGACGCCTGCGCGTGCTGTTTCTCGACGTGGGGCAGGCGGACGCGACGCTGGTGATCCTGCCGGGGGGAGAGTCCCTGCTCGTCGATGCCGGAGGCACCGTGACCGGCGGCTCGGACATCGGGCGGCGCATCGTGGTTCCCGCCCTGCGCGCGGCCGGCGTGAGGCGACTCGACTACCTCCTCGTGACGCACGCGGATCCGGACCACATCGGAGGCGCGGCGGCCGTCGTCCGGGCGCTCGACCCCCGCGAGATCTGGGAAGGGGTGCCGGTGCCCGCTTCGCGTCCGCGGGCCGACCTCCTGGCGCTCGCGCGGACGTCCTCGTCCACATGGCGGAACCGCTACGCCGGGGAACGGCTCGCCGCCGGCGGCGCTCTGGTCCGGGTGGTTCATCCGCCGCCCCCCGATTGGGAGCGGCCCCGGGTGCGCAACGACGACTCGGTCGTCGTCGACGTCCGGCTCGGCGACGTGTCGATCGTGCTGCCCGGCGACATCGGTGCGGCGGTGGAGGCGGACTTGGCCGTGAACTGGCCGCCGGCGGCCATCCGGGTGCTGAAAGCGCCGCACCACGGAAGCCGCACATCGAGCTCGGACGCCTTCGTGGCGGCGCTCGATCCGGATCTGGCCGTCGTCAGCGCCGGCCGCGACAGCCGCTTCGGACACCCGCACCCCGACGTCGTCCGGCGCTACGCGGCGCACGGCGCGCGGCTGCTGCGGACCGGCGAGGTGGGAGCGGTATCGGTCTGCACCGACGGGCGCCGGGCCGCCGTCACGACGGCCGCCGGCGACCTGCGCTTCACTCTCGATCCTTGATGCGGCGCCACTCGGCGTCCATCTCGGCGGGGGAGGCGTCGCGGAGCGCGACTCCCCGGTCGCGGAAGCGCTGTTCCAGCGTCCGGAACCGTGCGCTGAACTTCCGGTTGGCGGCGCGGAGCGCGGCCTCGGGGTCGACGTCGAGGTGGCGCGCGAGGTTCGCCACCGCGAACAGCACGTCGCCGAGCTCCTCCTCCACGTCGCGCGGCGAGCCCTCAGCGCGGGCCGCCCGGAGCTCGCCCAGCTCCTCGTCCACCTTCGCCTCGACCTCACCGGGCGCCGTCCAGTCGAAGCCGACCGTCGCCGCGCGCTTGCCGATGCGGCAGGCCCGCAGCAGGGCCGGCAGGCTCTCGGGGATCTCGCCGAGCGCGCTCGGCGGGCGACCCGCCGCGGCCCGCTCGTCGGCCTTGATGGCCTCCCACTGCCGCTTGACGTCTGCGGCAGTGAGCGGGGAGGCGGCCCCGTCGCCGTCGCCGAACACGTGCGGGTGCCGCCGCACGAGCTTGGCGCAGACCGCGTCGAGCGCGTCGCGGATCTCGAAGGCGTCCTGCTCGTGCGCCACCTGGGCGAGGAACACCGCCTCGAGCACGAGGTCGCCGATCTCCTCCTCGAGTCCCGCGAGGTCGCCCCGATCGATCGCGTCGACCACCTCGTAGGCTTCCTCGAGCACGAAGGGTCGGAGCGAGGCGAGTGTCTGCTCCCGGTCCCAGGCGCAGCCGCCGGGAGACCGCAGCGTGCGCATGGTATCGACGAGACGCTCGAAGGCGGCGCCGGCCGACAGTCGGCCCTGATCACGTGGCGAGGACATCGTGGCGTATGCTTGGAGCCCGGAACCGAACGCATTATGGCGCGAATCACGGCCCGGGACAGCACGAGCGCGGCCGCCGTCTCCTTCAACGGCTTCGTCGTGTCGCTGGCGACGACCGCCGCCGTGCACTTCGGCGACGTTCTCGATCCCGGCTCCGGCGAGAAGGGGCCGGCGAATCTCCCGGCCGCCGGTCAGGCGATTGCGATGCTCGCACTGCTCGAAGAGAAGACCCGCGGCAATCTGACGGCCGACGAGACCCGGTTCCTGCGGCAGGTGCTCCACGAGCTGCGGCTTCGCCTGACCGAGGCGCGCAAGGGGATTCCCGGCGCCGCCCCCGGCAACGCGCCTTCCGGGGGAGGCGGGTAGGGGGGACGCTCCCCGGAGGCTGCTGGTGCGGATCACGTTCCTGGGGACGGGCACATCGTCCGGCGTGCCCGTCATCGCGTGCGAGTGCGCCACCTGCCGCTCCGACGACGCGCGCGACCGGCGGTGGCGCACCTCGGTGGCCCTCGCGCTCGACGACGGCACGTCGGTCCTGGTCGACGCCTCGCCGGACCTGCGCGCGCAGGCCCTCGCCTTCGGGTTGACGCGGGTCGACACCATACTGCTCACCCACGAGCATGCGGACCACGTGCTCGGACTCGACGACGTGCGCATCTACAATTTCCGGCAGCGGCGGGCGATCCCGTGCCTCGGCACGGCGCGGACGCTGGCGCGGGTGCGCGGGATGTTCTCGTACGTCTTCGACCCCGCGACGCCGCGCGGGGGCGGGCTGCCGCAACTGGCGTTGTCGACCGTGGTCGGCCCGTTCTCGATCGGCGGACGCACGGTCGTGCCGATACCGCTGCTCCACGGCTCGTTGCCAGTGCTCGGCTTCCGCATCGGGGCCTTTGCCTACCTCACCGACTGCAACGCGATCCCCGACGTCTCGTGGCCGCTGCTCCGGGGCCTCGACGTGGTGGTCCTCGACGCGCTGCGCCGCAAGCCCCACGCGACCCACTTCACGCTCGACGAGGCAGTGGCGGCCGCCCGCCGGATCGGTGCCTCGCGCACCTACTTCACCCACATGGCGCACGATCTCCCGCATGCCGCAACGTGCGGCGAGCTCCCGGAGGGGATGACGCTGGCCTACGACGGGCTGCGCCTGGAGGCGGACGCGGGCGCGGGGCCGTCCGGTCCCGGAGCGTACGGCGCCTTGGACTATGATCCCCTGATCGAGCGTGGACGTCATTCACTATCCTGACGACCGGCCGCCGGCGGGGTGGACTCAGACCGCCCTTGCGCTCGGGAACTTCGACGGCCTGCATCGGGGTCACACGAAGCTGATCGAGCGGGTGCGGAGCCAGGCGGACGAGCGTGGCGGCACCGCGGCGGTCCTGACGTTCGACCCGCACCCGCCCCGCGTCGTGCGGCCGGATCGGTCGCCGCCCCTGCTGATGACGCTCGCACAGAAGCTCGAGGGTCTGGCCGCGCTCGGCATGGACGGAGCCGCGGTGGTGCGGTTCACGCCGGAGCTCTCGCGCTGGGACCCCGAGCGGTTCGTGCGGACCGTGCTCGTCGAGTGGCTGTCCGTTCGCGACGTCTGGGTCGGAGCGAACTTCCTCTTCGGCCGTGACCGCCGCGGCAACTTCTCGCTCCTGCGCGCGCTCGGGGTGCAGTACGGGTTTCGCGTCGAGCGGATCGAGCCGGTGCGCTACAAGGACTTCGTCGTCAGCAGCACCCGGCTGCGACGTCTGGTCGGCGAGGGTCGCGTGGACGAGGCGGGCGCGCTGCTCGGCCACCACTACGCCATCGACGGCACGGTGGTGCACGGGGCGGGGCGGGGCCGGAACCAGGGGTTTCCCACCGCGAACCTCGACAGCGACAACGAGCTGCTGCCGCCGGACGGCGTCTACGCCACGACCGCGACGGTGGACGGGATCCTGCATCCGTCCATCACGAACGTCGGCGTGCGGCCGACGTTCGAGAGCGCCGGGCCGCGCACCATCGAGACGCACCTGTTCGAGACCGGCAACGATTTGTACGGGCGGCGCGTCAGGCTGGCCTTCATCCAGCGCCTGCGCGGGGAACGGCCGTTTCCGGACGCCGCCGCCCTGACCCGGCAGATCGAGGCCGACTGCGACCAGGCGCGGGCGTTGTTCAGCCGGATTTCACTATAGTGGGTGCCGTGACGGATGGGAGCTCGGCGGGCCCCGTGCCGATGCGCCTGGACATGACGGTGTCGTGCGACGAGCGGTTCCGCCCGTTGCTCGATCAGATGGTTTCACGGATCATCGACTATGTGGGGTACGGCGGGTCGGACGCGACGGCCGTCGCCGGCGTCGTGGAGCGGGCCCTCGGCGGTGCGCGAGCCTGCATGGCCGGCACGCCGAACGCCAGCCTCGACCTGCGGTTCGTGATCTGGGAGACGGAGATGGAGATCCGCATCGGGTGCCGCCCGTCGCCCGGCGCCGCCGAGCGCGGGGAGGGGCGGGCCCTCGATCGCGTGCTGCGGGAGGGCGGCGCGGGCGAGGATGCGCCTCTCGACCGCATTCGACAGGTGATGACGCGGGTGGAGTTCGGCCGCGAGGACGGCCTCGACGTGTGCACCCTCGCGAAGGCGTTGCCGGGCCGCGGCTGACCGCGCAGGTCCGTTCCCGCGACATCTCCCCACGACATTCGCATCGGCGCCCGCGAGCGCCGGCCCCCGACCACCGACATGCGCCTCTACAACACGCTGACGCGCTCCGTCGAGGAGTTCGCCCCGTCGCGCGCCAACACCGTGCGGATGTACGCCTGCGGCCTCACCGTGTACGCCCGGGGCCACATCGGCAACTTCCGGACGTTCGTCTGCCTGGACGTCCTGCGGCGCACACTGCGGCACGTCGCCGGCCACGCGATGCGCCAGGTGGTCAACTTCACCGACGTCGACGACAAGACCATCGCCGGCGCACGCAAGGCCGGCATGCCGCTGCGCGATTACACGGACCGCTACATCGAGGCCTTTCGCGAGGACGCGGCCACGCTCGGGCTCGAGCCGGTCGAGGAGTCGCCGCGCGCGACGGACGATGCGAACCTGCGGGCGATGGCCGACATGATCGCCGCCCTCGAGGCGCGCGGGCACACCTACCGCAGCGACGGGTCGGTGTATTTCCGGATAGGGACGCTGCCCGGCTACGGCAAGCTCGCGCGTCTCGACCACGCCGGCATGCGGCCCGGCGCGCGCGTCGACAGCGACGAGTACGCGAAGGAGGACGCCCGCGACTTCGTGCTCTGGAAGGCGACGACGCCCGGCGAGCCGACCTGGGATCCGGGGGTCGGACCCGGACGTCCCGGGTGGCACATCGAGTGCTCCGCGATGGCGCTGCGGCTCCTCGACGGACCACCCATCGACATCCACGCCGGCGGGGTGGACCTCGTCTTCCCCCACCACGAGAACGAGATCGCCCAGGCGGAGGGGGCGACGGGGCAGCCGTTCGCCCGCTTCTGGGTGCACGTGGAGCATCTGCTGCTCGACCGCGACGTGAAGATGTCGAAGTCGCTCGGCAACGTCTTCACCGTGCAGGACATCCTCGACGGCGGGCACCGGGCCTCGGCCCTGCGCTTCGTCCTCCTGTCGACGCACTATCGCAAGCAGTTGCGCTTCACCTGGACGAGCCTCGCGCAGGCGGAGGAGGCGCTGCAGCGTCTGATGGCGTGTCTCGCCCGCGTCGACGCGGTCTCCGCGGGCGAGCGGCACGAGGCGGTCGCCGAGCGCATCGAGACGGCGCGCCAGGCGTTCGCCGGGCGGCTGGCGGACGACCTCAACACGCCGGGGGCGCTCGGGGCGGTCTTCGAGCTGGTCCGGGACGTCAACGCGGCGATCGACGCGGGGCAGCTCGGTGTCGGCGACGCGGCGCTGGTCCGGGACGCGTTCGACGGGTTCGACCGGGTGCTCGGGGTAATCGCTCTCCGCCGGGCCGAGGAGGCCGCGCCTCCGGTAGGGGTGGACGAGATCGAGCGACTGATCGCGGCGCGGCGGGAGGCGCGCCGGCAGCGTGACTTCGCGACCGCCGACCGCATCCGGGACGAGCTCGACGAACGCGGCATTCAGCTCGAGGACACGCCCGGCGGCACGCGTTGGCGGCGAAAGTAGGCGCGGAGCTTGCGAAAGGCGCGGAGCTTGCATATGTTCTCGGCGTCGTGCCGACACCCCGCCAGGCGGCATTCGGAGCGCTCGGGGAGCGCCTCGCGTGCCGCGAGTTGCGCCGGCGCGGCTATGCGATTCTGGCGCGCGGATTCCGGACCCGGCACGGGGAGATCGACATCGTCGCCCGCGACGGCGACGTGCTCGTGTTCGTCGAGGTCAAGACCCGGGCCAGCCGCCGCTACGGCACGGCGCTCGAGGCGGTGACCGCGCGCAAGCAGCGTCGCATCGCGGCGATGGCGCGCAGCTACCTGGCCCGCGCGGGATGGGGCGAGCGGCCGTGCCGCTTCGACGTCGTTGCCGTGACCGGACGCACGCCCGGAGAAGCCGACGTCACCGTCGTGCGGAACGCCTTCAGCCTCTGACCGCGCGCGCCGCCGGCGGGGCGCCGATCTTGAAGCCCGCCGATCCGCTGTGGTACGGTTAAGACCGCGCGTGTTGCGACGGGCGGGAATAACTCAGTGGTAGAGTGCGACCTTGCCAAGGTCGAAGTCGCGGGTTCGAATCCCGTTTCCCGCTCCACTCCTCTGCTCGCGCGGCCGGGGCTGAGTGCCCGCACGGCGCCGTCGCCAAGTGGTAAGGCAGAGGTCTGCAAAACCTCCATCCCCGGTTCAAATCCGGGCGGCGCCTCCATCAGCCGCACAACAGGTGCGTGTCGGACGCGAGAGGATCGGACGAATGAAGACGATGATGTCGTGCAGTCGACTGTTGCTCGTCGCAGCGCTTGCCGCGTTCGTTGCGCCCGCTGCGCCCGCCGCCGCGGAGGGTGAGACGCCCACGTTCGCGCGGGACGTCGCACCCATCTTCCAGGCGAAGTGCGAGGCTTGCCACCGTGCGGACTCCATCGCGCCGATGTCGCTGGTGACGTACCAGGAAGCGCGCCCCTGGGCGCGGTCCATTCGGGAGCGCGTCGCGACACGCCAGATGCCCCCCTGGCACATCGATCGCACCGTCGGCATAACGGCGTTCAAGAACGACCGGTCCTTGACCGACGCCGAGATCGACACGATCGTGCGCTGGGTCGACGAGGGCGCGCCGCGGGGCAACCCGGCCGACATGCCGCCTCCACGGGAGTGGCCCGACGCGTCGAAGTGGTACTTCGCGGAACGGTTCGGCGGCCCGCCAGACCTGATCGTCCGGTCGGCGCCGTTCACGATGCCCGCCGAGGCGAACGACGCCTGGTGGAAGCCGGTGAGCGAGACCGGCCTGACCGAGCCGCGCTGGGTGCGGGCCATCGAGTTGCGGCCGGCCACGGTCGCCGGCCGGCGCATCACCCACCACGCGATCGCGCGGTTGCAGCAAGAGGAGACCGACCCCCTCCTCCGCAACGCGGATGCCACCGACGACGACGACCCGCTCAACAACTCCGGACTCTTCATGGAATGGGCGGTGGGCAAGCAGGGCGAGCTGATGCGCCCCGGCAGCGGCAAGCTGATGCTTCCGGAATCGCGCATCATCTGGGACGTGCACTACGCCGCGGCCGGCGAGGAGATTACCGACCACGTCGAGCTGGGCATCTACTTCTACCCGCGCGACGAGGAGCCGGAGCACCGGCAGGTCCTGCACCTGATGGGAGCCACCGGCGGCGGAGCGCTCGACATCCCGCCGCACACCGTCTCGGTGACGGAGGGCTTCTTCGCGCTGCGCCGGGCCGCCCGCATAGAAAGCTACCAGCCGCACATGCACCTGCGCGGCAAGGCGATGTCGATGGAGGCGATTCTGCCCACCGGCCGCGTCCGGACGCTGAGCCACGTCGGCGACTTCAACTTCAACTGGCACAACAGCTACGTCTATTCCGACGACGTCGCGCCGCTGCTGCCCCGCGGCACCATCATCAAGGTGACCGCGTGGCACGACAACACCGCGACCAACCGTGCGAATCCCGATCCGAACGTGTGGGTCGGATACGGCGACCGGACCGTCGACGAGATGGCGCACGCCTGGGTCAACGTCACCTACCTCACCGACGAGGACTACGAGGCGGAGACGGCGAGACGCGCGGCGGCAAGGACGGACGACAATTGACGGAGCGCGCGCACGGGGCGCCGGGGCCGGCTCCTGCGGGGGTAGTGTCGCTGGGCACGCTGCTGACGGTGGTCCTGCTGGCGGCGGCTCCTGTGGGGGCGCAGCCGCCGCGGGCGCCTCTGCCTCTCGAGCCTGGGGGCGACCGCGGCGAGGCCGTCTATCCGGCCCTCGAAGGCTGGTATCGCAACTCCGACGGGAGCCACACCATCCTGCTCGGCTACTTCAACCGCAACGCGGTGCCGGTCGACGTGCCGATCGGCCCGGACAACCGCATCGAACCGGGCGGTCCGGACTTCGGACAGCCGACGCACTTCCTGCCGCGGCGCGCCTGGGGGGTGTTCGCGATCACGGTGCCCGCCGACTTCGGCGAGCAGCGGCTGACGTGGACCCTCGTCGCCAACAACCAGCGCTCCGAGGTCACGTTCTGGCTGAATCCGCCGTACTTCGTCGATCCCTTTCTGAATCGCGCGAACGGCAACGTGCCTCCCCGCCTGCGGGTGAGGGAAGGCGGGCCGGAGCTGCAGGGACCGCCTGAGGGCCTGGCGGCGTCGATCAGCGCCGTCGCCGGCGTGCCGATTCGGTTGACCGCCTGGGCCAGCGACACCGAGTTGGAGAATCCCCCACCGCCTCGCGCTCGCGGGCGCTCGCGGGCGCCGTTGAGCGTCACCTGGCGCAAGTACCGCGGTCCGGGAGAGGTTGCTTTCGACGAGCCGACCCACGAGTACGATGGTCTCGCGGGGGGAGAGGCGGCGACTACCGCTACGTTCGACGAGCCGGGCGCCTACCGGCTGATGGTCACCGCCAATGACATCTCCGGAAACGGGGGAGGCGGCGACCAGTGCTGCTGGACGACAGCCCACGTCGATGTCGAGGTCGCGCCGGGCCCGGAGGCCACCCAGGAGGCGGCGCGGTAGAACGGCGCCGACTCCTCAGCGGGAGGCGCAGGCTCCCTGCAGGCTTGGCCGTGGAGCCGAGCGGATCCGTCAGACGAGGATTGGCGGGCGAGCTCGGAGCCCGGCCCATCCCGAATTCCTGCTTGCTTCCACGGGCCCCAAAGTGGCACGCTTGGGGCGCTATGAGTAATGTCGGGCGCAATGCGTAACGTCAGGAGGATACATACATGAAGCGGAAGTTCAGCTGTCTGACCATGGTGGCGCTCCTCGCGGTCACCGTGGCGTGCGGCGGCGGGCCCATCGCAGGACTGCAGGCGCAGGGGGCCCAGGAGTTGCCCCCGACCACGGGCGAAGGCGCGCCGACGTTCGAGGTCGACCCGTTCTGGCCGAAGCCGCTGCCGAACAACTGGCTGCTCGGCTCCACGATCGGGGTCGCGGTCGACTCCGACGACCACGTCTGGATCGTGCACCGCGGCAACCTCGGGAACAACGAGATTCCCGCCGCGCTCGACCCGCCGCTGGCGGAGGAGTGCTGCTTCCCGGCGCCGCCGATCCTCGAGTTCGACTCCGAAGGCAACCTCCTGCAGCACTGGGGCGGCCCGGGCGAGGGGTACGACTGGCCCGAGTCGAACCACGGCATCCTCGTCGACAACATGAACAACGTGTGGATCGGCGGCAACGGCGGGGACGACTCGCACGCCCTGAAGTTCAGCCACAACGGCGAATTCCTGCTGCAGATCGGTGAGGACGGCCACCCGGAACCGGACAGCAACTCCACCACCCGTTACTCACGGGTGGCGAAGGTGGCGTTCGATGCCGAGGCGAACGAGGCGTACCTGGCCGATGGCTACGGCAACCGGCGGGTGGCGGTGGTCGATGGGGACAGCGGCGAGCTGAAGCGCTTCTGGGGCGCCTATGGCAACACGCCGAGCGACGATCCGTTGCCGCCGTACGACCTCGAGGGCGCTCCGGCGCATGGCGCGGTGAGCAGCGACAAGTCCGGCACGCAGCAGTTCCGGAACCCGGTGCACTGCGCGGATCCGACCCACGACGGGCTGGTCTACGCCTGCGACCGGCCGGGCAACCGCGTGCAGGTGTTCCAGTCGGACGGCACCTTCGTCGAGGAGATCTATCTCCAGACGAAGACGCTCGGGGCCGGCGCGGTCTGGGACATCGCGTTCTCGACCGACCCGGATCAGACCTTCGCGTACGTCGCCGACGGCATGAACGAGAAGGTTCACGTGCTGCGCCGCAAGCCGCTGGAGTACATCTACAGCTTCGGGAGCGGCGGCCGGATGGCGGGGCAGTTCTACGGCAACCACAGCATCGCCGTCGATTCGCAGGGCAACGTCTACACGACGGAGACCTACGAGGGGAAGCGGGTGCAGAAGTTCCGGTACACCGGCATGGGGAACCCCATGGGGGACGTCGGCGTTCCGCATCCGCAATAGGTGCTCGTCGCGATCGGTGACGACCCGGGGCCGGGTGCCCGTTGCACCCGGCCTTCGTGTGTACGATTTGCCGACCTCCGCTCTCGCCCACTACTATCCGTAGCGGGGTCGATGCCCCGAGCCCGGCGCCCGCCGGAGGGCGAGCCTCCCGGTCGGACGCGCCGATACGGTCAGCGGAGAACGGATACGGGCGAGGACACGACATGCGAAAGATCAGCGGACTGCTGTTGCCGGCCCTTCTGCTCATCACCGGCTGCGCGGCGGAGGAACCGGCGGGACCGCCCCTCGACATGCGCCACGACACGCGCGACCTGATGGCGGGAATGATCGACGCGTCGGCCGATGCGCTGTGGGACGCGGTCGGGACGGTGTGGGACGAGAACGGAGAGCAGTACTGGGAACCCGAGACGGAAGAGGACTGGCTGGCCGTCACCGGCGCAGCCATGACCCTCGTCGAGTCGGGCAACCTGCTGATGCTCGGCGATCGACCCCGTGACGACGCGCAGTGGATGACCTACTCGCAGGAGATGATCGACGCCGCTGCGGTGGCCCTGGAGGCCGCCCAGGCGCGCGATCCGGACGGCATCTTCGACAGTGGGGAAGTCGTCTACAACTCCTGCAACGGCTGCCACAGCGTCTACTGGGTGGGCGACGAGGAGCGCGGTCGCGTCATCCGCTGAGCAAGAACTCGGCCCCGGCCGCCTGCGGCCGAAGCGTCAGTGCGGCCGGGGCGCTCCGGTTCCGAGTAGTTTGCTCCGTAGAACGGTGCAGGCTCCTGGTAGCTCGGCTGGGCGCCAAGCGGAGCCGCCAAGCGACGATTGGCGGGCCGGCGCTCGGCGCGGGCGACGCCGGCCGACCCGCGCTCGTCAGCGTCGAGAGACGGTAGCGATCTCGGGACTCGACTCGCGCTCGCAGAGCGCGGCGCGCGTCTCCAGTCCCGCCTCGGGGCCCGCCGCCTGGCGGGCGACGTTCAGCAGATAGAGGCGGTAGGCGCCCGGG
>JAGWAJ010000119.1:0-2177 GCA_021296475.1 Acidobacteriota bacterium
GACGACGCCGGCGCCCGTGGCGCCGCAAGGGACGACACGGACGGCCTGCCTGGCCGCGCTGACGCTGGCCGGGGTGGTGCTGACCGCCGTGACGTACCAGGCGCAGCCGGAGCGGGCGCCGATCACCGGCATTCAGGAGGTCGCCGACAACCTCTATCTGCTCGCCGATTCCGATCCGTCGGACCAGACGACGTGGACGGGCGGGAACACCGCGATCTTCGTGACCGGGAGCGGCGTGGTGCTGGTCGACACGAAGCTCCCCGGCTACGGGGCGGATATCCTGGAGTACGTCCGTGGCGTGACCGACCAGCCGGTCACGACCATCCTCCACACCCACACCCACTTCGACCATACGGGCAGCACGACCGAGTTCCCGGACACGGTGCAGGTAATCACGCACGAGAACACGGCGGCGCAGATGGCGCGCTCCACCTGCGAGCCGGTGACCAACTGCGATGCCTTCAAGGGCGACAACGCCCGCTACCTGCCGAAGCGTACCTTCTCGGTGCGGACGTCGCTGTTCAACGGCCCCGAGCAGATCGACCTCTATCACTTCGGCCGCGGCCACACCAACGGCGACACGTTCGTCGTCTTCCGGGGCCCCCGCGTCGTCCACACCGGCGACCTGTTCCAGCGCAAGGCGTTGCCGTTCGTCGACGTCGCGAGCAGCGGCGGGAGCGCGGTCGAGTTCGGCAGGACGCTGACCCGAGCCGTCGAGGGGCTGCCGGAGATCGACACCGTCATCGCCGGTCACGTCAACGAGCCGCTCGCGTGGGAGGACTTCACCGACTTCGTCGGCTTCTACAACCACCTGCTGGGCGAGGCGCAGGCGGGTATCGAGGCGGGCCGCAGCGTCGACGACGTGGTGGCCGCCTACGCGGTGCCGGAGGCCTACGCCGACTTCACCGCCGACGAGCAGTCGGTGCGGACGATCGTGCAGCACATATACGACGAGCAGTAGAGGAAGGTGCCAGATGCGAAGCTCATTGCGTACGGCGTTGATCGTGACGGCGATGGTGAGTCTCGTCCCGCTGCCCGCCGGCGCGCAGGAGGGTGCGCCCGCGGCGCCGCGCACGTCGTGGGGGGCGCCGGATCTGCAGGGCGTCTGGGACTTCCGCACCGCGACGCCGCTCGAGCGGCCCGAGGAGCTCGCGGACATCGACGTTCTGACGGACGAGCAGGCCGCGGAGGTCATCGAGCGGCTCGCGGAGCGCTGGACGCGACTGGCGGAGGGCAGCGAGTCCGACCCGGGGGCGTACAACCAGTTCTGGTTCGACTACGGCACGTCCGTCACCGACGACCGGCGGACGTCGCTCGTCGTCGACCCGCCGAACGGCCGGATTCCGGCCCTCACGGCCGACGGGGAGGCGCGTGCGGCGGCCCGGCGGGATCGCCGTCGCGACCACCCCGCCGATTCCTGGGAGGACCGCGGCATCGCCGAGCGCTGCATCCTGGGGTTCAACGCCGGCCCGCCGATGGAGTCGAGCGCCTACAACAACATCATGCAGGTGTTCCAGACCCCGGACCACGTGGTCATCCTCAACGAGATGGTGAACGACTCCCGCATCGTGCCGCTCGACGGCCGGCCGCATTTGCCGGGCGACGTCGAGCAGTGGCGCGGGGATTCGCGCGGCCGCTGGGAAGGGGAGACGCTCGTCATCGAGACGACCAACTTCACCGCCAAGACGTCGGTTCGCGGCAGCGGCCCCGGCCTCAACCTGGTGGAGCGGCTGACGCGCGTCGACGACGGCACTTTGCTCTACGAGTACACGGTCGACGACGCGGCGACCTTCGAGCGTCCCTGGTCGGTGGCAATGCCGATGAAGCGATCGGCGGATCCCGTGTTCGAGTACGCCTGCCACGAAGGCAACTACGGCATGGAAGGCATCCTGGCCGGGGCGCGGGCCGACGAGCGGGAGGCCGCCGAGGCGCGCTGAGCGCTGCGGCCGTCCAGTCATGGCAACCCTCTCACGGCAACGATCCGGAAGACGCCCTTGGGCAGCGCGCCACGCCTCCGCGGCAGGTGCTTCCGCCACCCGCGCGCCGGCCGTGCGGTGCGGTGCCGCGGCGACAGCGCCGCGCGGTGTAGCTGCCGCCCTGTGCGGCACCGTCGCTGTGCTCCTCCTTGCCGTCGGCTGCGGGCCTGCGGTGCTGAGCGATTCGGTCACCCTCCTCCG
>JAGWAJ010000119.1:2187-6049 GCA_021296475.1 Acidobacteriota bacterium
CTGGTCGATGACGACGGGGTCGTTCACGTCGTCTACTTCCAGGGCGAGCCGCGAGCCGGCGACCTGCTCTACGTGCGGCGGGCTCCCGGGGAGTCGGAGTGGTCGGAGCCACAGTACGTCAACAGCCAGGCCGAGACCGCGGTCGGCATCGGGCCGATCGACGGCGGTCAGGTGGCCCTCGGCGCGGACGGCCGCCTGCACGTCGTCTGGTTCAAGCTGGGCCGGACCGACTTTCTCTACACCCGGACCAACGACGCCGGCACCGGCTTCGAGCGGCAGTTCACGCTCTCGGGCGGAGAGGGCGTCGAGGCGGGGCCGACCGTCGCCGCGGACCGCGAGGGGGGCGTCTACGTCTTCTGGCACACGGGCGCGCCGCCCGACGCCGAGCGCGCCGTCTGGGCGGTGGTCTCGCACGACAACGGGCGGACGTTCGAGCCCGCCCGTCCCATCAGCGCCGCCGCGGAGGGGGCGTGCGACTGCTGCGGGCTGCGGGCGCTGACCGAGCAGCCGGGCGTGGTCCACGTCTCGTACCGCGGCGCCGGCGAGAACGTGCGGCGCGGCCAGCGCCTGCTCACCTCGCGCGATGCCGGCCGCACCTTCGAGGACATCGGGATCGACGACTGGCGGATCAACGCCTGTCCCATCTCCACGACCAGCCTCGCGACCGGACCGGCCGGCGCGACCGTTGCGTGGGAGAACGCGGGACAGGTATTCCTGAGCCCCGTCGACAGGCTGGACAAGCTGGAAGAGGCACTCGCACCGGCCGGCTCCGCCGAGTGGCGGCGCAAGAACCCGGCCGTCGCCGTCAACGAGCGCGGCGAGACGCTGCTCGCGTGGGGCGACGGCCCGGGCTGGCAGTCCGGGGGGACGTTCCACTGGCAGCTCTACGACGCGGAAGGTCGGCCGACGGACGATCGCGGGACCGGGCCGGAGATCCCGGAGGGCAGCGTGCCGGCCGTCGTCGCCGAGCCGGGCGGGGCGTTCCTGGCGCTCTTCTAGGCGTCTGCGCCGAACGGTTCAGCTGCCCCAGTCGTAGCCGACGCGCACGTAGTAGTAGGCGCCGCTGTACCCCCACGGCGTGTACTCGCTGTAGCGCTCGCCCACCCAGTTCGCGAGCGTGGACACCTGGGAGTACGTATCGAGGACGTTCTGGGCGCCGACGGCCAGCGTCGTTCCCCGCCCCAGACCGAGGCTCAGCTCCAGGTCCAGGATGGGCCGGCCGGCGAAGAAGCCTTGTGCCAGTCCGCCCGAGGGCGCGAAGATCTCCCCGCGCCCGCTGTCGTAGTCGTACCAACCGCCGTAGTGGCTGACGCGGCCCAGCAGGCGTGCCCGTCCCAGGCGCTGGGTGACGCCGACGTTTCCGCGGGTGCGGGGCAGCGCGTAGGCGTACTCCGCGAGCCGCCGGCCGTCGAGCAGACCCTTGCGGTTGTCGGTCACCCGCGTGTCGGTGTGGTTGAAGACGGCGCTGATGATGGTGTTGCCGCGGAGGGCCAGCGGCGTCCAGGTGGAGACGACGTCGATGCCCTGCGACGAGGTGGCGAAGGCGTTGGTGAAGAAGCGGAAGTTGCGCACGCTCTCCGCGGCGTCGAAGCCCCCGGCCACGAGGCCGGCAATCTCCGCGTCCGACAGGATGAAGTTGCTCGTGATCCCGATGCGGTCCGACACGTCGATGTGGAAATAGTCCGCCGTGAGCGTGAACGCGCCGGTATCGACCACCACGCCGACCGTGTAGTTGACCGACTGCTCGGGTCCGAGCGGGGCCCCGCCTCGCAGTTGCGCCACGGGGGAGAGCGACGGGATGACGGCGTTGTTGATGAGGTCGCCGATGGTGGGGTCGAACCAGCTCGAGATGTTGAAGGCGTTCTGCTGGCCGGGGGTCGGGGCGCGGAAGCCGCTGCTGACGCTGGCCCGCACGAAGCGGTAGCGGCCGGACAGCTTGCCGTTCGTCGTCATCCCGAAGTCCTCGAAGTTCTCGATGCGGGCCGCCGCCCCCAGCGTCCACGCATCGCCGGCGTCGCTCACCTCGAGGTCGCCGTAGGCGGCGACGTTGTAGCGGCTCCAGGCGCCGGCGTGCTGCGGCCCGAACCCGAAGAAGCCGTTGGCGCCGGCCATGAAGCGCTGCGCGGCATAGGGGCCGACCGTCCAGCTCTCGGGGTCGCCCTGCGTCATGCGGAACCGCTCGTCGCGCCACTCCGCGCCGGCCGCGAGGTTGACGCGGTCCGTGACCGGGTAGGAGACGTCGAGCTGCACGCCAATCTCGCGCTGCCGGTTCGCGCCGACGTCGAACGAGGTGGGCGAGGCGGGGCCGAGCGAGGCGTTCACCGTGTCGCGAATGAACAGGTCGCTGCCGTGCATGCCGATCGAGGCGCTGACGTCCCAGTCGAAGCCGCCGGCGCTGGCGCCGCGCACGCCGCCGACCAGGGATGCGTCCGTCGCCGTGCCGCCCATCTGCGGCGTGAAGCCGCCCGGGAACAGCTCCTGGAACGAGAAGCAGTCCGGGTCGTCGAACACCTCCTGCAGAGCGACCGGGTCGGGCACGTGGTCGGTAATCGCAACCGTCGGGCAATGGGCCGAGCCGCGCCCACTCGCCGCGAGGGCGTCGCCAATCAGCAGGGTGCGGCCGCTGTCGATGCTGAACACTCCGAGCCGCGTGTTCGGGTTGCGGAAGAAAAAGCCCTGCGTGACCTTCTTGCTCGCGTAGTTCGTGTGGGCGTAGAGCTCGACGCCCGCGGGCAGCGCGTAGCCGAAGTTGCCGAACAGCTTCAGGTCGTCGTCGATGTCCGGATCGCCCCAGCGGTGCGGCTGCTCGGAGCGGACGTGGGTGTTGCCGGCCGCGATGAGCGCTATCGCGTCGTTGCGGGGCGCACTCCGGTCGGTCGGGTTCGAGTTGCCGTACTCCAGGCTCAGGTTGGCGAACCCCGCCGCACCGAGCGGGAGGCCGACGTTCCCGGCGAACTGGGCCGACTCCCCGTCGCCGGCGCCGTACAGGCCCGTGTTGACCTCGACCGACGCGCCCGCCGCGCCGTCCTTGAGCTCGAAGTTCATCACGCCGGCGATCGCGTCCGAGCCGTACTGCGCCGCGGCGCCGTCCCGCAGCACCTCGACCTGCCGCAACGCTATCGCGGGGATCACGGAGATGTCCGGCCCCTGCGATCCGTAGGCCACGCCGTTCCCGCCGTGCCACTCGATCACGGAGGAGCGGTGACGTCGCTTGCCGTTGATGAGCACCAGCGTGTGGTCCGGGGCCAGGTTGCGGAGCATGGCGGGACGGACCACCGTCGATGCGGCCTGGATCGGCTGGGTGTTGACGGCGAACGACGGAATGACGGTGCGCAGCGTGTCCTTCAGGTCCCCGGACCCCTGGCTCAGGAGGTCCGTGGCCGACAGCACGTCGACCGGCACCGCCGACGAGGTGACGCTGCGCGCCTCGGCCCGGGAGCCGACGACGACCGTCTCTTCCGTGAACCCGGCGAGCAGGACCCGCACCTCCGCGGGCGTCAGTCCCAGGGCCTCGACCTCCGCGGGGGTCATGCCGAGGGCGCGACCCAGTTCCTCGACCGAATCGCCCTTCTCGTCGCCCCGCTCGCCACGTTCGCTGCGCTCGCCCGCCGGATCTGCCCCCGCCTCGACCTGCTCCTGCGCGGCGTCGTCCTGGGGAGCGCCTCGCACATCGGACGCGAGAGCGCTCCAGACCGGCACGAGGACGGCCAGCGTCCAGGCGACGCTCCACGGTGCGCCGGTCGTTCTCGGGTTGGATCTCGCCGTCGCGCGTCCTGTCAGCGGCATGGTCGCATCTCGCCCTGCGCCGGTTGCGGGGCCCGGCAGCGCTCGGTTCGTGGGACTCCGGTCTGCGCCATCAGTC
>JAGWAJ010000119.1:6063-12752 GCA_021296475.1 Acidobacteriota bacterium
GTAGTAGTAGGCGCCGCTGTAGCCCCACGGCGTGGGCCGCCTGAGCTGCTACGGCGGCTGGTACGACTACGACAGCGGGCTCAGCCGCGCGACCGGCATCTACGTCCCCGCGGGCGGCCTCTACAACGGGTACTCGGTCGTGCGCCGGTCGTTCAGCAGTCCCTTCTCGTTGTCGGTGACCTGGGTGCGCGTGTGGTTGAAGACGGCGCTGATGACGGTATTCCCGCGCAGCGCGGGTTTCGTGGTTCACGCGATCAACCCGAAGCAGCTCGACCGCTTCCGGGACCGCTTCTCGCCGGCGGGTGCGAAGGACGATCGCCGGGATGCGCCACCCGAGCCCAGTGGAAGGCAGCCTCACGCAGCCGGTCCCCCGAGCGTCCAGCCGCCGCCGGCGTCGCCGCTCACCTCCAGGCCGCCGTAGGCGGCGAAGTTGCTGCGGCTCCATTCGCCGACCGCCAGCGGCCCGTAGCCGGGGAAGCCGTGTGCGCCGGCGAAGAAGCCCTGCTCGTGGAACGGGCCGACCGCCCAGGAGGCCGGATCTCCGCTGCCGGCCCCGAACTGCTCGTCGCGCCATTCGATGCCGGCGGCGACGTTGACGCGATCGGTGACCGAGTACGACACGTCGGCGTTGAAGTCGATCTCCCGCTGCCGGTTGGTGCCGAGGTCGAACGAGGTCGGCGTGTCCAGACCGAGAGAGGCGTTGCCGGTGTTGTAGCTGAAGAGCTCGCTGTCGTGGACGCCGAACGAGCCGCTCACGTCCCAGTCGAAGCCGGCCGCGCCGCCGCGAACGTTCCCGAAGAGCGCCAGGTCGTCCTCGACGTCCGGCGCGCCCCAGATCTGCGGCGCCTCGGAGGGAACGCTCGTGTTGCCGGCGGCGATCGGCACGAGGAGGGCCAGCAGCGGAGCGACGCATCGTCGTGCGGCTGCCGTCCTCGTGGCCGCCCTCGTCGGAGTCCTTGTCGTCTTCATCCCTGTAATCTTCATCGCTGCAAGCTTCGCAATCGTCGCGCGCGCGTGGTCGACGGGTCGCCGGACCGCCCGCGCCGGCCGAAGCGGTGCGCGACGTGCGCCCGGGCGCACCGACGGCGGTTCGATTCCGGCGTATGGCCGGGCGCCTGCGTATCGTGCCGGACGTGAAGGCGGACGCGCTGGCACCGCGCCGGGAGCGAGGGGCGGAAGCGCTTGCGCCGCGCCGGTCGCGGGACTATGGTAACAATCAGCCGCACTGTGGAACGCTGGCAACCGTCGGCGGGCTGCTTCCCTGCGCGCCGACCGTTCCGTTCCGGAGTCAGCCTTGGAGGAGGGTGCCCCATGCGCGATCGATGTCACGCGGTGCTTGCTGCTCTGATTGCCGTGGCGATCGTCGCGCCGCTGCCGGCGGCCGCTCAGGCCGTCGGGGAGGCGCCGGAGGGAGGACCGTCCCCACGAACGCCGTGGGGCGATCCCGATCTGCAGGGCACCTGGTCCTACGCCTCGCTGACGCCGCTCCAGCGCCCGGCCGATCTCGGCGACCGGCAGCACTACACGCCGGAGGAGGCCGAGGCGCGGAACTTCGCCGTGACGCAGGACCGGCCGCCGGTGCCGGGCCAGGTGGGGTCGTACAACGCACTCTGGTTCGACCGGGGCCGGGTCAGCGAGGACCTGCGCACGTCGCTCATCGTCGATCCGCCCGACGGCCGCCTGCCACTACGGGCCGAGACGCGGGAGCGCACCGCGGCCGAGGCGGCGTACCGACGCGAGCACCCGGCGGATTCGTGGCTCGACCGCAGCAACTGGGACCGCTGCATAACCTACCACGGCGTGCCGCCGGTCTCCACGGGCTACAACAACACCTACCACATCGTCCAGGCGCCGGGGCACGTAGCGATCCGCGTCGAGAACATCCACGACGTCCGCATCATCCCCATCGACGAGCGGCCGCGCCTCGATGACGGCATCCGCCAGTGGAACGGCGACTCCCGCGGCCGGTGGGAAGGGGACACCCTGGTCGTCGAGACCGCCAACTTCAGCGAGCAGTCGCAGCACCGCTTCCCGTCCTCGTCCGAGATGGTGGTGGTCGAGCCGGACCGCATCGACTACGAGTTCACGATCACCGATCCCACGGTCTACACGCAGCCCTGGACCGTCGTCCGTCCGATGCCGCGCCTTCCCGGCTACGTGATCTACGAGTACGCCTGCCACGAGGGCAACTACGCGATGACCAACATCCTCAGCGGCGAGCGGGCGGAGGAGCGCGAGGCGGCCGAGGGAGGCGCAGGGCGGTAGTTGGCCCGCGCCGCGGATAGCGCGGACTCCCAGCGGTTGCTCCTCAGGGCGGTCTCGGAGTAACCGATCGGCTGAGAAACGCCGGTCGCCGGTTGGCGACGGAGCTCAACATGCCGAGCACCGGTTTCCTGGGCACTCGGGCGGACGTCTTCGTGGACGCCGCGATCCTCTTCCTCGTGGTTGCGCCGTTCGCGATGGCCTACGCGCTGCGGCTCGCCGCGCAACGCCGGCACCTCGACCATCGCAACCTGCAGTTGGGCCTGCTGCTGGCGGGGATCGCGGCCGTGCTGCTGCTGGAAGGCAGCCTCCGCTTCGGAGGCGCGGCAGAAGCCTACGCGGCGAGCTCGCTGCACGATTCGGCGACCGTTCGGGTGACCTTCCTCGTGCACCTCGCGGTTGCCGTGCCGACGTTCATCGTCTGGTGCGGCCTGGCGACGCTGTCCTGGCGGCGCTACGCGCTGACCCTCCCCGGTTCCTTCGGCCGGACCCACCGGCGCTGGGGCAGGCTCGTCCTCGCGGGACTGTGCCTCTCGTCCGCAACCGGCATCGCCCTCTATGTCATGAGCTTCGGGTACTGAGCGGCCAGCGCCGGCGCATTCGGAGCGGGCAGGCTACTGCGGCTCCTCGTCGTGCGTGTGCAGGCGCCGCTCGCCGGCTTCGACCGCGATGCGTCCGGCGGCCAGGCGGTGCTTGTTGGTGACGCCTTCCCAGCACCCTTCCTCGTAGAACTCGTAGCCGGGGGTCCCTATGCGGGGGATGTCGAAGGCGAGCGTCCAGGGCCGCGTGAAGACCTCCGGGTCCTCGATCGTCGCCTCGTAGCGGAGCGTGTCGGCGTCGATCAGGCGCCAGCGCTCCACGACGTGCAGGGAGTTGCTGTAGAAGCTCCCGTGCGAGTCCAGCCACGCGCGGTCGTCGAAGTTGGTGACGTCGACCACGAGCGTGTCACCTTCCCAGCGGCCGCGGGAGTCGCCGTTGAAGAGCGTGATGTCCGAGCCGACGTGCGCGGCGCCGTCGATCGGGATCACCCGGTAGGCGTGCGTCCACTCGTAGAGGATCGCGATGTGGCTGCCGTTCTGGCGGATCTGCAGGTCCCCGCGGTAGTTGCTCCGCGGGACGCCGACGAGCAGACAGCGGTCCTCGGGGTCGATGTGCTCGAGCTCGGTCGGCGTCTCCATGTCGTAGAGCATCTCGGTGCGCCGCTCGGCCGCCCACGGCTGGTAGGGGATTCGCCCGTCCGGCGGGTCGATGATCAACTGCTGCGGCAGCCCCAGCCGCTCTGGGCCGCGGCTCTGCATCCGGGCGTGGATGGCGTCGCAACAACCGTCCTCGATGCTGTGCGAGGCGTTGGCCGGCCCGCCGTCCCAGTAGCCCTGCAGGTCGGGATGCCCGTCCGCGGTGCGCGGCGGCGACCACGCCGCCTCCTGACCGGCCTCGGCCGGCGCCGGCGCCACAGTCCCGGCCAGTACCAGCGCCGTGGCGATGAGCAGACCCGTCGGGGCGACGGTAGAGCGGATGGACCGGTCAGTCATCGATGCCTCCTCGTCCGTGCGAACGTCGTCCGTGCGAACGTCGCGCCGAGTGAGCGCCGCGCGCGCCGGCGCCGTATGCAGGCCGATGCGCCAATCGTGTCCGCATCGTTGCACGAGAGAAGTCGTCCCGTCGGCCGGACTCGCCTCGGCCCCGATGGCCCCTCCACGGTGCCTTGTGACGGCCTCCCGGTGCTGCTCGCGGCGCGACGCATCACTTGTCGGCGGCCAGCTCGCTCTCCGAGTACGCGTAGCACTCGTATTCCAGGAGCTGAATATCGGCCTCCTGACGGCGGTAGAGCGGCATGCGCATCGTCCAGGGCCGGGTGAAGACCTTCGGGTCCTCGATGGTCGCCTCGTACAGGAGGTGATCCGGCCCGGTCGGCGTGTAGCGCTCGACGACGTGCAGCGCGTCGCTGTGGAAGTTCCCCGCGCGGTCGAACCACGTCCGGTCGTTGAAGTGAATGACGTCGACGACCAGCGTGTCCCCCTCCCAGCGGCCGCGCGAGTCGCCCATCCAGAAGTCGATGTGCCCCTCCGGGTGCGGGCTGCCGTCCATGTAGATGGTGCGCGTGACGTGGACGTACTCGTAGAGGATCAGGATGCGGTCCGAGAACTGCAGGATCTGGAACGGGTAGGGCATGTAGGTGATCCGCGGCACCCCGGGCATGTTGCACTGCGTCTCGGGGTCGGCGGTCAGCCGGTTCTCGAAGTTCTCCTGCTTCTGCGCCAGCGCCCACTCCTGGTAGGGAATCTCGTTCCCCACGACGACGCCTTGACCCGCGGGAACTCCGGCCCGTGCCGAATGGTCCTGGATGTCCCACGCCGCCGTGTTGAGCGCTTGCCAGATGCCCTGCAGATCGGGCTGCCCGTCCGCCGTGCGGGGCGGGGCGTACGGCTCCTCCGCCCCGGCCTGCCCGGACTGCGCCGTCGCGACCGCAGCCGCGGTCACGACCAGGCAGAGCGCCGCCATCGTCACACGCAGAGCTGTCATCGCCGCTGGCCCGGCTCGGGCGCTCCGGTGCCGGACGAGCCGGCGAAGAAGTTGCGCCCGTCGGGGAACGTGATGGTGATCCCGTTGGCGGTCGGCGTGCCGTCCTTGGCCTCGTAGCCCTCCACGACGAACTCGATGCCGGGCGGGAAGTCGCCCCGCCGCAGGCCGCGCCGCAGCAGGGCCGTGGGGTTGCCCATCTCCACCGCCCAGTTCACCACCTCGCCGTCGGGGCCGGTGACGTCCATGTGCAGCCAGCCGTGCGGATTGACCCACTCGAGCTCGGTCAGCGTTCCTTCGAGCGTGATCGGCTTCTCGATGTCGAACTCGGCCGAGAAGGAGTGGTGCGCCGACCCGGCCGCCGCCGCGAACAGCACGGCGAGACCGGCGATCACAACCGGCAACGTCCTTAACCGCATCGGTTGACCTCCCGCGGCCCCTGCGGCCGCCATCCCGTCGCAGCCTACACTCGCGCCGCCGTCGCGGCAACCAGGACCCCCCGTCGCCGCGGGGCCGGCGGAACCGGATTTCCGCGCCGCGTCAGGGCGCCGCCTCGCGCTCCTCGGCCCGCGCGCCGCGCAGCAGGTTCTCCATCCCGTAGTTCCCCTCGTGGCAGGCGTACTCGTAGAGCGGCAGGTCACTGCGGTTCATCGGCAGCCGGCCGCTGAAGGGCCGTGTGAAGGTGGCCGGGTCGTTGACCGTGAACTCGTAGAGCAGGGTGTCGCCGTTGACGCGCGTGAACCGCTCGACGAGGTGCAGCCCCTCCGCCGACCCGAGGGCGAGGCCGGTCACGCCGAAGCTCGCCGTGCGGTCGGTGAAGTTGCGCGTGTCGATGACCAGCGTGTCGCCCTCCCACCGGCCGCGCGAGCTTCCCAGCCACTGGCGGACGTCGCCGCTGAGGGCCGGCCGGCCGTCGAGCGGCACGACGCGCACGTCGTGGTTCATCTCGAGCAGCAGGACGATCGCGTCGGGGGTCTGGAAGACCTGGATGTTGTTGTTGTAGCCGCCCGGCAGCATCGGCGGTCCGGTGCTGAATCCGAGCAGGCAGCGCTCCGCGACCCCCCGCTCCTCGGGGCCGTCCGTCCCGTAGCCCCCGACGCGGATGCGGACCGGCTGCCCGTCCCCGGCCAGGCGGGCCTCCTCGCGCGCTTCCGCCTCGGGCGTCAGCGGCGGGATCCGGCCGTCCGGCGGATCGACGATCAGCGAGGTCTGCGTCAGCGCCGTCGGACGCGCCCGGTCCGTCCAGACCGCCTGGCTGTAGCCGCCCGGCGATCCCGGCGGCGCCGCGAGGTCCCGCGCCAGCGCCTCGGCGTTCAGCTCCTGCGCCAGCGCCGCCGCCTCCTCGTCGGTCAACGTGTCGCGGTCGGCGAGATCCTCCGGCCGCTGGAGCGGCGTGAAGGTCCAGTAGTCCCAGACCCCGCCGAGGTCCGGGTCGCCCCAGGGCGTGCGCGGCGCCTCGGACTGCGCCACGGCCGCAGCGGGCGCGACGAGCGCCAGCGCCGCGACGAGCGCCGGCAAGAGCAGCGAGCGCGTCAGGGTTCTCTGCATCGGGCCTCTCCTCGTTCCGTCATCATAGCCGGAACGCTGCGCCCGTCGTCGATTCGTCACCCCCCCGCTCGCGCGGGTGTTCCACACCACGGACTGCCGCCGGATCACCCGCTCAGAAACCCGGCGGGGCCTCGTCGGCGGAAGGGCCGTACAGCGACGGGACGGGAATATCGTTCATCCGCAGATACACCCCGAGCTGCGCCCGGTGGTGGATCAGATGGTTCATGACGAAGCTGCGCAGCACGACCACCTTCGGCAACGTGAACAGGAGCGTGCCAGCGGTCAGCATGGACCACGGCTTCATCAACTCCGCGTCGCTCGCGCCGGCGAGCGCTGCGCGGGCCTCGCCGGCGGTCTTG
>JAGWAJ010000030.1:0-18692 GCA_021296475.1 Acidobacteriota bacterium
TCACCTGGCCCGACATGTTCGGCACGTCGATCTCCGCCAACGAGGTGCAGCCGCTCTTCCTGCCCGGTGCGCTGTTCATCGCCACGTCGCTGATCACGTACCTCATCCACCGGATCCCGGGCGACGCCTACCGCCGCGCCTGGTCGACGTCGTTCCGCGTGACCCTCTCCGCCTCCGTCGCGCTCGTGTTCACGGTGCCGATGGTGCAGATCTTCCTCAACAGCTACGGCGGCGCGGCCGGCTACGAGCGGATGCCGATCGTGCTCGCGGAAGGCGTGGCGGCGGTCGCGGGCGGCGCCTGGCCGATCTTCGCCCCGTTCATCGGCGGCATCGGCGCCGCGGTGGCCGGCAGCAACACCGTCAGCAACATGATGTTCTCGCTCTTCCAGTTCAACATGGGCGAGCGCATCGCCGCCGACCCGACGTGGATCGTCGCCCTGCAGGCCATCGGAGGCGCCGCCGGCAACATGATCTGCGTGCATAACGTCGTGGCGGCCTCGGCGGTCGTCGGCCTGCTCGGGCGCGAAGGCGCCGTCATCCGCATGACGGTCTTTCCGTTTGTCTACTACGCCCTGCTGCCCGGCTCGGTCGGCTACCTGATCATCTCGTACGGCACGAGCGGCGTGATGAACGTCGGCGCGCTCCTCGTGGCGCTCATCGCGGGGATGGCGGCCTACCTGATCGCGCGCCGCCAGGACACCCCGGCCGCGGCGGGGTAAGGCTCGGCGTGCGGCTGCTCCGTCTCGGCGACCTGCGCCCCGCGCCGGCGGACCCGGCGACGTTCACCGGCGCGGCGCAGGTCACGCGGATGCCGGCGGTGGCGGAAGAGCCGGCCGTCAACGCCTACCGGGTCGCGTTCGAACCGCGGGCGCGCACGGCCTGGCATGCGCACAGCGGGCTGCAACTGCTGGTCGTACTGTCCGGACGCTGCCGCGTGCAGCGGGAGGGCGAGCCGGTGCAGGTGGCCGCGGTGGGGGACGTCGTCTCCATCGCGGCCGGCGAGCGGCACTGGCACGGCGCCGGCCCGGACGGTCCGATGGTGCATCTCGCCATCAACGTCGACTCCGCGACCACCTGGTTCGGCAAGGTGAGCGAACCCGAGTACGAGGGGGACTGACCGGCGGTGCGCCGGCGTCCACCCGTTGCGGAGCGCGTTGCCTGTCACCCGGCGTGACGCCGAGGGCCCGCCGGGCACGAAACCGGTCACGAGGAAGGAACCGGCCGCGGGCCGCCTTCAGGCGGGGCTCTGGCTGGTGGCGGCGGTGGCGTTGCTCGCCGCGGGCGTCCTCCTGACCCGGACGCTGCCCCTCGAGCCCGCGCTCGCGTCGCTACGCACCTGGGTCGACTCCCGAGGAGCGGTCGGCGTCCTCGCCTTCGGGGCGGCCTACGTGGCGCTCGTGCTGCTGTTCGTCCCGGGCGCCGTCCTCACTCTCATCGCGGGCGCGCTGTTCGGGCTGGTGCGCGGCGTCGCAATCGTCGCCATCGCCTCGACGGTGGCCGACGCGGTCTCCTTCCTCGCGGCGCGGTACGTGGCCCGCGGCGCCGTGCAGCGACTTGCGGCCCGCTACCCGCGCGCGCGGGCCGTCGACCTGGCAGTGGCGCGGGCCGGGTGGCGCATCATCGCCCTGCTCCGACTGAATCCGGCCATCCCCTACAGTGCCAGCAACTACCTGTTCGGCGCGACCGGCGTGGCGTTCCTGCCGTACCTCGTGACGAGCGGCGTCTTCACGCTGCCCGGCATCGTCACCTACGTCTATCTCGGATACGCCGGAGCCGAGGCGGTCGCGGGGCGCGCGCGCAGCCCCGCGGAGTGGACGCTGATCGTCGCGGGGCTCGCGGCCACCGTCACGGGGATCATCTACATCGCCCGCCTCGCGCGGCGGGCGCTCGTCGAGCTCACGCGGGAGGCGCCGCGGACCGGCCGCGGTCCGACCTGATCGCGAGGTCCGGCCAACCGCACGCCCGCCCTTCGTTCTGCGCATCGAGCCAGGCTGCCAGCGGCGCGAAGTAGTCGAGCATCGCGCCCGCGTCGAGCGCGCGGGTGCCCGTCAGGCTCTCGAGGGCCTCGGGCCAGGGAAGGCTGGCGCCCAGCTCCATCATCGCCCGGAGCCGTGTGCCGGCCCCCGGACTCTCGAAGACGGAGCACCGGTGCAGCGCTCGGGTGTCCCCCGCCGCCTCGCACAGCGCGCGGTGAAGCTGGAACTGCAATACCCGCCCGATGACGCCTGGCGTCGAGGGCCGGTTCCAGGCCACCGGAGCCGCCGCCCCGGGGTCGAACGCCGCGTCGCTGCGAGGCTCCGTCGGGCCGACCCCCTGGTAGCGGCGGCGCAGTTCCCACCAGGCCCGGTTGTACGCCTCCACCCCCACCTCGCCGGAGAAAACCCCCCAGCGCCAACGATCGACGGCCAGGCCGAACGGGACGTAGGCCAGCGTCTCGAGAGCGCGCCGCAGCAGCACCCCGATGTCGTCGCCGGCGGGACGGCGCTCCAGGACGCCGGCCCGGACGAAGTACTCGGGGGTCATCGACAGCCCGATCGCGCCGGCGACTCCGACCTCGAAGCCGCCCGCCGCGGGGCCGCTGCGGAAGAGCGGGTCCTGGAGCCGGAACGCCCACTGGTAGTGGGTGCGCCCGAGGAGCTCGTGCGCGGTCACGAGGTCGTCGCCGGTCCCCGCGATGCACGCCCGCAGGCGCACGTCGGAGCCGGCGTCGATCTGCCAGGCGCCGGGACGGCAGGCGAGGTCCGGGTCCGTCGGGCCGACGAGCCGCGAACGCTCCCGGAAGGAGCCGGGCAGAGGGTCGAACCCGAGGGATTGGAAGAAGCGTTCCCCGAGGCGCACCATCTCCGCGGCAGGGAGGCGACGGCGCTCCAGACTTCGCGTCAGCTCCTCCCGGAGGTCCCTCTCGCGGGGACGAACGAGCTCGTAGAGCGCGTCCCATCGGCCGCCCCACGGGCTCCCGAGGAGGTGCGCCGGAATCGCCTCGTCCGGGGGTGCAACCGCCGTTCCGTAGGTCTCCCCCAGCCGCGCCCGGACGAGGCAGTGCAGCGACCCGTAGAGCGGACGGAGCTCGGTCCAGATGCGGTCGAGCTCCGCCGCGAGCGCGTCCGGCGGCAGGTCGTAGCCCGCGCGCCACAGCAGGCCGGTATCGGCGAAGCCGAGCTCTTGAGCTCCTGCGTTGGCCAGCTCGACAAAGCGCCGGTACGCGGACCGGCCGGGAGCCGCGGACCGGTGCCATCCGAGCCAGGCGTCGAGCCGCTCGTCCGTTTCCCGGCTCTCCGCGAACAGCCGTTCGAGAGCCGGCCGGCCGAGGCAGGCACCCCCTTGCGCGGTGCAGGCAGCGCTGCGGTCGTACGCCCGCTCGATTCCGGCGAGGACGTCCCACAGCTCCTGCCGCAGCTCCGGAACCGCCGAGCCCACCGCGGGCAGCGAGGTCCGCAGCAGCAGGAGCTTCCGCCGCAGGGACGTGCCCAGCTCCACGCCGTCGAAGCGCGACGCGGCATGCGCCAGCCCGGCCGTCCCGTCGAGCCTTCGCCGACGGGCGTCAGCGGCGATCGCCGCGGTGTCCTCCGTCGCGAAGCGCTCGTGGACCCAGGCCGCCCGCCGATCCGCGGTCCAGAGTTCGAGCAGGCTCGCCTCGGCGCCTGCGATGAACGCCTCCGCCTCCGCGGCGGCCGACCGCGGGTCGGGGGGCGTGCAGGCGATGCCGGCCGCCGAGAGCAGGCTGGCGGCCGCGAACGCGCGCCACCTGCGGATGCGGGCGGTACTGATGCAGGCCATCGGAGAGTCGCAACGGCGCCGGCCGCGGCGAGCCCGGCGATTATAGCGCCGGCCCGCACGGCCCGCACCGGACGCGGAAACGACCTCAGCGCCAGGAGAAGATGCGCAGCGCCACCGCGAAGCTCGCCGCCGTCCAGCCGCCCAGCAACCCGAGCTCCCCCCGCAGGACGGCAAGCGTGTCCCCGTTCAGCATCACGCCCCGAAGGGCGTCGATCAGCGCGGTCAGCGGCAGTGCCTGGATGATGGGCTGCACGGCATCCGGGAAGTTGGAGGTCGCGAAGAACACGCCGGAGCAGATCCACATCGGCGCCTGGACGACGTTCATTATCCCGGAGACGCCCTCGGCCGTGCGGGCGCGGCTGGCCGTCAGCAGGCTGATGCCGCCGAACGCCATCGCACCCAGGACGCTCACTGCAGCGAGCGCCCCGAGCGAGCCCTCGACCGGAACCCCGAAGAAGAAGCGGGCGAAGACGACGAGGACGCCCACCTCCAGCACCAGGAACGCCAGCCGCGCGGCTACGAGCGCGATCAGGTAGTGCGAGCGGCGCATCGGCGTCGCCACCAGCCGCTTGAGGAGCTTCCGGCTTCGCTGCATGACCACCGAGAAACCGATGCCCCACATCCCGGTGCTCATGATGTTCATGCCGAGCAGCCCGGGAACGAGCCAGTCGACGTAGCGCCCGCCGGGTGTAGCGACCGGCTCGTCGCGCGCCGCCCAGAGGTCGCTCCGCCCCGCCGCCCGCTGCAGCGCCCCGTCGGCCAGGAGCCGGGCGAGCCGGTTCTCGGGACGGGTCGGGTCGTAGCGGTAGACCGGCGGCGTGCCCGGCTCCACCACCAGGTGGGCCCGGCCGTCGCGCAGGGTGATGTACACCTCCGCACGACCGATGGTGAAGGCATCGACGGACGGCTCGCGCTCGAGAACGGCCACCAGGTGCGCCGCGTGCGCCCCCTGCACCACGGCGACGGGCACGATGCCGGCCGGCGCCGCGCGAAACGCGATACCGAGCGCCACCGTCATCAGGATTGGGAAGACGAAGGCCCAGAAGAACGCCTCCGGCTCCCTGATCAGGATTCGGAAACGGGCGAGGGTCAGCTCGACGACGGGATGCCGGCTGCGGCGCGCGTCAGCCATCGCGCAGGTGCCGGCCGGTGAGGGACACGAAGACATCCTCCAGGGTGGCGGTGCGCGTCGTGAGCGAGCTCAGGCTCCAGCCGCCGTCCGCGGCAAGCCGCATCAGCGACGGCATCGCCGTATGCAGCGACGAGGCGGTCAGGCTCCACCCTCCGGCCTCCCGGCGGGCGGATCGGACCCCGGGCAGCGCCTCGAGGCCCTCCGCGAAGTCCGGCGGCTCACCGGCTGCCGGGTCGAGCGCGAAGGCGATGACGTGCCCCGCCCCCAGGGTGGACACGAGCTCGCGGGGCGGTCCGCAGGCGATGACCCGCCCGTTGTCGATGACGGCCACGCGATCCGACAGCACCTCGGCCTCGTCCATGTAGTGGGTCGTCAACAGCACCGTGCCGCCGCGCCCGCGGAACCGGTCCACGATCTCCCAGACCTGCCGGCGTGCCTGCGGATCGAGCCCGGTGGTCGGCTCGTCCAGGAACAGCACGTCCGGCTTCCCGACCAGCGAGCAGCCGATCGCCATCCGCTGTCGCTGACCGCCGGACAGCCGGCTCACCCAGGTGTTCGCCTTGCCCTCCAGTCCGAGCAGCGCGAGCACGCCGTCCACGGCGTGACCCGCCGCGTAGAAGGAGCGAAAGAGGTCGAGCGTCTCGCGAACCGACAGCCTTTCGTCGAACTGAGATTCCTGCAAGTGAATCCCGAGCCGCTGGCGCAGGGCGTCGCCATCCGTCGCCCAGCGCAGGCCCAGCACCTGGACCTCGCCGGCGTCCGGCTCGAGCAGCCCCTCCAGAACCTCGATGGTGGTCGTCTTGCCGGCGCCGTTCGGTCCCAGCAGGCCGAAGCACTCTCCGGGCGCGATATCGAGATCGAGGCCGGCAACGGCAACGACGTCGCCGTAGCGCTTGACGAGCCCGCTGCAACGCACCGCGCTGGGCATCGGGCGTCCGCCTCTCGCTCACCGAGCCCGGCGCCGCCTCACGTCAGCCAACGGGCGCCCAGGGACTCCGGCCGCACGATCGTCTCGGATCGGTCCGACCCCGTCGACACGATGCTGATGGGAACGCCGCAGACGGCTTCCAGCCGGTCCAGGTACGCGCGCGCCTCGGCCGGCAGATCCGTCTCGCGCCGCGCGCCGGCCGTACCCCGCGTGTGGGCCCAGCCGGGGAGCGTCTCGTACACCGGCCGGCACGCCTCGAGTCGCTCGACGTCGGCGGGGAGGTCGGTCAGGTGGGCTTCGCCGCACCGGTACCCGGTGCAGACACGCAACTCCTCGAGCGCGTCGAGCACGTCGAGCTTGGTGACCGCCAGCGCGTCGATGCCGTTGATGCGCACGGCCCGCCGCACCACGGCCGCGTCGAACCACCCGCACCGGCGTGGCCGCCCGGTCGACGCGCCGTACTCGCGGCCCACCTCCCGGAGCCGGTCCGCCAGGACGCTGTCGAGCTCGGTCGGCAGCGGTCCGGCCCCGACCCGCGTGGTATAGGCCTTCGCGATGCCGAGTACCGAGCCGATGGCCCGCGGGCCCACGCCCAGCCCGGTGCACACGCCGCCGATCGTCGCGTTCGAGGAGGTCACGTACGGGTAGGTGCCGTGGTCGAGGTCCAGCATCGCCCCCTGGGCGCCCTCGAACAGCACCGCTCGACCTGCCGCCAGGGCCGACGCGAGGAACTCGGAGACGTCGCCGACCATCGGCTGCAGCCGGGCCCACGACTCCGCCGCGTCGGCATGGACCTCGCGCCAGTCGAGAGGCTCGCCCGCCACGAGTCGGTTGCGCGCCTCCACGTTGGCCCGCACCAGGCCGGCAAGGCGCTCCCCGTGCGCACCGCCGGCCAGATCGGCGATGCGAATACCGCGCCGCCCCGCCTTGTCCTCGTAGCTCGGTCCGATCCCGCGCGACGTCGTGTCGATGCGCAGCGCGCCGCGGCGCTCCTCCGCCAGGCGTTCGATCTCGCGGTGGTAGGGCAGGATGACGTGGGCCCGGTCGCTCACCAGGAGCCGGCCGTCGAGATCGATCCCCTGGGCCGCCAGCCCGTCGAGCTCCGCGAAGAGCGCCCCCACGTCGATGACGACTCCGTTGCCGATCACGCAGGTGACGCCGGGATGCAGAATGCCCGACGGGATCAGATGCAGGATGAACTGCCGCCCCCCGACGAGCACGGTGTGCCCGGCGTTGTGTCCGCCCTGGGAGCGCGCGACGACGGAGAACGCGGGCGCAAGCAGGTCGACGATCTTCCCCTTGCCCTCGTCTCCCCACTGCGCTCCGACGACTGCCAGGTTCCTGTCTAGCGTCATTGCCAATCGCCCAAACAGTTCATCATAGCGGAACAACGCATCGCGAGACCGGCGGCCCGCCTCGCGATTGACAAGGCGCCCCGAGCGTTCCTAAGGTCTTGCTCGGTTTCCGGTCGGTCCACGGCGCGGAGTCAGGGGCTCGTGCGCCCTGGCCTGCGCACCGGAAGTCCGCGCTGGCGCGGAGTTCTCCATGGCAGGTGCTACGGCGCAGACTCCCCGCGTGCCTCCGGCGCGCCCTCCCATCGAACGACGCCTCGTCGCCGCGCTCGGTGCCGCACCGTCCCGCATTCCGGTCGTGCTCGGCGGCTGCGGCAGCGGCCGCACCTCCCTGCTGCGCCGCATCGCGCGGCACCTCGCGACGCGCGGCGGCAGCCAGTACATCGACGTCGAGGGCGCGGGGTCCACGCCCGAGGGCTTCCTCGCCGCCGTCACCGCCGACTCGCCCTACGCCACGGGCGACGATCCCCGCCTGTTCCGTGCAGGCCGACGCAACGCCCGCGACGCGTTCGATGCACTCCTGCGCTTCCTCGGTCGTCCGGCCCGCGGTGCGGCGACGCCTGCGTTCCTGATCGACGGCCTGCTCGAGCTGCGCACCTTCGAGAGCTTCCCCGGCCTGCGGGGCGTGCTCGGCGAGTTCCTCGATGCGCTCGAGGAGAGCCCGAACCGTTTCGCGCTGGCAAGCCGGTACGTCAGTCGGACGCTCAGAATGCTTCGCGGCCGACCGGATCGCTTCGAGGTGATTCACCTCCCGCGCCTCTCCCCCACGGAGGTGACGGCCGCGCTGGCGGCGCACCGAGCGGGACGCACGGACGCCGAGCGGAACGACCTCGGACGCGTGGTGCATGCCCTGGCCGACGGGCGCCCGGTGTACGTCGACCGCCTCGCGGCCGCGCTCGCGACCGGGGAGGCCGCCCCTCCGGCGGACGTCCTCGCCGCACAGCTCGCGCCCGGCGCCCCGCTCTACTGGATCTGCCGCTTCAGCTACGAGCTCCGTCTCCATCGCGCGCGCGGCTACGGCGCGCTGAAGGCGATCCTGGCCGTGCTGGCCGACGAGGAGCCGCTCACGCTGACCGCGATCGCCGTGCGCCTCGGGCGCACGCCCGGGTCGACCCGCGACTATCTCTCGTGGCTCGAGGACGTCGACATGATTGGCGTGCGCCAGAAGCGGTTCAGCTTCGTCGATCCGCTGCTGCGCCTCTGGGTCCGGCTGCACTGCCGGCCATCGCCGCCCGAGGGCGCCGTGCTCGCCCGGGAGGTGCAGGAGTACGCCGCCTCCCGGCTGCCGCACGCGGAGGCGGCCCCGTCGCCGGCGGCCGGGCCCGCCGCCGCGGCGCCGGAGCCTGCCCGCCGCCCCCGGAAGTCGTGGGGACTCATCGAGATCGACTGAGCGCCGGGGGCCGCCCGCCCGGAATCACTCGGCCTGCTCCGGCCCCTCGGCCGCCGGAGGGCGTTCCGCGGCCGACTGCAGATCCGCGAGCGCACGCCGGGCCGCCTTCTGCTCGGCTTCCTTCTTGTTGCGCCCCATGCCGCGGGCGATCGGGTCTCCGCCCACCACGACGTCGACGGTGAACGTCTTGCGGTGATCCGGGCCCTCTTCCGCCGTGAGTCGGTACGCCGGAAGGGGACGCCCGCGCGCCTGCAGCCACTCCTGGAGCGTCGACTTCCAGTCCGCCGGAGCCTCCGCGGCCGTGCCGTTCGCGTGCAGGTCCTCGAGCGCACCGCGCAACCGTGCGTCGATGAACGTGGTGGCTGCGGTCAGTCCGCCGTCGAGGTAGATCGCGGCGACGACCGCTTCGAACGTGTCGGCGATGAGCGACTGCTTCCGCCGTCCGCCGGTCTTCTCCTCCCCCCGTCCCAGCAGGAGGTAGGCGCCGAGGCCCACCTGCTCCCCAAAGCGGGCCAGGGTAGGCGCCGAGACGAGCTGCGCCTTCACCTTCGAGGTCCAGCCCTCGTCGCGCCCGGGGAAATCCCGGACCAACCGGTCGGCGACCACGAGCCCGAGGACCGCGTCGCCGAGGAATTCCAGCCGCTCGTTGTCCGCCACCGCCCCGCTCGGGTCCTCGTGGGCTCGCGACCGATGCGTCAGGGCCTGCTCGAGCAGTCCGCGATCCGTGAACCGATAGCCCAGGGCGATCTCCAGCGCCCCGTGCGCCTCGCGCAGCAGGACCCCGCGCGACACCTCGCTGCGCACCTCGGCGATGACGCGCGCCGCCGTCCGCGCGAGCTCCGGCGGGACGGAAACACGCACCTCGCCCGCCTCGTCCCGCAACAGGCCGGGCGCGGCTCGGCCCGCCGGCGGGCTCTGGACCGCCTCGATCCCATGCGTCCGGAGCAGGCCGCGAACGACGTTGGCCTCCATCTCCGACCGCGTCCGGAAGACTACCGCCAGGTCCGCCATCGCGCGGGCTCAGGCGATGGCCGCAGGCACCAGCGGCACATGACGGGGCACGGGCAGCTCGTCGACCCGGACGAGCACCATCGTCATGTCGTCGTGCTGGTCGGCGGTGCCGACGAACGCCTCGACGTCCTGCAGGACGCGGTCGAGCAGCGCGGTGGGTCCCAGGGCGGCGTGCTCCTGGAGCAGCCGGCTGAGCCGCTCCTCGCCGAACATGTCCGCCTCTTCGTTCATCGCCTCCGTGATCCCGTCGGTGAACAGCACGGCGAGGTCTCCCGAGCCGATCGGCTGGCGCTGCTCCTCGATCAGCGCGTCGAAGTGCCCCTCCAGGCCTCGCAGGCCGAGCACCAGGCCGTCGGGCACCAGCATCTGGGCGCCGGCGGGCTCGCCCGGCTTCAGATAGATGAACGGCGTGTGGCCGGCCCGGGCGTACGTGATCGTCCGGGCGTCGAGATCGATGACGGCGTACGTCATCGTGATGAAGCTCTGCTCGTCCAGGCTGGCCGACAGGATGCGGTTGACCTCCATCAACAGCCGGCGCGGCGACTCGTAGATGGGGCTCAGGCTGAGGACGAGCCCCTTGAGCTCGGCCATGTAGAACGCGGCGGAGGTCCCCTTGCCCGAGACGTCGGCCACGAGCACTCCGAGCCGCCGCTCGCCCAGCCGGACCACGTCGTAGTAGTCACCGCCGACCTCGCGGGCCGGTCGAGAGAAGGGAGCCACCGTCAGTCCCGGAATCGTGGCCGCGTCGCGCGGCAGCAGCGACATCTGCATCTCGCGTGCGATGCGCAGCTCCTCCTCCAGGCGCTTCTTCTCGGCCGCCTGCGCGAGCAGGCCCTCGACGCTGGCCGTCATCGCGTTGAACGAGTCCGCGAGATCGCCGAGCTGGTCGCCGGAGGCGACCCGGATGCGGTGCGTGAAGTCGCCGCGCCGGACGCGTTCCGTCCCCGCGAACAGCTCGTGCACCGATCCCGTTATGGACCGGGCCAGGGCGAACCCCATCACGAGCGCAGCGCCCTGCATGACGAGGAAGAGCGCGCCGACCACGGAAAGCAACACCAGGAAAACCGAGCCGACGTTCACGTCGCCGATGCGTGCGTGGGATCCGAACAGGCGCTGGTACAGGGCGGTCGGCGGGATCCGGATCGTGAGTCCGACCGCCTGGGTATCGCCGGTCCCCCAATCCGTCCGTTCCAGGAACACGACCCAGGCAAGCCCTCCCGCGGATGCGAACCCGCCCGTCGTGTCCCCTTCGACGCGAACCGCGGGCGCCGCCCCCCCCTCCGGGGCGGACCCGGCGAACGCCGGACCGGTCACCTCGATGCCCGTGGCGTCGGCGATGCGGCCGGCCACGGGGAGCCCGAGGGGGACGTCGACAACGACAGTTCGCCCCCCATCCACCCGGCGGATCGCCCGAGCGACGAGCGGCGCGCGGTCCGGAAGCTCGACGAATCCGGTGAACCCTGCCTTTCCGATCCACGCCGGTAGCGCCGCGGGGCGGGGCGCGTGACGCCACGGGCCGGCGGCCCCGGCGGAGCCGACATCCCCGTCGAGGACGGCCACCGCCACCGGGAAGGTCGCTCCCGATCCGGCCCGGTATCCGGCCAGCACCTCGTCGATGGCGGCTCCGGTGGTCAGGTGGCTCCCGATGGTGGCCGCGATGGAGTCCGCGTCCGCAACGATGTCGTCCAGCTCGGACCGAACCAGGAACGCGCCGGTCACGAGCATGGTCAGGGCGCCGGCCAGGCCGACGAACGCGACGATCAGGAAGATCGGAACAACCCCGACGAAAACGTAGGAGAGGATCAGTCGCCGCCGCACGCGCCACAGGAGGCGCCGCTGCAGCCGGGACGTCAGACGCCACAGGATATGGCCGAGTCCGACGACCAGGGCCAGCGAGGCCAAGCGGTCGAGCCACGCCGTCACCGGTTGGCCCGCCGCCGAGAACGGCATCAGGGCGAGCCTCGCGAAGGCTCCGCCGACCAGCAGCCGGACTGGCCACGCCGCGGTCGCGGTCCGAACCGCTTCCCCCGATTGATCTCGAACCATCGGCGTCCTGCCGAAGCGTTGCAGTGTACCGTAACGTACGCTCTCGTGCCGCCCGGCGGCCCCGGGCGCAGACCGACCGAAGGCGTGGGGCGGCAGCGTGCACCCTCCGGTGCACCGACCTTCGGGCCGTCCGACCGCCACGTTGCCTCAGCATGTCCGAGAAGATCTCGACCGCCTTCGGAATGCCTGCTCCTGCGTTCAGGGGCGTGCCGCTCCTCCTGCGCAGCATCGCCGGCGGCGCTCTCATGGGCCTGGCCAATCTCGTGCCGGGCGTCTCCGGGGGCACGATGCTGCTGGCCGTCGGACTCTACCCGCAGTTCATCGCGGGCGTCGCGGAGGTCTCCACCCTGAAGCTCCGGGCGCCGGTGCTGCTGATGCTCGCCTGCGTCGGCGGCTCGGCCGCGCTCGCGATCGCCGCTGGCGCGCAGGCCATCGGCGCCGTGCTGGACCGCTATCCGTGGGTCATGTACAGCCTGTTCATCGGGCTGGCCGCCGGCGGGATTCCGATCGTCTGGCGGCTCGTGCGGCCGCTGGATCGCACCGTCGCCCTGAGCGCTGCCGTGGCCGTCGCCGCGATGGCCCTGCTGGCCGTCCTCGACCCGGAACGCGTCAGCCGGCCCGGCGCGCCGGGCCCGGCCGCCTACGTCGTGCTGGTCGTCGCAGGCGTGTCCGGCGGGGCGGCGATGATCCTGCCGGGCGTCTCCGGCGCCTACCTGCTCCTGGTGCTCGGTCAGTACCGACCCATCGTGGATGCCGTCGCCGCGGCCGTCGACATCGCTCGCGCCGGAGCCTGGGACGCGGCCGAGCCCGTGCTGCACGTGCTGGTTCCGGTGGCGCTGGGGGTGGTGGCCGGCGTCGCAGTCGTGAGCAATCTCGTGCGTTTGCTGCTGGCCGCCCGCCGCCGGGCCACGCTCGGCTTCCTGCTCGGACTGTTGCTCGGAGCGGTGATCGGTCTGTGGCCGTTCACGGAACCGGTTCGGCCCCGGGTCGGCGACGTCGTTCGAGGGCAGACGATCCTTTCGCAGGCGATGGTGGAGAAGATCGACCCCGCGGACTATCGCCGCAAACGGACCCTGCCGTCGGCGGGCCAGGCCGGCGGCGCCGCCCTGCTCGCGCTCGCGGGCTTCGGCGCCTCGTGGAGCGTGTCCCGGCCCGGCGCTTGAGATGGCCCGCCGCGCCCGCGCGCCGCGCGCCCGCGCGCCCGCGCGTCCCTGCACGTGGCGTCGAAAGGTCGCGGGCGCGAGAATTCCGTCCCGCCGCCGGGCGCTACCCGGGAGTGGTCGAGTCCACCAGCCACGCGAGGTACGCGGGGTCGCCTGCGACGATGGGGACCACGACGAGCTCGGGCAGCTCGTAGGGATGGAGGTCCCTCAGCCGCCGTCGCAGGTCCTCTACCCGGCGCGCCGCCGTCTTGATGTGCAGGAGCTGCTCCGCAGCCGTCTCTACCGCTCCCTGCCAGCGGTACACCGAACGGACCGGCGGGTGCACCTGGACGCAGGCGGCCAGACGTTCGGTCACCAACAGCCGGCCGAGCGCCTCGGCATCCATCTCCGCCGGCAGCGTCGTGCTCGCGATCACGCAATCGTTCTCCCGCACCATGCTTCCCGCCCTGCCCTCACGGGTAATCCCCCGCCCGTGACCGTCCGATAACCGATGAACGGCACCCCGCACCGCGAGCCCGCGGCCGGCCCTCCGAGACCCAACGATGACCGAAGCCCAGCACCCTGTCCACGCCCGACGACGACCTCGGCCCGCCTGGCGATCGTGGCCGGCGCGGCCGGTCCTGTTCCTGGCCCTCCTGGTGACGCTCCTGGTGGCTCATGCCCTCATCGGAGAGCAGGGAGTTTCGTCCGGGCTCAACACACGGCGCACGTACCAGCGACTCAGGGTCGACGTGAGCACGCTCCGGGCCGAGAACGTCCGGCTGAGGCTCGAGGCCCAACGGCTCCGCGGCGACCTCGCCACGATCGAGGCGGTGGCGCGCGAGGAGCTGGGGCTGATCCTGCCCGGAGAGAAGGTGTTCCTGCTCGGCGATGCGCCGCGCAACTCCGGGCCGGTGCGACGCGCCGGCCACCGTTGACGGCACCGCCGCACGATGCTATTATGACCGTTCGTGGCAGCGCTCGTTGTTGTCGCCGTGTCGCGGGGTGGAGCAGCCTGGTAGCTCATTGGGCTCATAACCCAAAGGTCGGGGGTTCAAATCCCCCCCCCGCTACCATTCCTTTTCGACTCGGCCGGTCGTTCCACATCCCTTCTCCGCCCCCTTCCACTAGGACTCTCTCGGATGTCGGCGGCCCCTCCGACCGCCGTGCATGCTGTGCCGGCGCGCCGCGCGGCCGACCCGCCGCACCAGCCCACCATTCGTCGCCTGACGGCTCGGCCTGGTGCCCAACCAATCGTGCTAGGCCGCGCGGAGGAAGTCCAGCAGCAGACGCACCGTCTCCGCCGGCTGTTCCTGCTGCACCCAGTGCCCGGCCCCGTCTACGAAGTGCACGCCGCGCATGTCGGTGCAGGCACGCTCCTGCATCCGCTCCAGCGAGCCCGGACGCTGGTAGGCGCCCCAGTCGCTCGAGCCGGCGATGAACAGGGACGGAATGTCGATAGTCCGCCCGGCGAACGTCAGCGGCTCGTCCGCTATGACTCCGGACCGGTACCATTGCAGGCCGCCCTGGAAGCCGTTGCGCCCGTACTCCTCGCTGTAGACACGCAGCTCCCGATCCGGCAGCCAGCGGTTCGCGGCGACCTCGGCCGCCGTCGGCATCTCGCGGGCCACTGTCTCCGCCATCCCCATGTCGAGATCCATGATGTAGTAGGTCGGCATGTTCGCGACCTCTTCCGCGGTCCACCCGGCAAGTCGGTAGGGCCGGTTCTCTGCCCAGTCGGCGCTCTTGTGGTGGTAGTAGGCGCGCAGGAAATCGTGGACCCCCTGCGCGGCGCGCCACATGTTCTCGTTCGCCTCGCGCGTCCGGTAGTAGCGCTGATAGTGCTTGCGCGGGCGCGGCAGGCGCGCCATCTCCTCGTAGATGTCGGGCGCCGCCGGGGCCGCGGCCGGCGCGGCACCGGCGGCCGTGTCGAACGGCCATTCGGGGGTGCCGCCGAACGGCGCGCTCATCAGGGCGACGGCGTGGAACACGTCAGGCCGCGCCACCGCGCACCAGGCTGCGATGGGCGAACCGAAGTCGTGGCCGATGACGGCGTCGACGGTGCGATAGCCGAACGCGGAGACGAGGGCGAGCGCGTCGCGCACCGCGTTCAACCGGCTGAAGGGGCGCAGGTCGCCGTCGTAGTCGGCGCTCCATCCGGTGGTCCGGCCGTAACCGCGCTGGTCGGGGGCGATGACGTGATAGCCGGCCTCGGCGAGCGGGGCCATGACGTGCCGCCAACTGTAGGCGAGCTCCGGAAACCCGTGGAGCAGCAGCAGCGCGGGGCGCCCGTCGTCCTCGAAGCCCGCCTCCAGGACGTGCATCGTCAATCCGTTGACGTCCTGCACGAAGCGCGACCGGACCCCCGCCGGCAACCAGTCCGGGTCGTACGGACCGACCGCCGCGGCCTGCACGACACCGGCGGAAGCCGCCCGCGCCGTTCCGCCGGCCCCCTGCAGCACGGCCGCGGATCCGATGACCGCGCCCAGACCCTGCATCGCCTGCCGTCGCGTGAGCTGACCGCTTCGGCCCCGAACGCCTGCTGCGCCCTTCGACTTCATGTCTCGCCTCCCCGGCCGCTTGGCCGCCGCTTCGTCACCCATCTCCCCTCCGCCCTCGCCCACCGACCATCGCCCCACCACTCCTACGCGGCCCGAACCCAGCGGATCAGCGTCCGGAAGTCCGGCGGCTTGCCGTACATCAAGAGGCCGATCCGGAACACCTTCGCCGCGACCCAGACGGCGCCGACCACCGCGGCGGCCCCGATCGCTATCGACAGCCAGACCTGCCACCACGGCGGCGGCTGGGTCGACGCCATCCGGATGAGCATCCCGAAGGTGTTGACCGGCGGCAGGAAGCTGACCACGAGAGCCAGGGTCGAATCGGGCGAGCGGGCGACCGCCGGCCAGAAGATCCACGGCACCATGATTGCCACGATCAACGGACCCTGCAGCGACGCCGCCTCGTTCATGTCGTTGACCGCCGCCCCGACCGCCAGCATGAGCGAGCCGAGCACCAGGAAGCCGAGGACGAAGAAGATCCCGAGGTAGAGGATCAGCCAGGGGTCGACGAGGCCTAGCAGCGAGAACGAGGCGAGCAGGGCCAGACCGATCCCGGCGTAGAACGCCATCATGACGAAGCTGACCGCCATGGCGCCGAGCAGCTTGCCCGCCATCAGCTCCATCGGCGAGACGGCCGACAACAGGACCTCCACGACGCGGTTCGACTTCTCCTCGACCGTCGACGTCAACATGTTCTGCCCGCCGACCATGATGCCCACCATCAACAGGATCATGTACGCCGCCGGCAGCAGACGGGTCAGCCCCCCGACGGTCTCGCCCTCCGCGCCCGCTCCGACCGCAATCGAGGCCTGTCGCGGCACCTCGAGCAGACGCTCGACCGCCGCCCGGTCGAGGTCGTGGGCCGCGGCGCGCGCCTCGGTGATCGCCTCCCGGATCGCCTCGTGGCAGAAATCGACGTCCCGGTCGTCGAGCCCCGCGGGAACATAGAGGTCGTAGGTCCCCAGCGCGGCAGCCGGATCCTCCCCCGTGACCGCGTCGTGGTGAATCACGATCAGCGCCGCGCGCCGCGGCTCGCCCGGCGCAGCGGAGTCCTCGGCCAACCACGCCCTGGCCTCTTCGAGGTCCGCGTCGGCCGGGAGCACCGTCAGGCGGACGTCCGGCGGCGGACCCAGCTCGGCCGCCAGCGACGGCGGCACGGCGTCCTCCGCCACCGAGCGCACCGGCTCGGGCACGCGGTCCATCCCCCGCCGGAGAGCCGCGAGACGCCGGCCGGCCACCGCTTGCGGCTCGATTGCGGCCCGCATCCTCGGCGCCACCGCGCCGGTCGGGTCGACGATCGCGTACTCCCCCGCGATCCGGTAGTCCCGGTCGTCGAAGAGGCTGGGGGCGACCAGGACCAGGATGCCGCCGATCGCCGGCGTCGCCACCAACCCGAAGACGAACCCCTTGGTCGTCACGACGGCCAGGAAATCGCGAAGAGCGACCTGCACGATGCGGGTCACGACGCCCCTCCCGCTCCCTGCGAGGCGCGGTGAGAAGCGCTGCCGGGCTCGCCCTTGCCGCCGGCGGGATCGGCGGCGCCGCGGCCGACGATGTCGACGAAGATGTCCTCGAGACGGGGCCGGGTCAGCTCGATGCGAGCCGCGGGGACGGCATCGAGAAGGCTCCGCATCGCCGCCGCCGGGTCAGTCCCGCGCCGCAACCGGATTTCGTGCCCGCGGTCCGCCGCCCGCACGTGCTCCACCTCCGGAAGCGACGCCAGGGCCGTCGTGTCGGCCTCCGCGTCGAGCGGCTCGAGCTGCACGGTGCGGGGATCGTAGGCGCGGCGAATGGTCGCCAGATCGTCGTCGAGCACCTTGCGGCCCTGGTGCACCATGACGACGTGCTCGCAGATCTCCTCCGCCTGCGGCATCACGTGCGTCGACAGGAGCACCGTGGCGCCGCGGCGGTGCTCCTCCAGGATGACGCCGCGCAGCATGCGCGTGCTGACGGGGTCGAGGCCGCTGAACGGCTCGTCGAGGATCAGCAGGTCGGGCTCGTGCAGGGTGGCGGCGACGAACTGCACTTTCTGCGACATCCCCTTCGACAGCTCGTCGCAACGCTTGCGATCCACGCCGGGCAGGCCGACGCGGTCGAGGGCGGCCGTGATCCGCGGCTCCAAATCGGCTCCGCCGAGGCCCTTCAGGCGCCCGATGTAGCGGAGGAACGGCCGCACCCGCATCTTGCGGTAAAGGCCGCGCTCCTCCGGCAGGTAGCCGATCCGGTCCTTCGCCTCGAGCGCCGACGCATGGTCCAGGATGGAGATCGTGCCGGCGTCCGGAAAGAGAATCGACATGAGCATGCGGATCGCGGTGGTCTTCCCCGCGCCGTTCGGGCCGATGAAGCCGTAGAGCCCGCCGCGCGGCACCTCCAGGTTGAGTCCGGCGACGGCCGTCATCTGCCCGAAGGTCTTGGTGACGCCGGTCATTCTCACCGCGGCGTTCATGAAGTCCTGCCCTCCGGCGAGCGCCGATCCGCCCGCGCCCACTGTACACGGAAGCCCGTTGGCGAGGCGCCGCCGACGCGTTCCGGGCGGCACCGGCGCCACAGGCGCACTCCCATGAGGATGCAAGATTCCCGCCCCCCTTGGCAGGCCCCTGGGGACGGCGCGAGGAGTCTGCGCGGTCGAGCTGCGCGGACTCCTGTAGGGTTGGCGGACGTCGGGACCGCTGGCGACGGTGTCCAGGCTGGTCGCGACGAGCGGAGGCTCCGAACGTCAGGAGAACGGCAATGACGGCAGATCCGGTGGAGTGGGAGGACGGCGCGGCGCTGCCGCCGGCGCTGCGGGAGGCGACGGCGGACGCGGTCGACGACTGGGAGCGCGGGAGGGGCTCGGCGCGCCTCTGGGGCAGGGACGCGTCCCTCTGGACCGGCTCCGGAGAGGACCGCTGGCTGGGCTGGCTGGACGCCCCGGGCCGGGTGCGGGCCGACCTCGACCGCCTGCGCAGCTTCGGGGCCGCCGTGTCGGCGGAGGGCCTGACCCATATCGGCCTGCTCGGAATGGGCGGCTCCAGCCTCTGCCCCGAGGTGCTCCGGGAGACGTTCGGGCGCGTCGCCGGCGCGCCGGATCTCCGGGTCCTGGATTCCACCGACCCGGCCCAGGTCCGTTCCTTCGAGAGGGAGCTCGACGTCGAGCGCACCCTGTTCGTGGTGGCGAGCAAGTCGGGCACCACCCTCGAGCCGAATCTCTTCGAGCGCTACTTCTTCGCGCGGGCGGCAGAGCGGATCGGGGCCGAAGCGGCCGCCTCAGGGTTCGTGGCCATCACCGATCCGGGGTCGGCGCTCGACGACCGCGCGTCGACATCGGGATTTCGCGCCGTCTTCCGGGGCGAACCGAGCATCGGAGGGCGCTT
>JAGWAJ010000030.1:18743-26093 GCA_021296475.1 Acidobacteriota bacterium
TTGCTGGCGTCCGCCGAGCGGATGGCGCAGGCGTGCGGGGCCGGCGTGCCCGCCGCGCGAAACCCGGGGGTCCGGCTCGGCGTCCTGCTGGGGGTTGCCGCCCGGCTGGGCCGCGACAAGGTCACGCTCCACCTGTCGCCGCCCATCCGCAGCCTCGGCGCATGGCTGGAGCAGTTGCTCGCCGAGTCGACGGGCAAGGGAGGGACCGGCGTCCTTCCGATCGACGGCGAGGCGCTCGGTGAGCCCGATGTCTACGAGGAAGACCGGCTCTTCGTCTCCGTGCGGCTCGCCGGCGCGGCGGAGGCCGACCAGGAAGCGGCGTTGGTCCGACTCGAGGCCGCAGGTCACCCCGTCGTCCGGCTGTCGCTCGCCGGCCGCCACGACATCGCCGGCGAGTTCTTCCGCTGGGAGATGGCGACCGCGGTGGCGGGCGCGATCCTGGGTGTGAATCCCTTCGATCAGCCGGACGTCGAAGCGAGCAAGGTCGCGACGCGCCGCTTGACGGCCGAGCACGAGGCGCGCGGCGGCTGGCCCCCGGACACCCCGACCGCCCGCGCTGCGCATCCGGGTGGCGAGATCCTCGCCTTCGCGGACGAGGATCAGGCCGCGTCACTGGGCGGAGCGGCCGGGTCGGAGAGGTTCGGCGAGCTGCTGGCCGCCCACTGCGCCCGGCTCCGCCCGCGCGACTACTTCGGCGTGCTGGCCTACGTGGAGCGTTCCGAGGCGCACGAGGCGTCGCTTGCGCGACTGCGCGATGCCGTCCGCGATGCCCGGCGCGTGGCGACGACGGTCGGGTTCGGACCCCGCTTCCTGCACTCGACCGGTCAGGCCTTCAAGGGAGGGCGGAACAGCGGCGTCTTCCTCCAGGTGACGTGCGACGACGCGGACGACCTGCCCGTGCCGGGTTACGCGTCGACCTTCGGAATCGTGAAGACGGCGCAGGCGCGTGGCGACGCGGCCGTGCTGTCCGAGCGCGGCCGCCGGGTGCTCCGCCTGCGCCTGACCGGACCGGTGGGCCCGGGGCTGGCCGCACTGGCGGACCGGGTGCAACGGGCGGTCGCGATCCGCGTTCCGGCACCCGACGAGCCGGCGGCAGGGTAGAATCGCGCCGTCGTCGGCCGCGGCTCGACGCGGGCGCCGCCACGGGCCGGGGCTACGTTCCGGTCCAGCGCGGCGCGCGTTTCGCGAGAAACGCGTCGACGCCCTCGTGGAAATCGGCGCTCGTGTAGCACGTGATGATCAGATCGCGTCCCAGCGCCGGATCGGTCCGCCGGTGCGCCTGAATCCGCCGAATCATCTCCTTGCTCGCGCGAATGGTCAGGGGCGCGTTCGCCGCCATCGTCTCGGCGTACTCCCGAACGACGGCGTCGAGCCGGTCGGGCTCGACGACCCGGTTGACGAGACCGGCGTCGGCGGCCGCCGCGGCCGGCAGGAGACGGCCCGTGAACAGGAGCTCCTTGAGGCGCGCCGGGCCGATCAGGTCGAGGAACCGAGCATGGTTCGACGCGGAGAGGCAGTTGCCGAGCGTCCGCGCGATCGGCACGCCGAAGCGCGACCGCGTCGTGCAGATCCGCAGGTCGCAGGCGGCCGCGAGCGCGCAACCCCCGCCGGTCGTCACCCCGTCGATGGCGGCGATGGTCGGCTTGGCGAGCCGTTCCAGCCGGTCGACGACGGAGTCGATGCGTTGCTCGTAGCGCACGCCGTCCTCCGCCGTGCGGAACGTACGGAACTGCGCGATGTCCGTCCCGGCGACGAACGCCTTCGATCCGGCTCCCCGCAGGACGACGACCCGAACATCGTCCGCCCGGTCGATCTGCTCGCACTCCTCGACCAGCGCGTCGTACATCGGCCAGGTCATGGCGTTGCGGGCCTCGGGGCGATTGAACGTGATGACGGCCACCGGGCCGTCCTGGGTGCGCACGACGTGTGGGGTCGACACGATGGGAGCCTCCAGTCCCGTGACGCGTCACGGCGGCAGCAGTCATGACCTCCGCGCTCGACGGCATCCGCGTGCTCGACGTGACGCAGGTCATGGCGGGGCCGTACTGCGCGACCGTACTGTGCGACATGGGCGCCGATGTGATCAAGGTGGAGTCGCCGGCGGGCGACTCGTCCCGCCGCATGGCCGGCGCCGAGGGCGACGACAGCGCGGCGTTCAACGCCGTGAACCGCGGCAAGCGGGGCATCGTCGTCGACCTTAAGGCGGCGCGCGGGCAGGCGGTTCTTCGCCGCCTGGCGGCCGCCGCGGACGTGCTGGTCGAGAACTACCGACCGGGCGTGATGGTACGGTTCGGGCTCGACTACCCGTCGCTCGCGCGGACGAATCCGCGCCTCATCTACGCCTCCATCTCCGGGTACGGGCAGACCGGGCCGGCCGCCGGCAAGGGAGGGTTCGACCTGGTCGCCCAGGGCGTCTCCGGGCTGATGTCGGTGACCGGGGAGCCGGACCGCCCGCCGGTCAAGGTCGGGGTGCCGCTGACCGATCTCGGGGCGGGGCTGTTCGCGGTCATCGGCATCCTGGGTGCGCTGCAGCACCGCACGCGCACGGGCCGCGGCCAGCACGTCGACACCGCCCTTGTCGACGCCGGGGTGGCGCTGTCCGTCTGGGAAGCGACGGAGCTGTTCTCGAGCGGGCAGGTGCCCCTGCCCCTCGGGTCCGCGCACCGCATGAGCGCCCCCTACCAGGCGGTGCGGTGCAGCGACGGCTACATCACGCTCGGCGCGGCCAACGACCGCATCTTTCGCCGTCTCGCGCACCTGCTGGGACATCCGGAATGGGTGGACGATCCCGCCTTCGCGAGCGACGGCAGCCGGGTCCGCCACCGGCAGCGCCTGGCGGCGGCCATCGAGGCGGTCACCGCGACCCGCCCACGCGCGCACTGGCTGGCCGAGCTCGACGCCCACGACATCCCGTGCGGTCCGATCCAGAACTACCGCGAGGTGATGGACGATCCGCAGGTGCGGGCCCGCGAGATGGTCCTGGAGACGCGGCACCCGACGCTGGGGACGATCTCGACGCTCGGCACGCCCATCAAGCTGTCGGCGACGCCGCTCACGCCGGGGCGCCCCGCGCCGCTCCTGGGCCAGCACACCGACGAGGTCCTGGGCGAAGCGGGATACGGCGCCGTCGAGATCGCCGCGCTGCGGGCGGACGGCGTCGTACGGTAGAGGTCGGCACCTCGGAGCGGCGCCATCTTCCCGACTCGGGGAGGCGCAGTTTCGCGGATGCCCGGTTGGGGTGCTGCGCCGCGCGGCGGCGGAGCTGCCGGCGACGACATCGGGGCGAGTTGGAGGAACGGCGCCAGATGGCGAGCTACACGATTGCGTTGATTCCGGGTGACGGCATCGGGAACGAGGTGGTGCCGGAAGGGGTGCGCGTCCTCGAGGCGGCCGGGCGCCGCTACGGGTTCGAGCTCCGCTGGCACAACTACGATTGGGGCTGCGAGCGGCACGCCCGAACCGGTGCGATGGCCGCCCCCGACTACCTCGACGAGCTGCGCGGCGCCGATGCGATCTACCTGGGCGCAGTCGGTTATCCGGGCGTTCCCGATCACGTGTCGCTCTGGGGACTGCTGATTCCCATTCGGCGAACCTTCGATCAGTACGTCAATCTGCGCCCGGTGCGCCTGCTGCCGGGCCTGGCGTCGCCGCTGGCCGGACGTACGCCCGAGGAGATCGACTTCGTGGTGGTTCGCGAGAACACCGAGGGCGAGTACTCCGAGATCGGCGGCCGGATGTTCGCCGGCACCGACGAGGAGCTCGTCGTGCAGCAGTCGGTCTTCACACGGCGCGGCACGGACCGCATCCTCCGCTACGCGTTCGAGCTGGCGCGGTCGCGTCCCGAGCGTCACCTCACGTCGGCCACGAAGTCGAACGGCATCATCCACAGCATGCCGTTCTGGGACGAGCGGTTCTCCGCGGTCGCCACCGAGTATCCCGACGTCCGGACGGACCAGTTCCACATCGACATTCTCGCCGCGCACCTGGTGCAGCACCCCGACTGGTTCGACGTAATCGTCGCAAGCAACCTCTTCGGGGACATCCTGTCGGACATCGGACCCGCCGCCGCCGGCTCCATCGGGCTGGCGCCGGGGGCGAACATCAATCCGGAGCGCAAGCACCCCTCGATGTTCGAGCCGGTCCACGGGTCGGCGCCCGACATCGCGGGGCGCGGCATCGCCAACCCGATCGGACAGATCTGGACGGGCGCCCTGATGCTCGACCACCTGGGGGAGCAGGAGGCGGCCGCGGCGGTGGTGCGCGCCGTCGAGGCGCAGGTCTCGGGCGAGGAACGGCTGACCCGCGACCTCGGGGGAACCGCGACCACCGTGGAGCTCGGCGCCGCGATCGCCGAGCGGGTGGAGCACGGGGGGTAAGCAGGCCGCCCACGGCCCAAGGGGCCGCGGGCGGCAGCAGCCGTCGACGCCGCCCTACGCCCCGCGGGCTACAGGTTGAAGCCGCGCTCGTCGTGCAGCGAGAGGTCGAGTCCTTCGCCTTCTTCCTCGGCGTCCACGCGCAGCCCCATCACCACGTCGAGGACCTTGGCGATCACGAAGGTGAGCACGCCCGAGTAGGCGATGGTGGCGCCGGCTCCCGCGAGCTGCAGTCCTACCTGCCGTCCGATTCCGACCCCTTCGGCGAGGCCCGCTCCGCCGAACGCGGTCGCCGTGAACACCCCGGTCAGGACTGCTCCGACGAAGCCGCCGACGCCGTGCACGCCGAAGACGTCGAGGGAGTCGTCGTAGCCCAGCCTTCGCTTCAGGCTGCTCGCAGCCCAGTAGCAGAGCACGCCGGAGGCGATGCCGATGGCGAGGGCGCCGGCCGGGCCGACCGTCCCCGAGGCGGGCGTGATGGCGACCAGGCCCGCGACCGCGCCGGTGGCGATGCCGAGCGCGCTCGGCTTGCCGTGCGAGAACCACTCGACGGTCATCCAGGTGAGCGCCGCGGTGGCCGTGGCGATGTGGGTCACGGTCATTGCCATGCCGGCGACGCCGTCGGCCGCCAGCTGGCTGCCGGCGTTGAAGCCGAACCATCCCACCCACAGCATCGACGCGCCGACGACCGTGAGCACGAGGCTGTTGGGCGGCATCGGTGTCGTCGGGTACCCGGACCGCGGGCCGATGACGATGCAGAGCACGAGTGCGGCGACGCCCGCGTTGATGTGCACGACCGTGCCGCCGGCGAAGTCCAGCACGCCCAGCTCACCGAGCCATCCACCACCCCAGACCCAGTGGGCGACCGGCGCGTAGACGATGGTGACCCAGAGGGCCATGAACGCCATCATCGACGAGAACTTCATCCGCTCGGCGAACGCGCCCACGATGAGCGCCGGCGTGATGATGGCGAACGTGAGCTGGAACATCTGGAACACGGATTCCGGAATCGTGCCGGACATCGAGTCCACGCCGACCCCCGACAGGAAGAACTTCCCGACCCCGATGAACGCGTTGAGGCCGCCGCCGTCCCCGAACGCCAGCCCGTACGCATAGACCGTCCACAGGATCGTGACGAGGCAGGTGATGGCGAAGCACTGCATCATCACCGACAGGACGGTCCTGGCCCGGACCAGCCCGGCGTAGAAGAGCGAGAGTCCTGGAATCGTCATGAACAGGACGAGCACGGCCGCGGTGAGCATCCAGGCCGTGTCTCCCGAGCTCAGGTCGTCCTGAGCCCAGGCCGCGCGCGGGACGGCGACGGCGAGCGCGCCACCCAGTCCGACCAGTATCGCTTTCGACTTGAAGGTCATGCGTTGTTGCCCCTCTCAGAGAGCGTCGGGTCCTGACTCGCCCGTGCGGATCCGAACGACCTGCTCCATGTCGCTCACGAAGATCTTGCCGTCGCCGATCTGCCCGGTGCGCCCGGACGTCTTGACGGCGTCGACGACCGACTCGGCGCGGTCGTCGGCGACGACGATCTCGAGCTTGATCTTCGGCACGAAGTCCACGGAGTACTCGGCGCCGCGGTAGATCTCCGTGTGGCCTTTCTGTCGGCCGAACCCCTTGACCTCGGTGGTCGTCATGCCAGCGACGCCGAGGCGCGACAGCGTGTCGCGCACCTCGTCGAGCATGTGCGGCTTGATGATCGCGGTGACCAGCTTCATTCTGCGGCTCCTTCCCCGGCGGCTGTCGCGCCCGGCCCTTGTCGGTCCCGCGGGTTCGCGGCCCGCGGACCGGCGCCACTATATCAAGCGACGGGCCTACGCCGCCGCGAAATCCGGGAGGGTCCCGCCCCGTTCGATCAGCGCGCGCGCGACCCGGCCGTCGAGGGCGATACGGTCCGCCGGCAGGGGCAGTCGCCGATCGACGGCCGCGAGCGCTTCCCGCAGGTCGTCTCCGGCGTGCAAGCCACTGAGCAGCGTGGCGGCCTCCTGTCGAATGCGGCCGGCCGCCCGCTCGAACGTGAGCCGGGCAAGCGCCGCGGCGAGCGACGTGTCGGCGTCGGGTCGGCCGTCCTCGAGTTTCCGGACGCGGAGGGCGGTCGACTCCGCCGCGTAGAGCTCGATCGCCATGGTCGCGATCCCGCCCGGATAGGCCTGACGCTCGTCGTCGAGGAGGCGGGCGGTTCCGAACCGGGCGACCGCCTGCGCCAACAGGTCGAGGCAGATCGCGCGCAGGCCGGCCACGGGGGCGCGGAGTGCCGAGGCGCGGGCCGGATCGACGTCCGGCAATTCGAGCCGGACCGGCAGGATCGGCCGCGGCAGCTCGAGGACTCCCCCGTCGAGCCGCTTGAGGATCGCCTTCGCGACCGACAGCCGGCAGATCTCGCTCGTCCCCTCGTAGATGCGCGTGATCCGCGAGTCGCGGTACATCCTGGCCACCGGGTAGTCCTCGCTGAAGCCGTTGCCGCCGAAGATCTGCAGCGCCTCGTCGGACAGGCCGTGGTAGGTCTCCGAACCGAACACCTTTGCCATGGCGCACTCGGCCGAGAATTCCGCGAGCGTGGCGAGCTTGGCGTCGAGCGACTCGCGCGCGTCGTGGTCGAGCGCCCCGAGCGCGGTGTAGACGAGGCCGGCGGTGCGATAGGCGACCGACTCCGCCGCGTAGGCGCGCGCGGCCATCTCGGCCAGCTTGGCCTGGATGAGGCCGAAGCTGGCGATCGGACGGCCGAACTGCTGCCGTTCGGCGGCGTAGGCGGCCGCGGTGGCCAGCGCCTTCTTGGACGTGCCGGCGCAGTTGGCGGCCATCTTCATCCGACCCAGGTTCAGCGTGCACAGCGCCACCCGGTGCCCCTTGCCGATCTCGCCCAGGACGTTCTCGACGGGAATCGCCACCTCGTCGAGGGTCAGGGCGCAGACCGAAGAGCCGTGCAGGCCGAGGAGGCGCTCGTGCCCGCCGACGGTCAGCCCCGGCG
>JAGWAJ010000030.1:26195-31253 GCA_021296475.1 Acidobacteriota bacterium
GCCGCTCTCGTTCAGCACGGCGGTCGTGCGGATGTTCATGGCGTCCGACCCCGAGCCGGGCTCGGTCAGCGCGAACGCGGCCATGATCCGGCCGTCCATGCAGCGCTGGAGGTAGCGGGCCCGCTGCGCCTCGGTGCCGAAGTTGATGAGCGGCAGCGTGCCGATGCCCTGGTGGGCGAAGACCGTCGAGGCCAGGCCGCCGAAGGCGGAGCGCTTCTCGCTCATGCCGGCGATGGCCAGGACGTTGAGCCCGAGCCCGCCGTGCGACTCCGGCACCTCGGCCATGAAGATCCCGAGGTCGGCCGCCTTGCGGAAGAGCGGCAGGATGACCTCCTCGTCGCGCTGCTCGATCCGCTCGAGATGCGGGGCGACCTCCTGCGCCGCGAATTCCTCGATGGACCGCATCAGGAGACGTTCCTCCGCCCCCATGTCGTCCGGAATGACGATGTCGCCGGGTGACGACTCGTCGACGAGAAAGCCGGTGCCGCGAAGCCTGGACGTAACGCTCATGATCTGCTCCGTGCCCGCCGGGCGACCGCCGCGAATCGGCGCTCCGCCCCGCAGGGCCGACGCGATTGTACTTCCGGCGCGCACGGTTCGCTGCCACCGCGGCGCTCACCTCGGCGCTCGCGATCGCCAACCCTCGCGCTCCCCTCCCGGGTTCTCCCGATCAGCCGGGCGGCATGCCGCCGATGACCGGTCGGTCCATCGGCCGCCCCGGATAGGATCCACGCATGAGAGTCGGATTCATCGGCCTGGGGGTGATGGGCCGGCCCATGGCCCTCAATCTGCTGCGCGGGCGGCACGAGGTGACGGTCTACGCGCGGCGGGCGGCGTCGGCAGCACCACTGGTCGAGCGGGGGGCGGTCACCGCGGAGACTCCCGCCGCGCTGGCTGCGGCGTGCGACGCCGTCTTCACGATGGTGACCGGCACGCCGGATGTCGAAGCGATTCTGCTGGGCGACGACGGCGTGGTCCACGGCGCCCGGCCCGGCACGGTGGTCATCGACACCAGCACCATCGACCCGCCGGCGACGAAGGAAATGGCCGCGGCGCTGGCGGAGCGCGGCATCGACCTGCTCGACGCGCCGGTCTCCGGCGGACCGCAGGGGGCGCTCGACGCCACCCTGTCGATCATGGTCGGGGGCAAGGCCGAGGTGCTGGAGCGGGTCCGGCCGCTGCTCGACTGCATCGGCGCGAAGGTGCGGCACATGGGCGGGCCGGGGGCTGGACAGACGACCAAGGCGTGCCATCAACTGCTGCTGCTCGTCACGGCGCAGGGAGTCGCGGAAGCCCTGACCCTGGCGCGGCGGAGCGGCCTCGACGCAGGCCGCGTCCGGGACGCGATGCTCGACGGGATGGCCTCGAGCCGCGTGCTCGACTTCTTCGGCGACCGCATGGTGCGACGCGACTTCGCGGCCGGCATCGAGAGCCGCCTCTACCACAAGGACCTCGACATCGTGCTGCGCCTCGCCCACGCGCTCGGCGTGGCCCTGCCCACCGGGGCCGTCACCATGCAGTCGATCAACGGCCTGCACGGCCGGGGGCTCGGCCGCAACGACCTGTCGGCCCTGCTCGCGCTGGTCGAGGAGATGGGCGCAGGGCGCGAGCCGGAGGAGCCGTCCTGAGACGCGTCGTCGGGTGGGATCCGGGGCCCGGCACCGTACGCCGCGCCGTGGCAGGTCTTGCACTAGCCGGGGTGTCGTGGCTGCCCGCGGGGTCATGGCTCGCCGCGATGTCACCTCTCTCGGAGACCGGGAGCGGCGCACCGGTGGCGCACGGGCGGGAGCGCCCGGCGCGAGTCGAGCGCACGGTTTACCTGATGGGCACGGTGGCGCGCTTCGTCGCCGAAGCCCCGGACCGCGAGACGGGTCTTCTGCGGCTCGAGCGGATGGTGCGGGTCGTCGAGGCGACGGAGGCGGAGCTCAGCACCTGGCGAGACGACAGCGTCCTGAGCGCGCTGAACCGCCAGGACATCGGTGTACCGCGGCCGGTGCCGGCAGCCACCTGCGACCTGTTCGGCCGCCTCGCGACCTGGCATGCCGCGACCGGGGGGACGTTCGACCCGGCGGTCGGACGGCTCGTCGACACCTGGGGGCTGCGCCAGTCCGGACCGTCTCCCGGCATCGCCTCCCCAGAAGAGGCGCCGGCCGGTTTCCACCACCTCGAGCTCGACCGAGTTCGGTGCACTGTCACGCGTCAAGCCACGGTGACGCTCGACGCCGGCGCGTTCGGCAAGGGGGAGGCGCTGGATCGCGTGCGCCGGGCCGACACGGGTGCCGAGGGCGCCTGGCTCATCGATTTCGGCGGGCAGGTGGCGGTGTCGGGGCCGGCGGCGGATGGCCCATGGCCGGTTGCCATTGCGCATCCCGAGCGGCGGGCGGAGGCGGCCGCGCGCCTCCGCCTGAGCGGCGGCTCGCTCGCAACGAGCGGCCCCTCGGCGCGGGACGTGCAGTTGGACAACGGAGGCCGGCTCGGTCACATCCTCGATCCGCGCTCGGGTCGGCCGGTCGCCCGGTCCGCCCCGGTGACGGTCTGGCACGAGCAGGCGTTCGTCGCGGATGTCCTGTCCACCGCCCTCTACGTGATGGGCGCCGATGCCGGACTGGCCTGGGCCGGGGCGCGCGGCATTGCGTCCGCCTACCTGATCGCGGATGCCGCCGGCGGCGGCGTCCGCATGCGCGCGACGCCGGCGTTCGAAGAACGATTCGGCCGACGTCGGTAGCGAGCGCACGCGGCCGAGACGGGATCGCAGCAGCGCGTGGGCGATGCTAATCTAGGCTGGAGAACGAGGGGACATGCTGGGATCAGGTGCGCGCGCGTTGCTCGTCGTGGACGTCCAGAACGATTTCTGCCTCGGCGGAAGCTTGGCGGTCCCGGACGGGGATCGAGTGGTCGAGCCGATCAACCGCCTGATGTCCGGCTGCGCCGAAGCCGGGATTCCCATCTTCGCGTCCCGCGACTGGCATCCGACCGGATCCCGGCACTTCGCCGACCACGGCGGGCCCTGGCCGGTACACTGCGTGGCAGACTCCCCGGGGGCCGCTTTTCACCCGGGACTTCACCTGCCGGTCGACGCGCGCATCGTGAGCAAGGGGCAGGCGCCCGATACGGACGGCTACTCCGCCTTCGACGGAACGCTACCCGACGGCACGGGGCTCCGCGAGGCGCTCGCGGCCGGCGGTGTCCGGGAGCTGGTGGTCTGCGGCCTCGCCACCGACTACTGCGTGCGAGCCTCGGTGCTCGACGGGGTGCGACTGGGCCTCCGCGTCGAGGTGGTGACCGATGCCATCGCGGCGGTGGATGCCGCAGGCGGAAAGAGGGCCGCCGTCGAGATGCGCGACGCCGGCGCGACCCTCACCACGGTCGAGGCGATCCTCGCGCGTCCCTGACGCGGCGTCTTGCGAGTCTCGCTAGGCGCGAAACTGCTGCGCGCTTCGCTCCCGCGCCCCTGGGCCGCCAAGCTTCGTCAGGTGCCTCCGCTCGGTCAGGTGCCTCCGCTCGGTCAGGCGCCTCCGCTTGGCGTGGCGGCTCCGCTCGGTCCGACTAGTTGCCGGCCCGGAGGGGACTGGGGCCGCCCCGGAAGGTGAGCAGGTAGTCGCGAATCGCCTCTATCTGCTGCTCCCCGTCCTGGCCGAACTGCGGGTAGAACGAGCCCGGCAGCTCCGTCCACAGCATCGGCATCCGGGTGCCGGGTTGGATGGCCAGCGGCTCGCGAAGCCAGTCGAGGATCCACTCCGGCTGGAGGCGCTCGGACGCCATGCGCAGATCGGGAGCGAGATTGTCCGTCGGCTGGTCGGCCGGAATGGTGTCGAGCACGTGACACTGCTGGCACCGCAGCAGGTCGAACAGCTCGCGTCCCTCGGCCGGCACCTGCGCCAGGGTAACCGGATCGTGGGTCCGGAACGGACCGACGACGTCGGAGATGGCCGCGAAATAGTCGAGTACCCCGTTCCAGTGGTCGTCCTCGAGCCCGAAGTTCGGCATGCGAACGTCGAGCCACGGCCGGATCGTGATCGGCTCGCGGAGGAACGCGTAGAGCCATTCCGGGCGGACCTTCGCCCCCTCCGGTGTCAACATCGGCGGGGCCAGCGACGGATCGTCGAGCAGGTCGCGGTAGTCGCCCCCGTCGGCCTCGATCTCGTGGCAGCCCACGCAGTTTCGCCTCCGGACCAGGTTGCGGCCCTCCCGCAGCGCATCGTGCCGGGCCGACCGGGGAACCTGGGCGGCCAGGGGCTGCACGTCGGTCTGAAAGCTCTGGATGGCCGTCGCGAAAAGCGTGACCTCCTCTTCGCTCATGCCGAAGTCGGGCATCCGCAGCTTCTCGAGCGGTTGCAGCACGCGGCTGCGATCGAACGCCCGCGGGTCGCGCATCTTCTGCTTGAACCACTCGATCTTCGTGTGCGGGATGTCGTGCACGAACGCGAAGTCGAGGCGCGGGAGAAGCTTGCTCCCCTCTTCAGTGAGCTCGATGCCGATCGGCTGCGTCTCCTGTCCGAACCCCGCGATCTCGTGGCAACTGTAGCAGCCGTAGCGGGCGATCACGCGCCGTCCGAGGTCGAGTTGCTGCTCCTCGGCCGACATCCCCGCGACGAGCTCCTCCGCCTCGGCAGACGGCAGGACGGACCGCACATAGTCGAGAAGCACATCCCGCACGTCGCCGTCTTCATACGTCGCCTGCGCCGGCTGGCCGGCCGAGCCGGTGAGGCCGCTCAGGTAGGCGGCCACGTCGGCCACCTCGCGATCCGTCAGCCGCAGGTCCGGCATGTAGGTCTCGTTGCTGAAGTGCCGCGGATCCCTCACCCAGTCGAACAGCCACTCGTAGCTGGTCTTGTCGCCGATGCTCTGCAGCGGCTGCCCGAACGTGCGCCGCGGCCCGGCTTCGAGGCGCGACTCGTCACCGACGATGTGGCAGGCTAGGCAGCCGACCGAGGCGACGACCTCCTCGCCGCGGGCCGCGCTGCCGCGCGGCGGACGCCGCACCGCGAACTCGTGGTCCTCGGAGTTAGCGAACAGGTCGGACACCACCGAGTCGATCTCCACCTCGTTCCGGCGCGC
>JAGWAJ010000031.1 GCA_021296475.1 Acidobacteriota bacterium
GGCTCCCCGCGGCGATTCAGGAGACGACCAGCTCGACGCTCGACGGCGTGTTCACGCCCGCCCAGGCGCGCCGGGGGCAGCGCGTCTACGACCAGAACTGCTCGTCCTGCCACGGACAGGGCCTGCGGGGCGGCGAGATGGCGCCGAGCGTCGCCGGCGCCGATTTCATCGTCTACTGGACCGAGGTGCCGGTGGGGGCCCTGTTCAATCGGATCAAGCTGACGATGCCCGAGGACGGGCCGGGCCGCCTGTCGGACCAGGAGTACACCGACGTCGTGGCCTACCTGCTCGACCGGAGCGCCTATCCGGCGGGAGAGAACGAGCTGTCCACGGACACGGCCGAGCTCGACAGGATCATGATCGTCGCCGCCGAGTGACGCCGGGCGGCCGGGCGGCGACCCCGGGGGTGCCGTCTGACGGTAGGCCTGAACCGACTCGCGTTCACTTTCCTTCAGATCGCAGTGACCGTTGACAGACATGCAACGGGTCCGGGTGAGCACGGAGGCCGGCTACCGGTACGCCTTCGCCTCAGGCGCGTCGCTCAGCCCCTGGGGGGAGCTGGCGGTGCGGCACGACGGTGGCGACGGGTAGACCGGCGCGGGCGTGGAGGTCGGCGGCGGCCTGCGGTACCGGAGCTCGGGGTCGGTGTGGACGTGGAGGGCTTCGGGCGGCGCCTGGTGGCGCACGAGGGCGCCTTGCGGGAATGGGGCCTCGGGGCATTGATTCGCTTCGCCCCGGAGGCCTCCGGGCGCGGCCCCTCGGCCAGCCTGCTGCCGTCGTGGGGCGACGCCGCCAGTGGCATCGAACGCCTCTTGGAGCATGGCGCCGCCGCCCCGATCGGCCGTGGGAGCTCCGGCACGCATATGGACGCGCAGTTCGGCTACGGATTCGCGACCCTGCGGGGGCGGGGCGTGCTGACGCCCTTCGGCGCCGTCAGCCTGGACGAGGGCGAGGGCCGTGGCTTTCGCCTCGGCTGGCGCCTGGCGATGAGCCGGACGGCGAACGTCAGCCTCGAGGCGGAGCGCCAGGAGCGCATCGCCGCCCGGGTCGCCCACGCCCTCCTGCTGCGCGGCGCGGTCCGGTTCTAGTGCCGTTTCGAGGGGACTCCAGCCGAGCCAGATGCCGGTCGCTCCCTGTAGGCGACGGCCCGATGGAACCGGCGGGCCTACTGCTTCCCGGCCGCGCGGCGCTCGTCGGCCCGATGGCCGGACAGGATGCCCTCCATCGAGTAGTTGCCCTCGTGGCAGGCGTACTCGAACAGCGGGATCTCGGTGCGCGCCATCGGCATCGTCGCCCAGGTGTCGGGGTCGCTCACCGTGAAGGTGTACTCCAGGGTGTCTTCGTCGACGCGCCGGATCCGCTCCACCAGCGTCATGTTCTCGGACGAGGCCATGCTTTGGATGATGTGGAGCAGGCGCTCGACGGAGCCTCCCAAGGTGAGGGGGACCCAGGCGCGCTCGGCGCGGAAGTTGGCCGTCTCGATGACCAGCGTGTCGCCTTCCCAGCGCCCGCGCGAGTCGCCCGACCAGAGGCGGATGCTCGAGTCCAGCGCCGCCCGGCCGTCGAGCGGCACGATGCGCGGCGTGTGGACCATCTCGGTGAAGATGACCGCGTGGTCCGGGGTCTGGAAGAGCTGCATGTTCTGGTTGTAGGCGAGCGGCGTGATCGGCGGGCCGGCATTGAAGCCGACGATGCAGCGGTCCGACGTGTTGCGATCGGTGTAGGAGTCGGCCGGGTGCGCTTCCAGGTGGGCGCGGCGGGCGGCGGCCCGCTCCTCCCCGACCTCGGAGAGCTCGGGAAACCGGCCGTTGGGTGGATGGATGATCAGCGACGTGCGCCGCGTCTCGATCGGCTTGGTCCCCGCGTCCATCCAGAAGTTGTTGTAGGCGCCTACGTTGCCGCCGGCCTCGGTGCGTTGAGCCTCCGCCTCCCACAGCTCCCTGTCGCGCTCGATCGCGGCCTGCTCGGCCGCCGCGGCCTCCTCGACGGTAAGGAACGCCTTGTCGCCGAGGTCCTCGGGCCGTTCGAGCGGGGTGATGGTGCGGAAGTCCCAGATGCCCTGCAGGTCCGGGTCGCCCCACGCCGTCCGCAGCGTCTGGGCCGCCGCGGGGGCGGCACATCGCAGCAAAGTACCGATGCTTCATCTCAGCCTCCTCATGCTCTTGCGGCACCGTTCACCTGTTCGTGTCCCGGTCGCCCCATCGAGGCACCAGCAATTGCCAATCCTGAACTCGCGCACCTGCCCCGGGCAAGCGGCGCCGTACGCGCACGCGAGAATCCGTTCCGCCCGCGCACAGCGCCACGCCGGCGTGCCCGCACGGCACTCGACGTTCTGGTGTTGCTGGAGGCCCTTCGGGTCCGGTCCGGATTCGGACCCGGGTGCGAATACATGCGGATGGTGGAGGCGGCGGGAGTCGAACCCGCGTCCGAGAGTACGGCGCAGCAGGATTCTACATGCGTAGCCGCTCTTGAAAGTCTCGCTTCCGGGCGTCGAAGAACGGCGGAAACCGCCTGGAAGCCAGCCCCGATTCGTCTCGTCATCGCGTGTCGGTGCGGCGCGCGGTGACCAGCCCACTGAATGACGCCCAGCCCCGCCCCGTGGGCGAGAACGAGGTGGACGCACCGCCTAATTAGGCAGCGAGAGCAAGCTGCGTGTCCGCAGTTACTGGGTTTTCCATCGGATTATCGAGTCGATGGTGCTCGGCATGCCTCCCGCGACCCCATCACCCCCGTCGAAGCCGTATCGCCCCCGACTGAGCGCGTCGCAGAACTTCTATAATAGCAGGCACCCATGGCAACGGACCAGGAACGGCAACCGGCAGTCGACGCTCTGCTGATTCGCCTCCGCGAGGAGACGGAATCCGCGGTGCGCGGTTTCGTGAACGATGTCGTCGTGCGGGCCGACGCCGACCGGCAGCGGGCGCTGGACGAGGCGCGGCAGGCGGCCGATGCTGCCGTGCAGGCCGCGGTGGACGCGGCGCGGAAGGACGTTCGGGTCGAGCTCGAGGGCGTCCTCGCAGGGCGGCTGAAGGAGGTCGAGGCCGAGCAGGCCGCGCGCGTCGAGGCGCTCGAGGCCCAGCTCGCGGAGGCGCGGGAGCAGGCGCAGTCGGACCGGGTTGCAGCGTTGACCGAGGTCCGCGAGCGGGCCGAGGCGGAGCAGGCCGCGGCCGTGGCCGAAGCGCTGGCGAAGGCGGACGCCGAGCGGAGGAAGGCGGTGGCCGTGGCCCGCGAACAGGCGGCGGAGGAACACGCGGCGGCGCTGGCGGAGGCCCGGGAGCAAGCGGACGCCGAGCGCGCGAGGGTTCTCGCGGAAGCCCGGGAGCAGGCGGACGCCGAGCGGGCAGCGGTCGTGGCGCGCGTCCGGCAGGAGGCGGCGGCGGAGCAGGTGACAGTCCTGTCGCGCGCACGCAAGGACGCGGCGGCCGAGCAGGCGGAGGCCTTGTCGCGCGTTCGCCGGGAGGCGGCGGTCGCACAGGCGGAGGCAGTGGCGCGAGCCCAGGAAGCCGCTGCGCAGACCGCGCTCGGGGCAGACGCCGCCGGCGCGCCTGGCGACACTGCCGGTGCGGGGGCGCCGTCGGGGGCTCCGGCGGCGGACGAAGAAGTGCGGCTGGCCCTCGACTCCGGCTACCCGCCTGCCGAGGGGGGTGTCGGCGGCGACGCGGCTGGGGATGCCGCGCGCGTGTCGCAGGTGCTCGATGCGGTCCGGCGGCTCGACGAGCAGACCACACTGACGTCGCTCCTGGAGACGCTCACCGACGCGGCGGCGACTTGCGCGAGCCGCGCGGCGCTGTTCGTTCGCGTCGGTGGCGAGATGCGGGGCTGGCGCTTCACGGGGTTCGACGCCACGGCAGGGGAGGACGGCACGCAAGGGCTGAACGGTGGCGGCTCCGGCTTCCTGGGCCGCGCGATCGACGAAGGGCGGGCCCTGGTCCTGACGCCGCCCCCCGGCGAGGACGAGCTGGATTGGCCCCCGGCCTTTGCGGCCCTGCCCCCCGACCGCAGTGCGATCGCAGTGCCGCTTTCGATCGGCGGCCAGCCGATGGTCGCGTTGTATGCCGACGACGCCGAGCGCGAGGGCCCGTCGACGCCCGCGGCCTGGTCCGACGCCATCGAGCTGCTTGCGAGGCATACGGGTTGCTGCATCGAGGCGCTCACGGCCAACCATGCCGCCGGACTGGCTTCCACCCGGACGGCAGTGCCGTCCGCGCCATAGGCCACACGATTGGCGCGACCTGTGCGGTCGCGTTGGGCGTGCGCTGGCGCAGACGATCCCTGCGTCGCAAGACCCTGGAAGACCCGCGGCGGTGGTCGGCGGGCCGCGACGGATGTCGGCCGCAGGTCAGTTCCGCGCGGGAATCCGCAGCCGCTGGCCGATCCGAATCACCGTGCGTCCGCCCAGATTGTTCGCGCCTTGAATGGCGCGCACGCTGGTTCCGTAGCGCCTCGCGATGGCGCCGAGCGTGTCGCCGCGGACCACGCGGTGGGTGACGTGGACCGGCTGCGGCTCCGCCTCCCGGACCCGCAGCACGGTGCCGGGCGTGAGCTCCGCGTCCCAGAAGAGCGCGTTGTCGCGGACGATGCGCCACGGCGTCGACTCGAGCTTGTCGGCGACCGCCTTCAGGTCGTCGCCCTCCTGCACCGTATAGCCCGTGTGCCGCCCCTCCCACGCGAGCGGCAAGCGCAGCACCTGGCCGGGCGGCAGGGTCTGCAGGTGCCACAGGTCGTTCAGCTCGCGCAGCTCGTCGCGGTCCACTTCGAGCAGGAACGCCAGGTGCAGGTAGTTGTCGCCGCGCCGCGCCCGGTACTCGACGTGCTCCGGGCCTGCGGGCACCAGGAGATCGGGGCGCGGGTCCCGCGGATAGGCGACGAACTGCCCTTCGCGAAGCGCCCGCGTCGCGAGAAACGGGTTGTGCATCCGGAGCTCGAGGAGCGAGGCGCCGGTGCGCTGCGAGAGGGCCCACCAGTCGTCGCCCCGGCGGATCGGCTCGAGCCGGATGAGGTCGGCGTGGTGCCGGAGAGACGGCTCGTGCATCTTGAGCAGGCTGCGGTACACGCCGACCGACAGCACGTACTGCAGCGTCTCGAGCGGTGGCCGGCCGCGCCGGGCGCGAGACGGACCGCCGTTGTAGGCTGCGACGGCGTAGTCCTCGCGCCCGAATTGGCGGACCATCTGGCTGATGTACTTGATTCCCGCCTCGATGTTCGTCTCCACGCGCAGGCTGCGGAAGGTGGCCGGCATTACCTGGAAGTAGCCGCCGGCGCCCGCCACCGAGGTCAGGTGGGGATTGCCGCCGGATTCCTGGATGAGCACTGCCCGCGCGAGATCGAAGTCGACGCCGTACCGTTCCGTGTAGCGCCGGAGGTCGCCCTCGATGGTCAGCGCCTTCCGGAACATGCCGAGGAACTGCGGCGAGAACTCGTCGAGCGGCAGCAGGGCGTCGCCGTCGGCGGTTTCCGGATCCGGGAGAGCGACCGTGTCCGGCGGCGCCGCCGGGGGCACGGGGGCAGGCTCTTGCGGACCGGCGGCCGCGAGCCCGAGGAGCAGAATCGAGACTCCCCACAGGCAAGCCCAGCGCATGCGTATCGGCATCACGTCCTCCGCGCGTCTCCGCGCCCGTCGTGACCGAAAGATGGCGCGCGTGCTTGTGCCGGCGGCCGGCATGTCGCGCCTGCTGGGAGGTCCCGATCTTACCACGCCGTCACGCGGCCGACGATGGGCCGCCCTTGACGGCGTGGCGCGCTGCAGCCGCCCCCGCGCCGGCGGGCCGCGGACCGCGGCTGCTATTCTGGGGGACGAATGTCAGCGGCCGCGTCGAAGCTCCTTCCCTATCTGCTCCGCTACCGCCGCCGGTTCGCCGCAGGCTCGGTGTTCCTCGTCTGCGCGACCGCGATACAGGTGGTGACGCCGTTGGTGCTCGGTCTTGCCGTCGACGACCTGGCGGCCGGCAGCGCGGCCGGCGGCGGCGCGGCCGGCGGCCGGCTCGGCCTCTACGCCGGCGTGATCGTCGCCATGGCGTGCGCGGGCGGACTGTTCCGGTTCCTGACGCGGCGCATCATCATCGGTGCGTCCCGCGACATCGAGTACGACCTGCGCAACGCATTCTTCGTGCACCTGCAACGCCTGCCGCAGTCCTGGTTCCAGGGCCGCCGGACCGGCGACCTGATGTCGCGCGCCACGAACGATCTGTCGGCCGTGCGCATGATGGCCGGCCCCGCCGTCATGTACACCGCGACCACATCGATCACGTTCGTCGCGGCGCTCGGGCTGATGTTGTCGATCTCCCCGAGCCTGACCCTGCTGGCACTCGTGCCGCTGCCGTTGGTCTCCATCGTCGTGAAGCGGTTCGGGGACGCGATCTACGACCGGTCGGAGCGGATCCAGGCGCAGCTTGCCCACCTGAGCGCCGTCGTTCAGGAGGCGCTGGCCGGGGTCCGGGTCGTGCGGGCCTACCGTCGTGAGGAAGTCGAGATCGACCGCTTCCGCGATGCCAACCGGGAGTACGTCGCGCGCAATCGGCAGATGATCCGGGTACAGGGGGTCTTCCACCCGAGTCTCGCCCTGCTCCTCGGTCTTTCCGCGCTCGTGGTCCTCTGGATCGGTAGCCGGCAGGTGATCGCCGGGCGCCTCACGGTCGGAGACTTCGTGGCCTTCAACGCCTACGTGGCGATGCTGAGCTGGCCGGTGATCGCGTTCGGCTGGGTGACGAACATGCTGCAGCGCGGCATGGCGGCGTGGCGCCGGATGCTCGATGTGCTGGAGGTGGAGCCCGCCGCGGCGAGCGTCGCCACCGCGACTGCCGGTGCGGTCGCCGGTGCCGCCGGTGCCGCCGGTGCCGGGCCGGATCCCGCCGGTGCCGGGTCGGATCCCGCCCGTGCCGGGTCGGATCCCGCCGGCTCGAGCGTCTCCATGTCCGGCGGTGACGCGGTCATCACGGCGCCGGCCGACCTGCGCGGGCGCGTCGAGTTTCGGAACCTGACGTTCGGGTACAACGGCCGGAGAGTGCTCTCGAACATCAGCGCCCGCGTCGAGCCGGGCCAGGTGCTGGCGCTGGTCGGTCCGACCGGATCCGGCAAGTCGACGCTGGTCGACCTGCTCCCGCGCCTGTTCGAGCCGCCGCGGGGGACCGTCTTCGTCGACGGCGTCGACGTCCGCGCCCTCCCGCTGCCGGTCCTGCGCGGCGCCATCGGCTACGTGCCGCAGGAGCCGTTCCTCTTCTCGACCACGGTGGCGGAGAACGTCGCCTTCGGCGCGGTCGGCGCGGTCGGCGCGGTCGGCGCGGGACCGGGCGCGCGGGCGAACGGCGTCCCCGCAACCGGGACGCTGCGGGCCGCGGTCGAGCGCGCCGCCGCCGTCGCGCAGCTCGACGGCGACGTCCGTGCGTTTCCCGACGGTTTCGAGACAGCGGTCGGGGAGCGCGGCATCACGCTGTCCGGAGGCCAGAAGCAGCGCGTCGCGCTGGCGCGAGCCCTCGTCGCCGACCCGCGGATCCTCATTCTCGACGACGCGCTCTCCGCCGTCGACACCCACACCGAGGAGGCCATCCTGTCCCGCCTGCGAGTCGTGATGCGCCAGCGCACGTCGATCGTCGTGTCGCATCGCGTCTCGACGGTTCGGGATGCCGATCTCATCCTGGTGCTCGACGACGGCCGGGTCATCGAGCGCGGCACCCACGACACGTTGGTGGCTCGGCAGGGCGTATACGCCGGGCTGCACCGGAAGCAGCTCCTGGCGCGGGCGCTCGAGGGCGACTGACCGGTCCGCACGCCATGGCGACGGAGCACGACGAGATTCTCGGCAAGGCGTACGACGCGCGCCTGATGCGGCGGCTCCTGACCTACCTCCGGCCGCACCGGCGTTCGGTCGGAGTCTCGCTCGCCGCCATCGTCGCATATTCCGCCCTGCAGCTCGCACCACCCTACCTGACCAAGATCGCAATCGACGATCACATCGCCACCGGGACTCTCGACGGCCTCGACCGCATCGCGGTCGCCTTCCTGGCCATACTCGCCGGCTCGTTCGTGCTGGAGTACGTCCAGACGTACACGCTGCAGATGATGGGCCAGCGCATCATGTACGACCTGCGCATGGAGATCTACCGGCACCTCCAGCGTCTCGACGTCCGCTTCTACGACCGCAATCCGGTCGGCCGGCTGATGACGCGGGTGACGACCGATGTCGATGCCCTCAACGACCTGTTCGCGTCCGGTGTGATCGCGATCGGGCGCGATGTGGTCACGCTGGCCGGCATCATGGTCGTGTTGCTCTGGATGGACTGGCGCCTGGCGCTCGTGGCCTTCTCCGTCCTGCCGGCAATCGCCCTCGTCACGCACTGGTTCCGCAAGAACGCGCGCGAGTCGTACCGGCAGGTGCGGGGGCGCGTCGCCCGGATCAACGCGTTCCTGCAGGAGAACATCACCGGCATGGCGACCGTGCAGCTCTTCCGGGCCGAAGGCCGCCAGTTCGCCCGCTTCGACGCCGTCAACGGCGAGCTCCGCGATGCCCACGCCGCGTCGATCTTCTACTACGCGACGTTCTATCCCGCCGTGGAGCTTCTCGGCGCGGTGGCAACCGCGCTCCTCCTCTGGTACGGCGGTGGGCGGTCGCTCCAGGGGGCCGTCGAGCTCGGGGCGCTCGTGGCGTTCATCCAGTACGCGCAGCGCTTCTTTCGGCCGATCAGCGACCTGTCGGAGAAGTTCAACATCCTGCAGTCGGCCATGGCGTCGTCGGAGCGAATCTTCGACCTGCTCGACACGCCGGCGGAGATTCGGAGCGCCCCCGGGGCGAAGACTTGCGCGCCGGCCGGCGGCGGGCATCTCCGCTTCGAGAACGTCTGGTTCGCCTATCGGGACGAGGACTACGTGCTGCGCGACGTGTCGTTCGAAGTCGCCCCCGGGGAGCGGGTGGGCGTGGTCGGCGCGACCGGCGCGGGCAAGACGACCCTCATCAACCTGCTGATGCGCTTCTACGACGTCAACCGCGGGCGCATCACGGTGGACGGCGTGAACGTGCGCGAGATTCCGCTCGCCGACCTGCGCGGCCGCTTCGGCCTCGTGCAGCAGGACGTATACCTCTTCTCGGGCAGCGTTCGCGAGAACGTGCGGCTCGGCAACCGCGGCATCACGGAGGTCGACGTCCGGGGCGCGATCGTCGCCGTTCGGGCCGACCGCTTCATCGCGCGGTTGCCGGGCGGGCTCGACGCGGCGGTCGGAGAGCGGGGCGCAACGCTTTCGGCGGGGCAGCGGCAGTTGCTGTCGTTTGCGCGTGCGCTCGCCTTCGCGCCCGACGTGTTGGTGCTCGACGAGGCGACGTCGAGCGTCGACACCGACACCGAGCGACTCATCCAGGACGCGTTGCGGGTCCTGATGGAGGGCCGCACCACCATTGCCATCGCCCACCGCCTGTCGACCGTTCAGGACATGGACAAGATCCTCGTCTTCCACCGGGGCGAGCTCCGCGAGGTCGGGAGCCACCAGCAACTCCTGGCTCGCCGCGGGCTCTACCACACGCTCTACCTGCTGCAGTACAAGGATCAGGAGCGCGGCGCCCCGGCGGCGGGGCCGGTGGGGCCGGAACTGTCCGGTGTAGGCTGATGAAGCTCGCGGCACGCCCGGTCCGCCTGCCGGGAGCCAGCGTAGAAGGCTGACGGCATGGCGAAGATCGAAGGAATCCGGATCGCCAACTACCGCGTACTCAAGCGCCTGACGCTCGGCCGCCTGTGGAACACGCAGCACGCGAAGCCGCTGACGCCGCTGACCGCCCGAGAACGGCCTGTACCACAAGCTGCTCGAGATCCTGGCCGAGGAACTGCGGGAGCATGCAACCGGAAGGAAGAACGCCCCGCAGATCTTCGTCACCACGCACCAGCCGTACTTCGTGGACGCGTTGAAGCCCGAGGAAACCTGGATACTGGAGAAGCAGCCGGACGGCTTCCCCACCATCGCGCGGGCCAGCGACGACGAGATCGTCCGTGCCATGGTCGAGGAGGGGCTGCCGCTCGGCGGTCTCTGGTACAGCGATTACCTGGATCGGAAGTAGCTCGCACATGGATGTGGACCGGAACCAGTCGAGGAGCTTCCAGGTGTTCCGGGACGGTATACGGCGTCTCGCTGCCGGCTGATCGACGCGACCTTGTTTTCCGAGACGCTATGCGGCGTCTCGCTGCCGGCCGATCGACGCGACCTTGGGCGCAGGTGCACTGCGTCGCTCCTGCACTCCGGCGAGGCCGCCCGTCACTTGCGGGGCGAGAAGTGCTCGTAGCCGCGGGGGAGGGGTTCGTCCTTGCCGCCGCGGCGGAGGCGGACGCCGGGGTCCTTCGTGACGACACCGACGGGCGTCATCGCCAAGCCGCGGATCTGTTGGCGCACGTGACGGAGTCGACCGCGGAAGCGCGGCGGGCTGGTGAAGGCGAGCTCGTAGTCCTCGCCGCCGTCGAGGGCGGCGAGGACCGGATCGAGGCCCGTGGCAGCGAACCAGGCGCTCGCCGCAGGGTCGATCGGCAGCGCCTCGGCGTCGAGCTCGACGCCGGCGTGGCTGCCGGCGGCGATGCGGTGCACCGCGTCGCCGAGGCCGTCGCTGAGGTCGATGCAGGCGCGGGCCGCCCGGTTGCGGCCGAGCGCGACTCCGAGGGAGACGCGCGGTTCGGGGCGCCGGTGGCGCTCGACACAGCCTTCGAGGCCGGAGCCGGGGCGGGCGTCCGGAGCCGGGCCGGCGCTCCTGCCGGACGCCGCTTCCGGAGGGTCGCCAGGGTCGCCGCGCGCGGGCCCTGGCGCCTCCGTCCGAGTCCGGAGCGCCGCGAGCCCGGCCGCTGCGGCTCCAAGCGCGCCGCTGACGTAGACGATGTCACCCGGCCGCGCTGCGTCCCGTCGCAGCACGCGTCGGCGACCGACGCTTCCGACCGCGGTCACCCCGACGACGAGCGGTCCGGGGGAGGCAGTGACATCTCCGCCGATGAGCGCCGTCCGATGCCGTGCGGCCAGCGCGACGAGCGCGTCGACGAGAGCATCGACGTCCGCGATCGGGCACGACGCGGGCAGCGACAGGGCGAGCAGCGCGTAGCGGGGGCGAGCGCCCATCGCGGCGAGGTCGCTGAGGTTGACGGCCAGCGCCTTGTGCCCCGCGTCGGCCGTGGAGCCGAGAATGGGGTCGAAGTGCACTCCTTCGACCAGGGTGTCGGTGGTGACGACGGTCAGCGCGCCGCGGTCCGGCTCGACCACGGCTGCGTCGTCGCCGATGCCGACGGTGACGCCGGCGGGGGGCGGCGGCACCCGGGCGTGAATCCGCGCCACGACGGCGCGCTCGCCCAGGTCGGCGACGGTGATTGCGGGTTCGGGCGCAGGCACGAAGGGTCGTCGGGCTGGGAAGCGGGCGTCAACGCGCGTAGTCGATTGCCCGGGTCTCCCGAATCACGGTGACCTTGATCTGCCCCGGGTACTCGAGCTCGTTCTCCACGCGCTTCGCGATGTCCTTGGACAGCCAGACGGCCTCCTCGTCGGAGACCGAGTCGCTCTCGACCATGATGCGGATCTCGCGGCCGGCCTGCAGGGCGAAGGCCTTCGACACTCCCTCGAACGAGTCGGCGATATGCTCGAGCTTCTCCAGTCGCTTCACGTAGGACTCGAGGATGTCGCGCCGCGCGCCGGGCCGCGCGGCCGAGATTGCGTCCGCGGCCTGCACGAGCATCGACTCGAGCGATGGCCAGTCGATGTCCATGTGATGGGCGGCCATGGCGTCGACGACGGCCGAGTTCTCGCCGTGGCGCTTGAGGAACTCGATGCCGATCTCCAGGTGCGTCCCCTCCAGCTCGCGGTCCATCGCCTTGCCGATGTCGTGGACGAAGGCGGCGCGGATCGTCGTGTGCGCGTCGAGGCCGACCTCGCGGGCCATGACGCCGGCCAGGTAGGCGACCTCCTTGGAATGGGCCAGTACGTTCTGCCCGTAGCTGGTCCGAAACCGGAGCCGGCCCATCATGCGGTGGATCTCCGCGTGCATGTCGTGCAGGCCGAGCTCGAACGCGGCCGCCTCGCCCTCCTTCAGCACCGCCTCGTCGACCTCCGAGCGGACCCGCTCGACCACCTCCTCGATCCGCGCGGGGTGTATGCGCCCGTCGGCGATGAGCCGCTCGATCGATACCTTGGCGATCTCGCGCCGGTAGGGATCGAAGCTCGACAGGATGATCGCGCCGGGCGTGTCGTCGACGATGAGCTCGACGCCGGTGGCGGTCTCCAGGGCCCGGATGTTGCGCCCCTCGCGGCCGATGATGCGGCCCTTGAGATCGTCGCTCGGCAGATCGACCACCGAGACCGTCGTCTCGATCGCGTGATCGGCGGCGCTGCGCTGGATGGCCTCCGTGATGATGTGCCTGGCCTTGTCGGCGGCTACCTCCCGGGCTTCGTGCTCGAGCCTCTTGACGAGGTTGGCGGCATCGCGCCGTGCGTCCGACTCGAGCTGGTGGAGCAGGATTTCCTTGGCCTCGTCGGCCGTCATCCCCGAGACGCGCTGCAGCTCCCGTTTCGCACGGTCGGCCAGTTCCCGACAGCGCACTTCCTCGGCGGCTGCCGCGCGCTCCTGCTCGGTGACCGACTCTTCGCGTCGGCGGACGCTCGCCTCGGCGCGCTTGAGCGCGGCCTCCCGGTCGGCCAGCACCCGCGCCCGGTCGGCCACCTGCTTGTCGAGGTCTGCGATCTTGGCGCGCCGGTCGCGGATCTGGGTCTCGGCGTCTCGCAGCAACTCGTGCGAGCGCTCACGTGCGGAGAGAAGGGTCTCCTTGCTGGCCCTCTCGGCCTCGCGTCGGGCCTCCAGCCTCAGGCGCGAGGCCTCGGTCCGGGCCTCGCCCAGGGTGCGGGCGGCGAGGCGCTTCCGGCTGGCGATCCAGAGCAGGAAGACGGCGAGGGCCGCTATCGCGCCCGCGAGTGCACCGGCGAAGCCTGGAAGGAGTTGCATGCGCGATCCCCCGTGCGAGGGGCGCGGCACGCCGGCACACCAGTACGGACGAAACCCCGCGAACTGCCGTGTGGGGAGGTCGTATGAACCTGCCTGAGCAGGTGGAGCCGCTAGGTCAGTACCCCGCCTCTAAGGCTTCCTCGCGCGGAGGCATGCACACGGCGAAGCGTCGCAACTCTCTTTCAATACAGCAATGGCTCAAACGAGCCTCCAAAACCATCACGTACACCGCAGGGAGCTCGAAATCCGCATGGCGGCCGCGGGGTGCTCCCCGCGGGTCCGACCCTCATGCCGTTTCCCGACATCATCTTAGAACGAAGCCTGGCGGGTGGCAAGGATCGCGGGTGCGAAACTCCCGGCGCTCGCTGGGCGCGTCCGGGGTTCGCGGGTGGGAGAACGGCTGTCGCCGGTGGGCGCGGGCCGCCGGGCGCAGGGGAAGTCTCCTCGATGCGAGGACTTCGAAGCAGGCTCGCCGGGCGCTACTCGTCCGGTTCGACGCTGTCGGCGATCGCCCGATCGACCAGCGCCTCGAGCTCGTCGGTGCGGCGCCGGACATCGTCGGGCGAGGCGGGCTGGCGATTGCGGTAGCGGAAGTACTCGTCCGCGATGTTCAGCGCCGCCAGGACCGCAACCTGGAGTGAATCGGCGCCGTGGGCGTGCTTGGCGGTCGTCCGGATCTTCCGGTCCACGTAGCGGGCGAGCTCCGTGACGTACGTCTCGTCGAGGTCGCTGCGGATCGGATACTGCCGGCCGCAAACCTCCACCAGGACGACGCCCTCGCCCGCGTCCGCCATGGGAATCGCCGGGCGACCTACAGGTCCAGCGCGTCGAGCTGCGTGAGCATCTCCGAGACGCGGGTGCGGACCTGTTCCCGCTCCCCGTCGGCGGCAGCCACCTGCGCGCGGAGCCGATCGACCTCCTTGCTCAGGTGGTCGTTCGCCTCCGTCGTCTGGGCCAGCTCGGCGCGCGTCCGGTCGAGCAGGCCGACGAGCGCGTTCACTTTCTCGGCAAGGCGCCCGATGGTCTCGATGTCGACGGACTCGACCGCGACGATGGATTCTCTGTTCGCCATTTCCCGCTCGCTCCTGCGCCGCCCGTCTATCGGAAGGTAGCCTGGTGGGTGGTCCTGAGTGCCGTCCCGATCTCCCGCATCGTCCGCTGCACCTCCGCGTCGGTGAGCGTCCGGTCGCCGCGGCGGAAAGTCAGCCGGAACGCGAGGCTGACCTGCCCCTCGCCGATGCCCGGCCCCTCGTAGCGATCGAAGGCGCGAACCGCTACCAGCGAGTCGGGCGCGACGGCCCGGATCGTCTCACGAACCGCGGCGGCAGGCAAGGTGCGCTCGACGGCGATTGCGATGTCGCGGACGATCGCCGGAAAGCGCGGCGGAGGCGACGCGACGAGGCGACGGCGGTCGCCGCCCGCGCGGACGACTGCGTCGAGATCGAGTTCCGCTGCATGTATCGCGCCGCTCCCAGCCGGCAGGCCGCGGGCGGCGGCGACGGCCGGTTCGAGCTGGCCTGCATGGCCCAGGGTCACCAGCGTCCCTTCCCCGGGAGCGGAGGCCTGCACGACCGCGGACCGCCCCGGGACGAACCAGGCCGGTCCGGCGCCGGCCGGCGCGGCGAACGCGGGCGCGACGCCGAGCGCGTCGAGCAGGCGCTCGACGATGCCCGCGAGGTCGTAGAAGTCGGCCGGCGGCACCCGCCCGCCGCGGTCCCCGGTCCGCCAGCGCTGGCCGTCGCCCCAATGCTCCGGCGCGGCCGATCCGGCAACGACGACGGCGACCCCGGGCGTCTCGCCCGCCGCCGCACTGAAACGCCTGCCGATCTCGAAGAGGCGGATGTCGCGCCGCCCGCGCCGCCGATTGTAGACGAGCGCGTCGACAAGTCCCGGAAGCAGCGCCGGGCGCAGCACGGCGTACGTCTCGGACAGCGGGTTGGCGAGTCGCACCAGCTCGTCGCCGCCGGCGACGAACGGCCGCCCGGCCGCCTCCTCGATGAAGCCGTAGGTGATCGCTTCTGAGCATCCGCCGGCGGTCAGGACGCGGCGCAGCAACCGCCGCCGCTCGAGCGAGTCCGCCGGAGCCGCCGGCGGACGCCGCAGCGGCGGGAACGTCGAGGGCAGCCGGTGGTAGCCGTGGTGCCGGGCCACCTCCTCGATCAGATCGATCTCGCGGTGGACGTCGACGCGGTGCCCCGGCGCCGTCACGCGCCACGTCGGGGCGCCCGCCTCGTCCGGCCCCGTCTCGATGCGGAAGCCGAGCCGTTCCAGGATGACGGGGACGAAATCCGGAGCGACGTCTATGCCGAGCACGCGACCGATCCGCGCATGGCGCAGCGCGACGGTAGTCGGCGTGCGGGGGGCGGGGTAGCAGTCCGCGATGCCGCCCCGCGGCGCACCCGCTCCGATCTCCGCCAGCAGGGCGTGGGCCCGCCGCATCGCGCGGACCGGAGCGTCGATGTCCGCGCCGCGCTCGAAGCGGTACGACGCGTCGGTCGACAGCGCCAGCCGCCGGCTCGTGCGGCGGACCGAGATCGGGTCGAACCACGCGCTCTCGAGCGCGACCCGGGCGGTCGCCCCGGTCACCTCGGAGTCGGCTCCCCCCATGACTCCGGCCACCGCCTGCGCCCGTTCCGCGTCGGCGATGACCAGCATGTCGTCGCCGAGCGCGCGCGTCTCGCCGTCCAGGGTGCGGACGGTCTCCGCGGGTCGGGCCGGACGGACGCGCAACTCTGCACCCGCGAGCCGGTCGAGGTCGAAGGCGTGCATCGGGTGGCCGAGCTCCAGCATCACGTAGTTGGTCACGTCGACCACGCCGTTGATCGGCCGGACGCCGGCCGCCTCCAGGCGCGCCGCCATCCACGCCGGCGAGGGCGCCACCCGGACGTCGGCCAATGATGAAGCGTAGCGCGGGCAGGCGGCTGCGCCCGCCTCCTCGATGGTCACCGCAACCTCCGCGTTGGCCGCGGGCGGTTCGGCCAGGGGCGGCCAGCGCAGCGGGTTGGCGTAGATGGCGGCTACCTCGCGAGCGATCCCGAGGACGCTCAGGCAGTCGGGCCGATTGGTCGTGATCTCGAGGTCGAGCACGGCGTCGGGGCCCGCCGCCGGCCGGCCCGGAATCTCCGGAGCGGGGTCGACGGACGACACCTCGAAGCCGTGCCGGGTGAGCGCCTCGGCCAGGTCGTCGATCCCGACCGGGACCGGGACGATCTCCCGCAGCCACGAGACGAGGATTCTCACAACGGAAACTGCTCCAACAACTGCAGATCGTTCTCGTAGAACGCGCGGATGTCCTGCACGCGGTACTTGAGGATGGCGAGTCGGTCGATACCGACGCCGAACGCCCAGCCGGTCAGGCGTTCCGAGTCGTAGCCGACCGCTTCGAGCACTGCCGGGTGCACCATGCCGCTGCCGAGCACCTCCAGCCACCCGGTCCGCTTGCAGACCGCGCAGCCGTCGCCGCGGCAGAAGACGCAGCTCATGAACACCTCGGCGCTCGGCTCGGTGTAGGGGAAGAAGCTGGGGCGGAACATCACCTGCGTGTCCGGCGTGAAGAGCCGCTGCAGGAAGCACTCCAGCGTGCCCTTGAGGTCGGTCATCGTGACGTCCTCGTCGACCAGGAGGCCCTCCACCTGCTGGAACATCGGCGAGTGCGTCAGGTCGGGGGTGTCGCGCCGGTAGACGACCCCGGGCGCGATGATGCGCACCGGCGGCTCGTGGGTCTCCATGTAGCGGATCTGCACGCCGGAGGTGTGCGTCCGAAGCAGGGTGCCGGGCCGGTCGGAGCGCGTCCGCAGCGGCGCGTCGAGGTACAGGGTGTCCTGCATGTCGCGAGCCGGGTGCTCCGGCGGCATGTTGAGGGCCTCGAAGTTGTGGTAGTCGTCCTCGACCTCCGGACCCTCGACCACCTCGAAGCCGAGGCCGGTGAAGATCTCCTCGATCTCCTCGCGGACGGCGGTCAGGGGGTGGCGATGGCCGACCCTGACCTCGCGGCCGGGCAGTGTTACGTCGAGCACGGCGCTCGACAGGGGCGCGGCCGGTGCGCCTCTGCCGGAAATCCGGTCGTGCACACCCGAGCCGCGGGCAACCTCGGCCCCTGCGCTGCCTTCGGCCGCGGCGGGCTTCTCGGTCGGGGAGTGTCTGCCGTCATCGCCCGCGGTTGGGGCGTCGGCTGCCGACGCCTCGCGCCGCGCCGCCAGAGCCTGCTCGATCTCCTGCTTCAGGGCGTTGGCCTGCCGACCGAGCTCCCGGCGCTCGTCCGGGGAGGCCTCGGCGACCGATCGGAGAAGCGCGGTCACGGCACCGCGCTTGCGGCCGAGAAAGCGGTTGCGGAGCTCCTGCAGATCGGCGGGTGAGGCTACGTCGCGCAACCCGGCCGCGAAAGCGGCACGCACGTCTTCGACCGTGGCAAGGGGAGCCATCGAGGAGTCCGCCCGGGGGCCGGCGGGAGGCGCTATGCCGCGGGGCCCGGATCGAGTGCCGCGCTGGCCTGCCGGACGAGGTGCGCGAAAGCGTCCGGTTCGCGGGCGGCAAGCTCGGCCAGCGCCTTCCGATCGAGCCCGATGCCGGCCCGCTGGAGGCCGTTCATGAACCGGCTGTAGCTCAGTCCGTGCTGGCGGGCGCCGGCGCCGATCCGCGTAATCCAGAGCCGCCGAAAGTCCCGCTTCTTGCGCTTGCGGCCGACGAACGCATAGTTCAGCGAGGTGTCGACGGCCTCCTTGGCGGCGCGGTACAGCTTGCTCTTCGTCTGGTAGTAGCCCTTGGCCCGGGCCAGCAGGCGGCGTCGCTTCGCGCGCCGCACGGTTCCGCGTTTCACTCGAGGCATCGTGCTGCTCTTCGATCTACTTGTAGGGGATCATCCGGGCGATGCGCGGCGCATCGGCGTCGGTCGCCGTGGTCTTGCCGCGCAGGCCGCGCTTCTGCTTGGTCGTCTTGCTGGTCATGATGTGGCGGCGAAACGCCTTGCTCCGGCTGATCTTGCCACTGCCGGTGCGGTTGAAGCGCTTGGCGGCGCCGCGGTGCGTCTTCAGCTTGGGCATCGTGGAGTCCCCGTCACCGGCCCTTCTTCCCGACGGTCCGGCTCGACAGTATCGTGTGCATCTGGTTCCCTTCCATCCGGGGCACGGTCTCCTGCAGCGCCACTTCCTGCAACTCGTCCACCAGCCGATCCAGGATGTGGCGGCCGAACTCGGGGTGGGCCATCTCGCGCCCGCGGAAGAAGATGGTCGCCTTCACCTTGTCACCGTGCTCGAGGAAGCGCTCGACGTGCTTCTTCTTGAACTGGTAGTCGTGCTCGTCGACCTTCGGCCGGAACTTGATCTCCTTGACCTCGATCGTCTTCTGGTGCTTGCGGGCCTGCCGTGTCCGCTTCTGCTCCTCGTACTGGTAGCGCCCGAAGTCCATGATGCGACAGACGGGCGGCTGCGCGGTCGGTGAGATCTCGACGAGGTCGAGCCCCTTCTCGCGCGCGACGGCGAGCGCCTGCTGCGGCGACATCACGCCGAGCTGGGTGCCGGTGTCGTCTATGACGCGAATCTCCCGCACGCGAATGCGCTCGTTCACTCGCGTGCGGTTCTGGCGAAAGTCGCGTCGTGGGCCGCGTGGCCCGCGTCCTGGAGGAATAGGAGGCTCCTTTCCTGGCCGCCGTAGTTTACTTCGCTGCCCGGTCCCGTTTCCGCCGCGTCTCCTCGTCGAGCGCGGCGATCACCGCGTCGACCGGCTGCGCGCCCTGGTCGCCGCCCTTCCGGCTCCGCACCGCCACCGTGCCGCCGTCGGCCTCCCGGTCGCCGACGACCAGCATGTAGGGAATCTTCTGGAGCTGGGCCTCGCGAATCTTGAGGCCGATCTTCTCCTGCCGCGCGTCCGCCTCGACGCGCAGGCCCGCCGCGGCCAGCCGGTCGCGGACGGAGGCGGCGTACTCGGCGTGACGGTCGGCGATCGAGAGGACCCGCGCCTGCACCGGAGCGAGCCAGAGCGGGAACGCTCCGCCGTAGTGCTCGATCAGGAGCGCGATGAAGCGCTCGAAGCTGCCGAATATGGCCCGGTGAATCAGGACCGGGGTGTGCTCGGTGTTGTCGGCCCCGGTGTACTTCAGGCCGAAGCGCTCGGGCATCTGGTAGTCGAGCTGGATCGTGGCGCACTGCCACCGGCGTCCGAGGGCGTCGGTGACGTGCATGTCGATCTTGGGCCCGTAGAAGCTGCCGTCGCCCTCGGAGATCGTGAAGCGGGCCCCGGTGGCCTCGATGGCCGCTTTGAGCTGCGCCTCGGCATGGTCCCACGTGGCGGCGCTGCCGAGGTAGTCGTCGGGGCGCGTCGACAGCTCCAGGGCGTACTCGAGCCCGAAGTCGCCGTAGACGCGGTCGACGAGCCGCAGCAGCCGCTCGACCTCCTCGCCTATCTGGTCCTCGGTGATGAAGCAGTGGGCGTCGTCCTGCGAGAGCTGACGGACGCGGGTCAACCCGCCCACCACACCGGACGCCTCGTTCCGGTGCAGCACGCCCTGGTCGTGGAACCGCAGCGGCAGGTCGCGGTAGCTGCGGCCCTCGCTGGCGAACATCAGCATGTGGGCCGGACAGTTCATCGCCTTCAGGGCATAGTCCAGCCGCACCCTCCGGCCGTCGCCGTCCGCCGCCTCGGTGTCGCTCCCGGCGCCGTGCCGCCCGCTGTTCCCGTCGCCGGCCGAATCGCCCTGCACCAGGAACATGTTGTCCCGGTAGTGGTCCCAGTGGCCGGACGTCTCCCAGAGTGCCTTGTTGAAGAGGAGCGGGGTGCGCACCTCCACGTAGCCTTCTCCCGACAACGTGTCGCGCATGTAGTCGGCCAGCAGGCGGTAGAGGGTCGTACCCTTCCCCTGCCAGAACGGGGCTCCGGGCGCCCAGGGATGGAAGGTGAACAGCCCGAGCTCCCGGCCGAGCTTCCGGTGGTCGCGCTCCTTCGCCTGCTCGATGCGGTGCAGGTGCGTCTTCAGTGCCGAGTCCTTGAAGAACGCGGTACCGTAGATCCGCTGCATCGGCTGGTTGCGGGCGTCCCCCTTCCAGTACGCGTTCGAGCTCGACAGCACCTTGAACGCCTTCAGCCGCCCCGTCGACGGGACGTGCGGGCCGGTGCAGAAGTCGATGAAGGCGTCCTCGATCGTGTAGCACGAGACGACGGGCCCGCCCTTCTCCTCGATCAGCTCCACCTTCAGCGGCTCGCCCCGGTCGCCGAAGAATGCCTTCGCCTCCGCTTTCGGCAGCATCTTGCGCTCGTAGCGCAGGTCGCGGGAGGCGAGCTCGGCCATCTTGCGCTCGATCGCCTCGAGGTCCTCGGGGACGAAGGGGCGGTCCACGACGAAGTCGTAGAAGAAGCCGTCGTCGATGGGCGGCCCGATGCCGCACTGCGCCTCCGGGAAGAGCGCCGTCACGGCGGCGGCGAGCAGATGCGCGGTGCTGTGCCGGTAGAGGTCCAGCGCCTCGGGGGCGTCGGGCGTCACGAAGCGCACCTGGGCATCGGCGTCGAGCGCATGCGTCAGGTCGACCATGCGTCCGTCGACCATCGCCGCGAGTGCCTGCCTGGCGAGGCGGGGCGAGATTCCCGCCGCCACTTCCACGGCTGGGGTGCCCGCGGGCACCCCTCTCGTGGATCCATCCGGCAGCGTGACGGTGACCTGACTCATACGGTGGCGGTGACTTCGGGCCGGGCAGCCGAGGTGTGGAACATGGTAGGCACGGGCGGACTTGAACCGCCGACCTCCTGCATGTCAAGCAGGCGCTCTAACCAACTGAGCTACG